>CALAQT010000499.1 GCA_937888775.1 uncultured Actinomycetes bacterium | reverse complement strand
TCTGCGCATTTCACCGCTACACCAGGAATTCCACTCGCCTCTTCCGGACTCTAGCTCGGTAGTTTCCACCGGCATTCCAGGGTTGAGCCCTGGACTTTCACAGCGGACTTACCGAGCCGCCTACACGCTCTTTACGCCCAATGATTCCGGACAACGCTTGCCCCCTACGTATTACCGCGGCTGCTGGCACGTAGTTAGCCGGGGCTTCTTCTGAAGGTACCGTCACTCCAATCGGCTATTCACCGACGAAGCTTCGTCCCAACTGAAAGGGGTTTACAACCCGAAGGCCTTCTTCCCCCACGCGGCGTTGCTGCGTCACGCTTTCGCGCATTGCGCAAGATTCCCCACTGCTGCCTCCCGTAGGAGTCTGGGCCGTGTCTCAGTCCCAGTGTGGCTGATCGTCCTCTCAGACCAGCTACCCATCGTCGCCTTGGTGAGCCGTTACCTCACCAACAAGCTAATGGGCCGCGGGCCCATCCCGATGCGGAGGCCGAAGCTTCCTTTCCCCAGCGGCCTTATGGCCGGAGGACACATCCGGTATTAGCCCGAGTTTCCTCGGGTTGTCCCGGTCATCGGGGCAGGTTACCCACGTGTTACTCACCCGTTCGCGGCTTTGCCCCAGGCCGAAGCCTGGTTCGTCGCTCCACTTGCATGTGTTAGGCACGCCGCCAGCGTTCGTCCTGAGCCAGGATCAAACTCTCCGTGAAGAACTGGGTCAATCGCTTAGAGCGATTCACTTAAGAGGATTGCCTGACGGCAATCCTCCACTTCAACGTAGAGTCGTCAAGAGTACAACCCGACCTCCGGCCGCCACGACCGAAGTCGTGGGCCCAGCGACGGGTCAAATCTTAGGTCGGTCCCTGGAGGGACTCAGACCTTTGCACCCACACGAGGAAGCCCTTATACACAGGGGGCTTCGGGGCACAAGACGGGGTCAATCTTGGCACCGCCGTTCGTCTCGCCCATGACTGGGCTGCCCGAGCGACGGCGTCGAACCTGGACACACATCTCGACCGAGGAATCGGTCGAAGTGTGCGCATGCTGTTGAGTTTTCAAAGACCGTCGCACCTCTTCTGGAAGGGTTTCCTCCTCAGGGGCGCGCCCGGAACCGGATAGCCAGCACCGGGGCGGACTGACAAGTATAGCGCTCAGAGGGCTGGTTGTTGCGTTCCTGAAGAGACGACTTCTCGCCGGGGACGCTCCGTCTGAGACGCAGCTCGCGCCGGGAACATAGCAGCGCCACGGCGCCGCGGCTTACTCGCGACTCATCGGCCGGGCTTGTGCGCCGTTGTGGAGGATCTCTGATGGTCTGGCCAGCCGCTCGCCCGGGCGCAAACAGGATTCCGAGAACGGTGCCCTAGGAGAGGATCGAGACGGATTCCGAGAATGCTGCCCTAGGAGAGGATCGAGACGGATTCCGAGAATGCTGCCCTAGGAGAGGATCGAGACGGATTCCGAGAATGCTGCCCTAGGAGAGGATCGAGACGGATTCCGAGAATGCTGCCCTAGGAGAGGATCGAGACGGATTCCGAGAATGCTGCCCTAGGAGAGGATCGAGACGGTCACCGTCCGCTGTCGGGGGCGGTTGTCGAAGTCGATCAGTACCAGCTGCTGCCAGGTGCCCAGCGCCAGGCGCCCATCGACCAGCGGCACAGTCTCAGACGGCCCGATCACCGCCGCCCGCAGGTGCGCGTGTGCGTTGGTGTCGTGATTGCGGCGGTTGTGCTCGTAGTCGCTTTGCGCCGGGATCAGGCGCTCCAGCAGCTGCTGCAGGTCGGCAACGCCGCCGGGCTCGTACTCCATCGTCGTGACGGCCACCGTGGATCCGGTCGCGAACACCGACACCAGGCCGCGCTCCACGCCGGCTGTCTGCACCACTCGCGCGACGCCCTCGGTGATGTCGACTATGTGCCCGTCACCGGGCGTCTGGAGCCACAGCAGCCCGCCGTAGACCGCCATCGCTAGGCGCCCGCGCTCAGCAAAGCTTCACGCGCGCAAAGCGCCGCTTGCCCAACGCCAGCACCTTCCCGTCGAGCTCGGAGGACGGCAGATCCAAAGGCTCAGCGGCGAGCGGCTCGCCCTCCAGCCTGACCCCACCCTGGGCCAGGCTGCGCCGAGCCTCGGAGGTGGACACGCCGAAGGCCCGCGCCAGCAGCGCTGGCAGGTGCACGACCGGGTGATCGACGGGCCATTCCACGATCGGCATATCGCTGGGCAGCTCGCGCCTGACGTGGACGAGGTCAAACGCCGCCTCGGCGGCAGCGGCCGCATCCCGATCGTGAAACCGTGCCACCAGCTCACGCGCCAGCGCGCGCTTGGCGTCACGCGGCGAGAGCTCCACCGGAACCCCGGAACCCAGCAACAGCGAATACCAGTCCTCCAGCGATGAGTCCGGGATGCTCAGCGTCCGCCCGTAGATCTGGGCGGGCGAATCGGCCACCCCGATGTAGTTGTCATAGGACTTGGACATCTTGTGCTCGCCGTCGGTACCGGTGAGCAGCGGAACGGTGAGGATCACCTGCTCGGGCTGGCCGTATGCTCGCTGGATGCCACGCCCCAGCAGCAGATTGAACTTCTGATCGGCGCCGCCGAGCTCGACGTCGGCTTGCACCGCGACGGAGTCATAGCCCTGCAGCAGCGGGTAGAGCAGCTCCAGCACGGAGATCGGCGCGTGCGCGGCAAAGCGCTTGGAGAAGTCGTCTCGCTCCAGCAGCTGGCCGACCGTGGTCGTGCGCAGCAACCCAAACAGCTGCTCCATCGGCATGTCGAGCCACTCGCTGTTGAAGCGAATCTCCAGGCGCTCGGAGCGCAGCACGCGCAGCGCCTGCTGCTGGAAGGTCACCGCGTTGGCGTCGATCTCGGACGGCGCCAGGATCGGGCGGGTGCTGGAGCGCCCGCTCGGATCGCCGACGCGCGCCGTGTAGTCGCCGACGATCAGCACGACCGTGTGGCCGAGGTCCTGGAACTCGCGCAGCTTCTGCAGCACGACGGTGAAGCCGAGATGGATATCCGGCGCGGTCGGGTCGATCCCGAGCTTCACCCGCAGCGGCCGGCCGGCGGCAAGCTTGCGCTCGAGCTCCCCCTGCGGCAGGCAGTCGACCGCGTTGCGAGCCAGCCACGCCGCAGTCTCGGCGGGCGTGGAGGGCGCGATCGGCATCGGGCTCAATGCTAGACTGGCGCGGCCGTACGGGAACCGTGCCCGGTGTCATTCCGGCGCCGAGGTTCCTTCCCCGGGCGGTCATTGTGGACCGCCCCCGCTGGCTCTTGCCGCCAGAGCAGCGCATCGATCGCATGAGCGACGACCCGAACATCACGACCGAGGGCGCAGGCCCGAATGGGCCGATCCCGCTCGCGCCGCCCCGCGGACGTCGCTGGGGGCGCAGCCGGGCCGGGCGCCCGCGCAAGCCGCGCGTGCGCAAGCTGCGTCTAATCTCGATCCTGATCGGGCTCGGGACGCTGGCGTTCATCTCGACGGTCTTCGGGATGATGATGGCCGTCGCGTCAGACCTCCCGCAGCTGGAGAACAAGCAGCAGTACAGGCAGGAGGTCAACTCCTACCTGTACGACGACCATTGGCATCCGATCGGGATTCTGGCGCCGCCCAACAACGTGGTGATCGACACTTTCGATCAGATTTCGCCGTGGATGCGCAGGGCGATCGTCTCGGTCGAGGACAAGCGCTTCTGGACCGAGCCCGGAGTCGACATCCGCGGCGTCGGGCGCGCTCTGCTCGCGGACGTGACCGGTTCAGCGACCCAGGGCGCGTCGACGATCGCGGAGCAGTTTGTAAAGAACGCGCTCGCCGAGGAGAACAACCGCACGATCCTTGAGAAACTGCGTGAAGCGACGCTCGCCTATCACCTCACGCGTGAGTGGCGAAAGAGAAAGATCCTCAAGGAGTACCTGAACTCGATCTACTTCGGCAACGGCGCCTACGGGATCGAATCCGCCGCGCGGGTCTACTTCGGCAAGATCCACGGATTCGATCCGAACTCGGCCACCGACGGGAATACCGGCGGCTGCGGCGACAGCACGCTCGCTGCCGGCGACAGCACGCCGACGACCCGCCATCCGGAGTGCGCGTCGGTGCTGGCGCCGTGGGAGGCCGCGCTGCTCGCCGGAATGGTGGCCAATCCGAGCGCGTTTGATCCGATCGCCCATCCGCAGGCGTCGCTGGGACGACGAAACCTCGTGCTCAGCGACATGCTCGCCCAGCACGACATCACCCGAGAGCAGTACTCGCAAGGCACGGGCTGGCCGCTGCCGAAGGCCGACGACATCGAACAGCCGCAGGAGCCAAGCGCCGCGCCGTATTTCACGAGCTGGCTGCGACCGCAGGTCCTGGCGGCGCTGGGCCTGGACCGCGGGGTCTCGGCGAAGATCGCCGAATATCGCGCCTACTACGGCGGCCTGAAGATCCGCACGACGATCGACCTGCCGATGCAGCGGGCGGCCGACCAGGCAATCTCGCAGGACCTCCCCTACATCACCGCGGACGGCCAGAACCAGCCGGTGGCGTCTCTGGTCTCGATCGACAATCGGACCGGCGAAGTTCGGGCGATGGTCGGCGGCCCAGTGGTCAACGGGCAGGAGGACTACCAGCAGTACCCGTTCAACCTCGCCAGCGAGGGTGAGCGCCAGCCCGGCTCGGCGTTCAAGCCGTTCACGCTGGCGGTGGCGCTGGAGTCAGGCGAATACGGGCCCGACTCGATCATCGAATCGGCGCCGCAGAACTTCATCGTTCCCAACAGCGGCGGCAAGGAGCACTTCATCGTCCACAACTTCGGCAACACCTACTCGGGTCCGATCACGCTCGCCGAGGCGACCGCGATCTCCGACAACTCGGTGTTCTCCCAGGTGGGCATTCACGTCGGCACCAAGAGGATCGCCCGCATGGCGAACCGGATGGGAATCCGGACTCCGGTCTCCGACAACTACGCGATGATCCTCGGTGGTCTGAAGGTCGGGGTTTCGACGCTGGACATGGCTCACGCGTACGAGACGATCGCCGAGGGTGGCCGGAAGGTGTTCAACCCAGTCCTCGGCGCGCCGAACCAAGGGCCCACCGGGATCGCCCAGATCCAGTGCTACGTCGTCCGCTGCGGCGGCAAGAGGAACATCAGCGACCAGCCGACCTACAAGCGCGTGATCCCGACCAGTGTCGCGCAGACGATCCACGACATGCTGGCGGGTGTGGTTCAGGCGGGCACCGGCACGGCTGCCGCGATCTCCGGTTACGACGTGGTCGGCAAGACGGGCACGACGACCAACTACGGGGACGCCTGGTTCGTCGGCTGGACGCCGCAGCTGACGACTGCGGTCTGGGTCGGCTATCCGAACAAGCTCGTTCCGATGACCACCAACTACAACGGCGGCCCGGTCGAGGGCGGCACCTTCCCCGCCATCATCTGGCACGACTACATGACGCAGGCCCTGCAGATCTTCGCCAGCGAGCAGGCGACCGCCAATCCCCGCAACCAAGGCGCCAGCGCCAGCGCCACCGCTACCAACGGCACCGCGCCGACCGGTGCCAGCGGCTCCAGCGGGAGCTCGGCCTCAGGTGGCACGCAGACCAACGGGGCGCCCGCCGGTGGGGGCACGGGCGGCGGCACCGCGGGCAACACCGGCGGCGCCAACGCCGGCGGTGGGACC
>CALAQT010000498.1 GCA_937888775.1 uncultured Actinomycetes bacterium | reverse complement strand
CACCAGTGGGGAGAAATGATGGCCGTAGTTGGGGAGAAACCGATGGCCATTGACACTGCCGCGCGGGCGATCGTTCTGAGGATCGCAATGGTGAACGCCACCGTTACAGCGCCGGAGATGATCGGGCTGCTCGCATGGTGGAGCGCCGTGCTCGCCGCGCCAGTGGTCCTTGTCCGACGCTGGCGCCGGCGCCGGCGAGGGGTCGCTCAGCACACGCCACGCCCGCGACGACCGCTCCAGCCACTCGGGCGAAGACGAGAAGCCGAGACGGTGAGAGAGCATCCGGCGACGCCCGCTGTGGCGATCGAGCCGAGCATCGAACCACGCGAGCCCCTGGTTCGGCCAGATCGTGTGGCTGCGGGCCAGTGGCCGGGCACTTTGTCGTCGGCCAGCACCGCGTGCGCTGCGGCCAGCCCCGACGCGAGACCCGGTCGCCTGAACCCCGGACGGCTCTCGTCCGAGACGCTCGAGCCACTATGCCGGTACGTGGACTTCCGCCGCCGGCTCGAGCTGGCCGCTCGCGAGCTCGCGGCCAAGCTCGTGCAGCTGCCGGAGGATCGGTGGCGGATCGAGCCCTACCCGTTGACCGGCGAGCGGCGAAACACGTTTGTGATCATCGGAGAGACGGGCATATTTGTGGTCAGCGCTACCTACGCGCCAGGGCACTGGGACGACGTGATCGCCGTCAACCGGCTCGCCGGAAAGATCCAGCGGCTACTTCCCAGGTATTCGGGACAGGTCCGGCCCGCGGTCTGCCACCCGTTCACCTCGACCAGGCCTCGAATCTGGCATCGGCCGGACGAGCACGGCGACTGGGTCGGTGCCTGGCTGATCGGCGGCGACTCGGTGATCGAGTGGCTCGAGCACTTCGGGTCCGAGCACGGACTCAACCCGGCCGATCTCGCCCGCTTCGACGAGCTGGCGAGGCCCAACTGGCTGAAGGGAGCGATACCCACGCCGCCGAGCTGGCCCCCGATCCGCGACGCTCCCGCGCCCGACTCGCAGGACTAGCTCGAGGACATGCGGCTCACCGGAACCAAGGCTCTCGCCAGCTGTCTCGTACGCGTCCAGCCGTCAGGCCAGACGGCGGCCAGCTGCGCAGGAGAGTCACCCTGCGCGGCGGCGAGCGGCGGTTCGAGAGTCGAGTCGCTCGATCTCGGCGGCGAGCTCACGTGCCACATCGGACAGCTCGCCGAACGCGCGCGCGATCGCGCTCAGTGCGACGCCTTCGAGCGCCTCGCCGAGCTCGGCGACCGTTGCGTCGAAGCGCTCCCACTGCTCGAGCGGACCCGGGCGGGACCGCGCGCCCGGGCGCAGTTCGTGGGAGAGCTGCATGTTGCGGGCGCCCGGGTGCGGACGATGCGCGAGGCCGAGCATGTCGGCGTGGCGCAGGGCGGCGGCCTCCTGCTCGGCGGCGTTTGCGATCGCGCGCACGCGCTGGGCGAAGCCGTAGTCCGGCGGCGCCTCGCCACTCGCCTCGAGCGCGTCGCCCCAGCGCTGATCGGCGAGCTGCACCTGTTCCAGCGCAACACGAGGATCGCCACTCATGACGGCTCAGCCGGTCCGGGGCCGACGGTCATGATGTGGTCGGCGATCTGCCGCGGGGCCGCCGTCCGCAGAGCGTCAGCCTGCGCCGAGCTCGGAGGGGAGGAAGCTTCCTGGCGCACGTATGCCGGCGAGGCGTCCGACAGCAGCGCGCGATCCACCTCGGAGCGACGCACCCGCCATGCGCGGCCCGCGCGAACCGCCGCGAGGCGTCCCGACTTGACCCACGCGCGGACGGTTGCGGGATGGAGCTTCAGCTCCTCGCTGACCTGCGGGACCGTCAGCCACGGATCCTCTTCGGAAACTGGCGTGCTGGAAGTTGCTTGAGACATCAACGCGACAAAGAGTGGGAAGTGCAGCGTATCATTTAGGAGCGTTTGATCACAGTTGAGCGAACGGGCTGCTATCTTACAGCGGGGAGCCGTCGGAAGCCAGATGGACGATCAGAACGGCAACGTCATCGATGGAACCGAGCGGGCGCGGCAATGGAGCCGCTCACGCTCAAAGGCGCGCGCGGCAGCCGAACCCAACTCCGACGCGCCGAAGAGCATCGCCTCGTCGCTGCTCGTCCCGGCTGAGCTGGTGTCTGCGATCACATCCCAGACCGCTGGCGAGGACTCCTTCGCTACCGACGAGAACGTTCGGGCGGCCGCGCGGACGGCCGACACCAGGTCGGTAGCAGCCGCCCGGTTTTCTGACGAGAAGCATCATCATCCCAACCCCTTTCTAGCGCCAGAGTCAGCTCGTATTGGGAATGCTTCAAAAGGCGCCAGGCGCACGCGTGGTCGATCGCTTGCGGCGCTGATCAGCCGATCAGCGGATGGGGTTAGGACGCGTTACAGCGCGCATCGACCGACGCCGCACACGCCGCGTCGGCGGCTACGCATGGTTCGTCTGACGCGCCCAGTCATCGCCACGTTCGGCGCGCTCGGCGGGGTCGCGCTGGTGGCGGCCATCCTCACGCAATTAGGTACCTCGGTGTTGTCGCCCGCTCAGCTCTCCCGTGGCCTGAACACCCAGGAGTTACTTCCGATTCTTAGGCCTGGATCGTTGGCTGCCGGCGCCAACCCGCTGGGTGCACGTGAGAGCGTCCGGCAAACGGTGCCCCATCGTGCGCGGCACGCGCGCGTGCGTCGAGCGACCAACGAGCAGCTCAGGAAGAGACACGCGACCATAAGGGCGGCGACTCGCCACCGCTACACCACGCCGCCGTCCTCCGCGAGCCGCTCATCGACTGCTTCGGCGGCTTCCAATGCTGGTAGTTCCGGTAGCTCCGGCTCAACGCCACCCTCGTCGGCGCCCCCCGCCGGACAGCCCGCCAGTGCCACCGGCGGCTCCAGCAGCCAGACATCAACCCCCGCCCAACGGCCCGCTTTCGGACCCAATGGCACCCTCGGGCCAGGTCACGGGAATGGCACGGGTTAGCCCTGAAGCGACGACAGGAGAGCACCAATGCCCAGACTGCTAGCGCACGCCCGCCACAACGCGATCGCCTACCTCGCCTTGTTCGTCGCGTTGGGCGGCACCTCTTACGCGGCCGTGAATCTCCCGGCGGAGAGCGTAGGTAACCGCCAGCTGCGCAACCATTCGATCAGCCCGATCAAGCTTAATCGTAGCTCCATCGGGGGCTATGTGCGCTACTGGGCCCGGGTCAGCGCCGACGGAAGGCTGATCGCATCACGACCCCGGGCACAGGTTGTCGTCTGGTACAAGCCCCCGTCTCTCTACGCAGGGGGCGAGCTCAGTTGGCCCGGTCCGATTCCCACGAGCTGCTTCTCAGAGGCGACGGTCGAGAGCTTCCCGGGGGCCGGCTACGCGAGCGCCGTCACGGTCACCGGGAGCAAGGCATTCGGCACTCGCGTGCGCATAGGGCTGTCGTCGCCGAACGCGGTCAACGTCGCGGTGATCTGCCCGCAGCCCTAACCCGACAAGGCTAAGCGAGCTTCGATGGCACCGCCTTCAGGATCAAAGTTGCTCGTGACGCTCGGCCGTGCGGTCGCCATGGCCGCGGTGATCTGGCTTGTCGCGGCCGCCGGCGCGGTGGCGGATGAGACGGTGCAGGTGTGCGGCTCCTACGCCAACGACGTGTTCGTTGCCGGCGCCCCGGTCGCGGGTATCACCCAATCGGGGACGTGCCCGAATCCGCCGTATACCGCGAACGGGTTCGGGCTGGACGCCAGCGGCACCAGTACGCGCGGTCTGACCGGACGCTGGCAGGCGAACGCTCCCGCGGGTCTCGCGATCGTCGGGGCGAGCACCAACTCGATGGTCTCGACCGGCCTGAACAACCAAGGCGGCGACTTCGGCGGCGGCTTCTACTGGGCCGGCGGCGGCGTACAGACTCATGACGGTGAGACCGCTGTCGGGGTCGGACCTTTCTCTTCTGGCTACTTCGGGTTTCAGCTGATCTGCGGCGTGAGCAAATGCACACAGCCCGCCCAGCTCGACATCGGCGCAATCTCGCTGTACGTCCGCGAGACCTCTGGTCCGAGCTTCGCCGCCCCGACCGGGCTCTGGCAGGCCTCGGGCTGGGTTCGCGGCTCCTGGCCGTTCTTCGCATGGGGCAACTCGCCATCTGGGCTGTGCTCGCTGTCGGCCAGCCTAAATGGGGACCTGATCAACACCACTACCTCGAGCCGGGACGTTTCGAGCTGGCATCAATGCGCGGCGCCGCCGATCAGCCAGCCGGTGGACACGAGTCGTTATGGCCAGGGCGCTGTGGCGCTGACGCTGAGCACCGGGGACGCGGCTGGCGTGCCGGCATCGCTGAGCAAGACCGTGTATGTCGATAACCAGCAGCCGTCCGTCGCTTTGTCGGGCCCGAGCGACGCGGCGTCGACCGCCGGCACCCAGTACGTGACCGCGGCGGGCACCGCTGGGCCGTCAGGAGTGGCCGGCGTCTCGTGCTCGGTCGATGGGGCCTCTGCGCAGTGGTACCCCTCTCAGAGTGCGCAGGTGCCGGTCGGCGGCGTGGGGGAACACGAAGTGCAGTGCTTTTCTGAGAACAACGCGGTCGACGGCAACGGCGTACACGGCACTTCTCCAACCGGCTCGTTTGGGATGAAGATCGGGGTGCCGACGATCACGGCGGTCGCGTTCTCCAAGCTGGTCGATGGACTTCGATGTCATCGGACGGTTGAGCGGGTCAGGGCGCGGTGGGTCAGGATCCACCGCCGCGGACGGCTCGTTCGCGTGCATCGACCCGCCCATACGAAGCTCGTCAAGGTCACGCGCTGCCACGTGCGCAGCATGCGGCGGCGGGTGGTCGTGTGGGTGACGGTGCGCCGGCATGGCACCAAGGTGCGGGTGCGGCGCCATAAGACGATCCGGGTGCTGCTCAGACCACACACAGTCAATAAGACCACGCGTAGGGTCGGCCACGGACGCTCCACCACGGTGAGCGGCTGGTTGGGTACGACCGGCGGGATCGCCTTGGCCGGGCAGACGGTGGACGTGCTCACCGCCGCGGATAACGGCCGCGGGGATTTCCGGGTCGCGGCGGTAGCGACGAGTGCAGCTGATGGGGGATGGAGCGCGCGGCTTGCGGCCGGCCCTTCGCGGCTGGTTACTGCCGCCTATGCCGGCGGCCCGACGACAGAGTCGTCGCTGGCGGCGCCCGTGAAGCTCGTGGTTCCGGCCAAGGTGCAGTTGCTCAGCGTTTCTCCCCGTCGGGTGGCCTGGGGTGGCACCGTTCGCCTAACCGGGCGGCTGAAGGGCGGTTATCTGCCCCCAGGGGGTGCGCTGGTGCGGCTACGGATCGGGTCCGGTTCCTCGTACACGACCTACGGGGTGCAGGCGCACGTAACGGGCAACGGCCGATTCTCAACGACGTATACGTTCGGGGCCGGCCAGGCGAGCGTTTACCAGTCGTTCTGGTTCCAGCTGGCGTCTTTGCCGATGGGTTCATACCCATACGCGCCGGCTGACTCTGGGCGCCGATACGTGCTCGTCGGCGGGCATCCGGTGATTCCTGTTGCCGCTCACGCTAGTTTCGAATATGAAACGTAGTTTGGAGCCGTAGTTTCGAATGTGCAATGCAGTTTGGAACGGGAGGCGGCGGATCCAGGAAACACTAGGCCTGGCAGGACCTCAGCCGCTCGCCCTCGTGGCGATCTGTCGACGAGATCGATAGCCGGTCGGCGCGACGCGTTCTCGGTTGGCGCTGAGGATAAGCGCGATTGGCTCCGCTGCAGATGCGGTTGCGGCCGCAAGCG
This sequence comes from uncultured Actinomycetes bacterium, assembly GCA_937888775.1. The sequence continues at coordinate 15,594 of CALAQT010000498.1, read as the reverse complement.
AATTGGCCGCGCTTCGTCGCAGCGGCGGTAGCCTGGGCCCGCGCCGGTCGGCACCGGTTGGCGCCAACACTCCTAGCTCGATAGCCATAGCATCCGCCTATGAGCTTCGTGCGCCTGCATCCGTGGGTCGATCCACATGTCTTCGGATCGGACGCCGGTGATCTGTCCGCGTGCGCGACGATCCGGCGGGCTGCTGAAGTCCTCGGGCCGGAATACGTCAGTAACCGAGCGTACGACTTCACTCGCTTTCGCGGATCATCCTGGCTTGTGCAGCTCGAGTTCGCGGGCGAGATGGAACGTGAGGCGATTGCCACGGTTCACGCACAAGACATGCAGCGTGAGGCGAACAGGCGTGCCGCCCTTCGTCGGGCTCGTCGCGAGCGCGCCGCGGCGCTCCTATTGCTTGATGACGATTGAGCGGTCCGAACCCGCGTTGCTGACGCGACTGCGTGGTTCTGCCAGCAGAGCGCTGGTATTACGCCGGGCGCGATCACCTGTTCTTTGCGGTCGAGGCCGATGTTTGACGGAGGCGATCTCGAGGCCGTGGCACTTCCGCCGCACACGCCCGGATTGCGCGAGCGACTCAAAGATCGCGGGAGCTCACCCACTCCGAGGTCGAGCTGCTCCCAACCAACATCGTCGCCGCAGCACGCGGTCGCTAGCGCGATGGGGCAGCCGACCTGACGGGATGAGCACCGGTGGATCGCAGTGCCTCGAGTTGCGAAGACCACCGGCAAATCCACCGCCACGTGGTGGTGATCATGATGGCCGCCGCGTCACAGTCGTTGCAGGACTACGGTCAGTCCAGCCATTTCAATTCGCGAGAGCCGCTCTTCGTGAATCACGCGACGATCGTCGGACCAATGGACGATCGTCCATCCGTCGCTTACGAGTTCCGACAAGAGCTGTGCGATTCCCTTACGAGGAATCGAGCCAGGCCTAGCAAGCACTCGCTCCGAGTCATCGAACGTCGGTCCTTCCAGTCGGGCGCACCAGGCAGAATCGATCTGTTCGACCTCGGCTCCCCGAGGTGGGTCGGGCGGTTGCGGCTTCTCGCCCTCAGACGGTCGCTGCCGCATGGGACGCCCGAGGGTTTCCCCGATCTTCTGCAACGTGGGTGGAGGATTCTTGTTCTCCCATAACACGCGGCTAAAGTTTGGGTCGCGCTCACCCGCAGCAAACGCAGCGTCCCTCTCCGCAGCCCAGGCCTTCGTGGCCTCCTCGTAGAGGCGCTGGACCTCGGGATCGGGCAGCTCACCATCGTTCGCGACCCGGTCATCCTCTATGGCCCAGCGCTCTTTGTACTCATTCACCAAAGCAGCCAGGTGCTCCTGATTCCATTTCTGGGCGATCGCTTCGCCGTGTCCAAGGGGCACCAGTTGCGTCAAGGCTCCCGGGAATCGAACAGCATCCACCGGACGCTGATCGACGATGACAAACGCGATTGAAGCGGAGTTCACGATGTGCAGCATCCCAGTTCGGCGCGGCGTTCGCGACGTTAGCGCCGTGCCCGACCGGACCTTCGGTTGGGCCCCAGCGGTCGAGATCGGAATCGAAGTCGGCGTTCGAAACTAGCCGTCACATTCGAAACTGGCCTGAGCGGCAACAATTCCACATTCGAAGCATGGGGCGCGGCATCGCAAGCGACGGAGATGATGTTCCCGACTTGGTGAGGCGGTTTGCGGTGGCGATGATGAACCGTCGTGGGATGGTGCGCGCGCACTCGCACTGGCGCCCACATCGACGCGCGGCGACCACATCGGCTGATGACAAGCCGAGCCGATGGCATCTCTCGCTCGGGCGGGTGTTGCTCACCGCGCTCGTGACAGCCCTGGCCGGCTTTGCGATTGCAACCGTGGCCCTACGCGATCGGGGCTCGGGCGGACCTGCGCTGCCCGCGACTCCGATGGGTTGGCTTGATGCGTTCAGCGCCGGCGTGGCGCGCGACAGCGGCGACGTGTGCTCGCGCCTGCTCTCGCCGGCGTTCCGATCGGCGATGGAGCGCGACGCCCACGAGTCGTGCACGGCCTACTATGCGCGTGCCCAGGTGCTCTCGATCCGGCTCCTGCGGGTTCTCCGGACCGGTGTCACGGCTGCGCTCGAGGTCCGCTACTGGCCGCACGGCGGCTACTCCACGTTCGTGCTGGACCGCCAGGCGGACGGCTGGCAGGCCGTCGCGATCGTGCCGGGCGGCCCGCTGCCGATCGCCTAACTCTCTTTGATCGTCGGGCGTTCAGTCGCTCGTGGCGGCGCAGCAGCTCGACGGCAAGATCGTATTCGGGTGAGGTGTGCTCTCCGCCTCCGATACACGGTGAGAATGTCCCCGACGTCTGTGAACGTAGTTGAGCATAGTTGAGCGTAGATCATGTTATGCTGCGCGTTGTGATGGTCCAGCGCGAGCGCGATGGCGTTCATGCCGCAGAGTTTGATCTCGAGCAGCCGCCCGGCCTGCATGTCGAGGCCGGAGGGCGAGCGACGGGCTAGGCGATCGCGGGAATGTCGGCGGTGGTGCAGGTAACGCGCGATGTGGTTGCCGAATCCTGCGAGCGGTGCGCAGAAACCGGCCGTACGTGCGCGGCATGCGTGCAGCGCCGGCGCTACGCGTGGTCGCTGGTATCCGAGCGGGGGGAGACGTTCGAGGCGGCGGGCAGGATCATGGGTCTCGAGTCATACAGGGTGCGAGAGCTGGCGGCGGCGGAGAACGACCGGCGCGAGCTGAACAGCTTGCGGTGCAACTCGATTCCGGTACAGCGCACGCAGTCGGTGATCACGGAGGCGCTTGCGCGCGATCCGGAGCTCACGATCGGCGAGATCGCGCGCTGGCTGGAGATGCGTCAGGCCGACTTCGAACGGGCTTTCCTGGGCAAGGGCAGAGAAGGTCGGCCGAAGCGGCGTGTGAACGTCGCGAGCGCGAGCCGGCTGATGATTGCGCTCGGACGCGCGCCGAACGAGCTGGAGGGATGCTGAACGAAGCGCTCGAGCCGATGGTCGCCCGCGGTGGCCGTGGCCTACGCCTTGTGATCGCCCGAAGAGGCGATGCCGCGCCCTCCACGACGGGCTTCGCGTTGATCGCGGGCGCGCGAAGGACCGGACTCGGGCGCTCGCGTTTGGGCGAACTCGCAAGCGAGCAACGGGTGAGCGTCGGACGGCCCCGGACGCCTGCTTTATGGGAGAGCAGCAGTCGGCATCCGCGACCGAGTGCTCGACCTCGTGCGCGTCAAGCCCTAGCGCGTGCTTCCACGCGAAGGCGGAAGCGAGACGAGCGAGGTGATCAGAGCAAAGCAGAAGCTGCGCCGCGGGCTGTGCGCTCCGCCGAGAACCATCGGCAGCGCGGACCCGTGCGCCTGCTCGTGGGCGAAAGGAGGCGTGGGCTCACACTCTCGAGGGGCCCCCGACAAGGAGTGGGAGACTAGGCGGAAGCTGACCCGCTCACGGTCCGCCTCGCTCCACGGGCTACGCGAGCAAGGTGCGCGAGGCGCGAGGCCTCAGGCGGCGTTCAATTCGCGCTCCGCACGAAGCCAGTCTTCGAGCTCATTGGACCTGCGCTGTTCGAGGTGGATGAAGTACGCGCGCTCGGCGATCTCGCCATGATCTGGTTTACGCCGCTTCGTCTTGGCCTTAGGCGAGCTGACGCGCCGCTTGGCAGGCTTGGCGGGCTTCTCGGTCACGGCAATCCTCCTTCTCCACGTCATCGGGTCGTCGTCCTCTTGGTTGCCAGGACGGCATGCGCGCTTCGTGTTCGACGCTGGCGCGAGGAGCCCTGCCCAACGCTGCGTTCCCAGACTCCTTACCGACAGAGGAGAGTTGGGCGAGCGCCCCACGGAGCATCCACCGGCGACGTCCCCCGGCTGTCCGCTTACGCCCAGCAGCGTTCGGCCGCGAGCAAAGCTAGAGCGGCGAGTGGTTGCAATCGCCGTGCGGTGCGTCGGCAAAGAGCGGCACCGTCATTCATGCTCCTACCGCTCGCGGTACGTGGGATCCCTGAGGCTGTCGACCCGCGCCCTGCCCGAGGGCATCTCCACGGCACTGCTGCGAAACCAGCGCCTCACGGCAGGCTTTTTGCGGCCACCGAGCTCTGAGGCCCGCGCGCTGCTCAATTAGCGTCCAAACCGATTGGCCTCCGTCGCAGTGAGCTCTGTCAGCTGCCGAACGACCGCATCTATCCCGGCGATCTCGTAGGTGGCCCGCTGGGCCCCGGCCCCGCCGCCCCGCCGCACAAGCTCAGGTAGCAGCGCGAGCTCCTCGACGCACCCCAGCTCACGAGCTCGATTCTCCACCCGCGCCAACACGTCCTCGAGGATCTCCGAGACCGCGCGCCGCCGCCCGTGAGCATCGGGAAGCTCGCCGTGCACGCCGAAGCGAGCGGCACGGAACATGCCCTCCGCTATCACCTCAGGGGAAGGGTCGGCCACGGGCCCACTGTCGGCTGCTTCGCGCGCAAGACAATGCACCAGCGCGACCAGGGCGGCAGTGTCCGAGAGCGATGCCTGCGCGTCCAGCGTCCGGATCTCCACCGTTCCCAGCCGAGGATGGGGACGAAGCCTCCACCAGAAATACGTGTAGTCAGGGACATCGGCGGCGCGTGCGAGCACGCGGCTCATCTCGCAGAAGTCCGCGAAGTCCCGCATCGCGCGCGGCACCCCGGAACGCGGCCACTCCCGCATCGAAGCGTCACGCGCCGAGGCGAGACCGGTATCCCGACCGTGGCGGAACGGCGAGTTTGCCGCCAGCGCCTGGAGCAGCGGCAAATCGCGGCGCAACCCGTTGAAGGTCCGAATGGCGGTCTCGGCATCCGGCATCCCAACGTGGACGTGCAGCCCGCCGACCGGAGTCACCGCAGCGTCACCAAGGAGATAGTGGATGTGCTCATAGCGCTCCTTATGAGTGATCGCAGCATCGCCCTCACCCGCCGAGGGATGAGTACCTGATGCGAGGATGCCCGCCCCTGTTTCAAGCACCGCGCGACGCATCGCGCCAAGCGCTCGCACCGCCTCCCCCGCGGTGCTGTGGATGTCGGTGATCAGCTCGACCTGACAGGCGTGCAACTCCCGCTCGACGATCCCCTCAACGCTACCGAGCCGCCCAAGCACCGCCTCCGAACTGTTCGTCAGACGCCCGCTCAGCGGGTCGACCAAGAACAGCTCCTCTTCGACCCCGACCGAGAACGGCTCACTGGAGCCGAAGCGGTGATCGCGCTCAAGCTCCAAAGCCATGTCTCAGGAAGTATGCCCAGGTCTCCTTTCCAGTACCGAGCCGCTCGACTGGTTGGTCTGCTGGCCGCGTCGCAGGACGCTGGTCCGCTTGACGAGGAGCCGTCGCTGGATAAGCTCGCCGACTTGTTGCTTGAGAGCGCGCGGGTGCAGGCTGTTCAGTGCTCCCCGGGACCGATGAACAGCCGGCGCTCCCCGCGACCGCAAATGTGGAGAAACTGCCCGTCGCTCATCGTGGAGGAGCAGATCCGCGTGCTGAATCCGAGCGTCGTCGCCCTCTTGGGCACCGGGACCTTACGTGCTATCCAGCGCCTTGAGGCCTTGAAGGTGCAGTGGAACTCGCTCTGGCGGGAGAACAACAACTGCTTCGCTCGCGGAACGCTTCAGGCCGAAAACCAGACGGCGGCGCTCTTCGCGCTCTTTCACCCGAGCTACGTCGGTAAATGGACCAGGTCGATCACTGCACTGAAGCAAAGCCTGGAAGAACATCCAGTTCACCTCCCCTGAGACACCGGGCACTCCACGTCGCTCGCGCCCCTCTTTGGCGAGATACCGATCGTCCCGCTCCGCGAGCGCACGCCCCGCACCTCGCTTTCGCGTTCGCCCAGATCCGAGCGCCGCGATGGTCGCCGCCGCGGCGGATGACCCGCGCTGGGTGCAGCGGACGCTACCTACGTAAAGGCGTGACTTTGCACCCGCCACGTCGGCCCCTGGTATCGGCGACGACACGCCGATCCGCCCAGGGGTGAGCTAGCTGAGCGAATGCTGCCGGCGAAGTTGCGCGCGGGCCAGCAAGCGGGTTACGGTACGCCGAACTCATAGTCGACACGGCGTCTCGCTGTGGAAAGGACGGAATCCGTGGCCACATACCTTGTATTCCACGAGGTCGATGACGTCGAGCACTGGCTCAGCTCGCCGAAGCGCGAGGAGGTCTTCGGGCCGATGGGCATCACGGCACGCACATTCCATGACCCTGAGGGCTCAAAGCGAGTCGGGCTGGTAGTCGAGATCCCCGACCTGGCCGCCTACCAGGAGTTCATGCAGACCGAGGCCGCGGCCGATGCGATGAGGCATGACGGCGTTCGCCCGGAGACGCTGTTGGTCCTCAGCGAGGGATAAGGGGGAGTGGCGCCGTCACGGCCTCGCGGACCGTCCACGACGAGCCGGGACGGGGATCGCCCCACGGCGCAATGGGGAGACGGCCCTTCGCCGCTGACCCCGGAACTCGCGGGCACGGGCGCGCTCTTGCGTTCGCCCAGGAGGAGGCGTCCTGTCCGGACCGTCCAGCTTCTGCCCCGAGACGATCGGCTGGCGTGTCATCGGTCCCGGCGCGTGGCTCGTACCTTCACGCGATAGGAGAACGAAGCGGCTCACTCCGATCGAGACGAAAGATGTCATGTCCTGGCTGGCGTGTGACCCGGCGGTGGAGGTGGCCGGCACTCCGCGTCGAACGGCTTTGTAGGCGCGCGCGGATATCGGCCGCGCGGCCGGCCAATCGAAGAGGAGGTACCGACCGTGATTCACGGTATGTGAAGCGCTGCCCGGTGGGCGGCCAGCACGCTCGTGCTCGCGGGCGTCCTGACGGTCGAGGAGGTGGTCTGATGTCGATCGTGATGGGGCTCGATCAGCATCGCGCGCAGATCGCGGCAGAGTGGATCGAGACGACCACCGGCGAGGTCTCGCGTGCGAGGATCATGCCGGCGGACCGAGCCGGGGTGCGGAAGTTCTTCGCGCAGTTCAGAGGCGCAGGCTTGGAGGTGGCGTTGGAGGCGACGACAGGCTGGCGGTTCGTGGTCGAGGAGCTCGAGCGTGTCGGCGCCGAGGTGCACTTGGCCGAGCCGACGGAGGCCAAGGCGCTGAAGGGCAAGAAGAAGCGCGCGAAAACCGACTGGGCTGATGCCCGGCATTTGCGGGAGCTGCTGCTGAGTTGAGGCTCTGGCAGGTGTCGGCACACCCGACGCCGCGCGGCGACCCACTCCGATTATGGTGCGCCGCACTGCAGCAGAACTGCAGCTCCGATTACGACCGCGCGTGAAGCGTCAGCCCCGTGTTCAACGGCGCGCTCCTCGGAGACATGGACGACTCTCCATCCGCTCTTGGCAAGCAGCGTCAGGGTGTTGGCCAACGCGTTGCGCGGAAATGCAACAGTTGCCTCGGCGAGCGGGACAGCAAGCTGGGCCTCCTGGCATTCCGCGTGCCACCACACAGCCACTTGAACTTTGGGCGTCAACATGACAGCGGCGTCGGGCGGCTCAGGTCGCGGATATTCGCGCTCGTATTGTTTACGAACGGTAGCGTCATCCGCCGGGTCAAGCCGTAGCTTGTTACTGGATATACGCGAGCGCAGCCGGGCTTCCCAGCGCGACAGTTCACCTTCAAAGGCCTGTAGTCGAGCCGCTACGTCGGCGGCTGCTTGCGCTGTACGTTGAGCATACCCTGGATCCGGGTCAGCGACTGAGCTCGCTGAGTGGTCCGGGTGCCACGACTCAGCGATTCGATGTCCGCTTCCCTCGTCGACGACCTTCCTGGTCCCATCAGGCAAGAGCACGACGTCGCAGCGCCGGGCCGAGACGGTGAGATAAGCATAGGTCGGGGGCATCATCAGATTGATGTCACGCATCCTAAACGTTAGCTTTCCGCCGCCGATGGCTTGACCGTGGCATTCGGCGCTCCTGCTGGAACGGCATAGGCTAGATATAACACTCGACCGCCCCGAAAACAGAAGCTACTGACGCACCGGTGGGTGCTTTGGAGAGTTGCGGTACCGTTGGAATCGACCCAGCCATGTCATGAACGCACTTCGCGCGCCCCCTGATCGCGCGGCGACGTCGGAGCAGAGCTTCGGTGCCGCCGATGTGCGGTCGGCGGCCTTAACGCGCACAGGCGACGGCGCTAGGAATCGCTGCAATTGCATCCGACACGAAAAGCGAACGCGATGGCAGAACTCGTCTGGGTCGGGACCGGCCGGCAGACCACTACCGTGCCGCTGTAGGCGGCCCTGTATCGGACGGTCGAGCCCGCTGCGAGGTCGATCGACATGGCAAGTTCGCGCCTCACGTCGACGCCGAGGACAGCCCAAGCGAAGCGAATCCGGAGCGCCGCCCGGAGCGCCGCCCGGAGCGCCGACCTGCCATTGGTGCCCAGCTCGGAACCTGCCGCCTGCGGTGGCTCCGTTTCCGTTGGTGTACACGTGCGTCTCACCGTCAGCCTCGAAGCCCCGTTATCGTCGCGATGGTGACCACGGTTCGGTCGCGAGGGTGCAAGTCGCAGGGGGAGACGGTTGTTGAGGCGGTGATGGGTCCGACTGGCTCGGGGAGTCGTGTCGTGCTGGCATGCGCGGCGGTTGTTTTCGGGCAAGCGGAGATGGGCGGTGCTGCGAATCGGTCGTGAGGTCGTGGCCGCGGTCGCGGTGCGTGCTCAGCAGAGCGCCGGGATCGCCCGGAGCCGGTTAATTAATTAAGCGCGGCGGCGAGCGCGTCGGACCAGGGCCAATCGCGATCGAGCTTGAGATGGGCGCGTCGCCCCCCCAACTGCCGAACAACAGATCGGTACGAACTCCTCTGACCCACCGGGACGGACGGGAGCGTGCCGAGTCCGCACCAACTCGTCCTGATCGCATCGGGCCTTATCCGCCGCCGACGGTGCTGAACAGCGCCCGCTCGCTGGCCCACCGGAAGCGCCCAGCGGAGCAATGTTGGAGTGCCCCCGGTTTCGAGGACACCTGAGCGCTTCCGTCGAAAGACGGTGGCTAGGAGGTCCAAGTGCCCCGAACCAGGCCGCCGTATCCCGAGGAGTTCAAGCGTGAGGCGATCCAGCTTGTTCGTGTGACCGGTAAGTCAAAGCGTCAGGTCGCGGAGGATCTGGGGATCTCGGATGTGACGTTGCGTAATTGGATCAAGCAGGCCGAGCGTGATGAGGGCAAGCGCCCGGACGGGCTCTCGGGCGATGAGCGTGAGGAGCTGGCGCGGTTGCGTCATGAGAATCAGACGCTGCGGATGGAGCGCGAGATCCTAAAAAAAGCGGCGGCCTTCTTCGCCCGGGAGGCCGACGACCGGTAGGCGCGGTGTTCTGTCTGATCGCCGCGGAGAAGGCCAACTATCCCGTCGCTGTGATGTGCCGGGCGCTGAGGGTGAACCGCACCAGCTTCCATGACTGGCAGCGGCGAGCGCCGTCAGATCGGACGTTGGGCGATGCGTGGCTGACGGAGAAGATCAAGCAGATCCACAAGGTGTCTGATGGCACCTATGGCGTGCGGCGCGTCCATGCCGAGCTGCGCCTCGAGCACAACGTCGGGGTTGGGCGAAAGCGCGTAGAGCGGCTGATGAAGGCGGCCGGTATCTCGGGAGTGCTTCAGCGAAAGCGTCGGCGCACAACGGTCCGGCTGCCCGGCGTCAGGGTCGCTGGCGACCTCGTCGACCGCGACTTTTCACCGACCGGGCCTGATCAGACCTGGTCAGCCGACATCACCTACATCTCGACCTGGGAGGGGTTCTTGTATCTCGCGCACGTCCAGGATCTGTTCTCGCGGCGGATCGTGGGCTGGTCGATGACCGACCATCTCCGTTCAGAGCTCGTCGTCTCAGCGCTCGAGATGGCGCTCGCGCGCCGTCGCCCCGACCCGGGGCTGGTTCACCATTCAGACCAGGGATGCAGCTTAGGCTCAACCGGTCCTCGCAACAGCGTGTTGTGCACGGAACTGTAGTGATGCGGAGTTGGCTGGTAGCTGTTGGCGTGTTGAGATCAGCCGGTGGCGATCAGCTGATCGCCACCGGCTCGGCCGTATCAGGCGTGTGTCACTGCTGGTGCCGGCGCGAGGTGTGTCATGTCGTCGTTGACAGGTACTCGCTGAGCGCTTCGGCCGGGGTTCTCCAGCTCAGTGTCTTGCGCGGCCGGCCGTTCAGCGCGGCGGCGACCGCGGCGAGGTCCTCGGCGTCGTGACGGGCGAGATCGGTGCTACGAGGGAAGTATTGGCGTAGCAGCCCGTTGGTGTTCTCGTTGCTCCCTCGCTGCCACGGACTCTGCGGATCGCAGAAGTAGACGGGCAGCCCGGTCTGGACGCGTAGGCGGGCGTGCTGTGCCATCTCGGCGCCCTGGTCCCAGGTCAGCGAGCGGCGCAGCTGCTCAGGCAGCGTGACGATCGCGGAGGCGATCGCGTCCCGGACGGCCTCAGCACCATGCCCGGCCAACGCAGGCCCGTTATGCACTCTCGGACCTTGCTCGGTCATCGGCGGAAGGTGAAGCAGCATCGTGAAGCGGGTTGAGCGCTCCACCAGCGTGCCGATCGCCGAGCTTCCCAGCCCGAGGATCAGGTCGCCTTCCCAGTGCCCAGGGACCGCGCGGTCATCGGCCTCCGCGGGACGCTGGCTGATCATCACCTCCTTGGTGATGAACCCCTTGCCGCGGCTGCCCGCGCGGGCGCGCGGAACTCGAAGCGCCCGTCCCGTGCGCAGGCACGCGGTCAGCTCGCGCCGCAACGCACCACGTCCCTGGACGAACAGCGACTGATAGATCGCCTCGTGAGAAACCCGCATCGACTCATCATCGGGGAGGTCCACCCGCAGCCGATGGGAGATCTGCTCAGGACTCCACGCCTTGCCCCAACGACGGTCCTTGCGCCGGCCATGACGACGACCGACCCACCCGACCGTCGGACCCGCGACCACGCTTCCGCCCGGCCGCGCCACCAACCCCGACAGGCGGTCCTGCACATACCGACGCAGCGGCGCGTTGACGGCCAACTTCGCCGGCGTCGGACGCCGAGCACTCCGATCGGCATGCCACTGAGCTGTCGAGGCCCGATAGTCCAAACGACCGCTGCGCGTCGCCGCGTTGCGGCGCAGCTCACGCGAGATCGTCGACGGTGACCGCCCGAGCTGACGAGCGATCTCCCGCACGCCGTGATCCTGCGCGCGCAGCAACGCGATCTCTTCCCGCTCCGCGAACGACAGATAACGCCCCGACAGCGGCGCCTGGGTGACTGGTGGCATACCGCCAGCCAACCGGAACCATCGGACGCCGACCGCCGGCGACACCCCCGCCTCGACCCCCGCCTGCTCGCTCGTCATCCCACGCGCGACCGCGGCCCAGAACCTCTGACGATGCTCCCGCCGCCCCGCAGGCGGACGACCCGGCGAACGCATCACCTGTCGGCCCGTCAGCTGTGACGCCCACCCCTTCGGCCTGCCCATCGCAACCCTCCTTCATCGAGCGTTGCGACGACCGATTGAATCCGCCCCAGCTTGCAGCAACCCTGCTCATCATGAGGAACCGCCGGCAACCGCCTCGCCGCGCCCAGTTGCCGGACGCTCACTTTCATGACGGGTCGGCGAGGAGCTCACTCATGCATTGCGACGAGCCCGCGCGTCGGTTTGGCCGGGGTCGGCGCTTGCGCTTCCGCCCAGCCGCACGCGTCCGGTCGCAGGCGAGCGGGACGCTCGCTATGCCACGATTGCGACCACGTGGTCGCGGTCGACAACGTCGCTGCTCGTGGTGCCAAGCGACAGCGTCGCGGTTGATCGTCAGCTGTCGGGCGGACAGGGGCCGACGGCGGCGTCGATGACCGCCCCTGAGTTGGGCTCGGAGTAGGTCTCGTGACCGCCTCGGCATCCGACCAAACGTTCAGCGCTGCCGTCGGGGCTCCTTCCGACACCCGATGGTTAGGTCAGGCCGAGACAGCCGTGTGCCAAGGCAGTTCCTGAGTTGTGAACACGATGTCCGCGTCGACGTACTTAGCGGGCCCTGTGACACCGTGCTGCTCGGAACGCATGAGTCGGTAGTTCTCATCAGCGGTCACGCAGACAACCGTCCGTAGCCGTCGCATGGCCTCGACCCACAGGGCGAGCGTGTCGTTGCGGCGGAGATCTTCCTCCGTGAGGGGGTAGACGTGGTCGGCGTGAAGCGCATCACCGGAGGCATTCTTCGGAACGTTCTCTGCCCCGTACTTGTCGATCACCCGCTGGGCCGCGGCCGAGCGAGTGGCGATCTTGCGGGCCATATTCGTGTTGCGCCTTCGGAGTGCATGGCGGAGGATGCGCAAGGCATCGGCTGGAGCAACCTCTCCGTCTCGAACGGCTCGTGAAAGGACATGCGCGACCTGCGCTTGACGACGGTCCCGCTCCGATACGGCCACTGCGTCCGAGGCTGCCACCGCCTCAGCGTACCGACCGGCGCCCCTGCGTCTTACCCCAGGAAGTCGCGTCGACAGAACGGCTTTGGCGACTTACCGCATGAGGTGGATCGATGTGGGCGGGCCACCAGGCGCGATCGCCAGCACCAACATTTATCCCGCGTCGGCCTGGTGATCCGCGAAGGCGAGGGTTAACCGCGGCCTAGGATCGCGGCCTTGAGCAAGCGTGGATCAACTTCAGGAGATCGGCAGCGATCTTGTGCCGTTGCCCGCCCTTCGGAGGGCCCTGGTGGGCTGACACCTCGACGAGGACCGATTCGTCCGGCGCAACCCCGTTCACGTCGACCGACGCTCCGTCATGGAACTGCAAGCGGCGGGACTCGAGCGTGCATCCGACCTGCCGTTCGATCGCCTCGAGGATCAATATCTCCGCGGCGCGCTGCTCTTGGGAGTCGCTGAGATGGGCCATAGCGACAATGTTGCCTCGTCGCTTGAGGCGCTACAAGGCCCATGGTCCGCGCTAGCAGCCCCGCCCCCGGTCCCGGAGCGCGTATCTCGCGGCCTTTCATAGCGGCCCGCTCTTGTGCGGGCACAGGGGCCGCTAGCCGCCAGACGACTGCGCCCCGGGATCCCCCTCCCGCAGAGAGGAGCCACGATCCCGCGCCGTGGCCGATGGCTGCCTTTGGTGCGATGAGGCCGACACCGCACCCGCGCTGAAGTCGGGGCATATACCCCTGCTGAGAGCCAAGCAGGGCTCGCGATCGTCGACGAGGGAGTTCCCCTATTCGCCAATCTCAGGACTTGGCGGCCGATCTCGGGACAGGCTGCGAGAACGATCCGATCGAGCTCCGCTCCGGCGCGGAGCAGGACGACCGGATCGTCGAGAGGCTGTCGGAGAATTCCCGGGGTCCGACGAGTTCTTGTACATCGATGACAAGAAGTCGATTCTGCGCTGGGCCATTTCGGTCTCGGGAGCTCCGCTTCGGCCGCCTGCCGCGCTCCTGTGAGGTCCCCCCAAAACGCCGTTGTCACTTTCGTACAACCGCTCGGAATTCTCCGACAGCCTCTCGCCTTTGCGATCGTGCGTCGCACGCGGGCCGGCGAGTAGAAGCGATCGCCTCGGTGGTCGGCGCCGCGCGATCGCGTTCGTGGCGAAGCGATCACGCCGACCGACGCCGGCGCACGAGTGCTCGCCGTCGATAGCGATCGTCCGGCGGCGTCTGCTGGGACGCTTCCTTCTGGGCGAAAGCGATCGCGGGCCAGCGCGCCGGACACGGCAGATCGGCACGACTGCTTGGTCGCCATAGGAGTCGTCCAGTCGGTCAGCACCCAGATGGTGAAAGCACTCGCCCGCGAGCCTCCGTGCGCTGCTGGATCACGCCTATTGCAGCAGCGCAACGTCGCCGTCGCGGGTGGGCCGCTTCAGCGGCGAAGCGGGCACCCAGCCCGCACCGATGCCGTGGGCCACGCCGTGCCTGCTTCGCACCGTGGCTGTCGGACAAAGGGTTCTGTCTGGGGTCTTTAAGAAGATTCCGGGATGCCTCAGAACTTCATTGCTTTCGATCGGGACCAGTCGTTCTTGATGCCGCCGTCGTTGCGGGATTGGGTGGGAGAGGATCACTTGGTGTGGACGATCCTCGGGACGGTCGCGGAGATGGATCTCGATGCGTTTTACGCGTCGTATCGCCCTGACGGTCACGGCCGCGCGGCGTATGACCCGGCGATGATGGTGGCCGTTTTGTTGTATGGGTATGCGATGGGGAATCGGTCATCGCGTGGGATTGAGCGTGAGTGTGTGGAGGACGTGGCGTATCGGGTGATCGCGGCGAACCTGAAGCCTGATCATTCGACGATCGCTGACTTCCGGAAGCGTCACGAGGTCGCGTTGGCCGGGTTGTTCACCGATGTGCTCGCGGTCTGCGCGCGTGCCGGCCTGGTGAAGGTCGGTGTCGTTGCGATCGACGGGACGAAGATGTTCGCGAACGCTTCGCAGCGTCAGTCGCGCAGCTATGAGCGGATCGCCCGAGAGATCCTCGCCGAGGCGGCCCGGATCGACGCTGAGGAGGACGAGCTCTATGGCGACGCTCGTGGCGATGAGCTGCCTGAGCATCTGCGGACCGCGGAGGGCCGCAAGGCGGCGTTGCGTGAGGCCAAGCGCCAGCTCGAGGCTGAGCGCGCCGAGCAGCAGCTCGCGCCGGACGGTGGTGCCGGCGCGGACGAGGTCGAGTCTGAGATGTCCGGGGTTCCGCTGGTCCTGGATCCGGCGGTGGTCGTGACCCGCAATTCCGGGCAGCGAGGGTGGTTGCGGGCAGCTCGCCAGCAGACCGATGAGCACCGCAAGCGGGAGGCACGCCCGGTTGTGCGGGACCGTGTCGCCCGGCTGCTTGAGGCGGAGCGTCGGCTCTCGCAGAACCTTGCGGTCGAGATCGAGGCCAACGACGCGTATCGGGCCTACAAGGCGATCGGTCTGCGCAGCGACGGTCGCCGGCAGGGACGGCAGTTCCCGCCGTGGGTAGCGCCGGACGAACCGGCCGGGGAGATCAACCTGACTGACCCGGACTCACGCAACGTGAAGACCGCCCGCGGTTATGTGCAGGGCTACAACGCGCAAGCCGCCGTGAACGAGGGCCACATCGTGCTCGCCGCCGAGATCTGCGTCGTCTCCCCGGACTTCGGGAACCTCGAACCGGTTCTCATCGCCGCCGAGACCGAACTCGCGGACGCTGGCGTTACTGACACTCCAGGCGTGGTCTTGGCTGACACCGGTTACTGGCATCAGGAGCAGATGCAGAGGATCGCTGCGCGAGGGATCCCGGTGCTGATCCCACCCGACGCGCAGAAGCACGGAGGTATCAGACCCGGGTGGAACGGCGGTATGTATGACTTCATGCGCAGAGTGCTCTCAAGCGAGCTCGGAGCTGGCCTCTACCGAAAACGCCAGGGTCTGATCGAGCCGGTGTTCGCCAACACGAAGTTCAACCGGAAGATCGACCGCTTCCAGCGGCGAGGAAGATCGGCTGTCCGCTCGGAATGGCGGCTGATCGCCGCGACTCACAACCTGCTCCGCCTCCACCACCACCGAATAGCCCTTCAAACGGCCTGATCCGGGTCGAAACCCAAGTTCCATCGAGCCATGGCGCGATCGCCGGCTCAAGTCAGTCGCGGCCCGGCCAGAGCCTCCAACGGCTTTGTCCGACGGCCACCACCAATACCGATCATCTGATCACGACGGCCTCAAGGTGTCGGCGGCAGGCGCCG
>CALAQT010000497.1 GCA_937888775.1 uncultured Actinomycetes bacterium | reverse complement strand
CGATCGGGTCGCGCCACTGCAGCGAGGTGAGTTCGTTGATCGCGACCCCGGTCAGCACGGGCTGGCCGTCCTCGCCCGGGTAGTCGACGCCCTGGCCGTTGGGCAGCGAGACGTGGCCCGGGAGCATCGAGTCGGTCACCTCCACGAGCGCCTCGGCCGAACCGGCCGCCGTGGTTATCCGGGCGCGGCCGCCATCCGAGAGCCCCAACGCCGCCGCATCCGCCGGACTGACCCGCAGCGCCCCCGCCGCGTCGCGCTTGCGCCACGCCGGGTCGCGGATGATCGTGTTGGCCGTGCTCGAGCGGCGCTCGCCGGCGGACAGAACCAGTGGTAGCTCGGTCGTCGTATATCGGCTGGCAGCGCTGGTCGGGAGCGCTCGCAGCTCGTCGAGCAGCGACGGGATCGCCAGCGCGATCCGCTTGTCCGCGTGCGCTACGTACGCCCATACATCGTCGGAGTCGTCGACCGTGAACGTGATCCCTGAACGCCCGGCGAGGATCGCGTCGAATAGCGCCTCCCCGTCGGCGTGGTCCGCGCGGCGCACGGCCTCCGGGTAGCTCATCGCGCAGCGGTGCGCGAGGCCCCAGAGTGCCGCTGCGGCCGGCGCCTGGATCAGCTCGCCGCTTCCGCCGCCGGTCGGCGCACGAAGCACCGGCCCGAGCGTCTCGTAGATCACGTAGGGGGCGTACGCTGAGATCCCGGGATCCTCAACCACCGCCTGCACGAAAGCCTGCGCGAACTCAGCGCGACCCGCAGCGGCCGCCACGCGTAGCGCCACCAGCACCGCTTCATCCACGACGCCGAGCGATCGCATCAGCCGGGCGTAGATTTCCGGCTCGGGCAGCGTGCCCGGCAGCGGTTCCATCAGCGGCCCGCGCAGATGGAAACTGTTGCGCGGAAACTCGAGGTTGAAGAACGTTGCCTCCCACTTCTCGAACTGGCTGGCCGCCGGCAGCACGTAATCGGCGTGGCGAGCGGTCTCGGTCATCGCGACGTCGATCACCACAACCAGCTCAAGCGCTTCGAGCGCGTCGCGGAAGCGCTTGGAGTCAGCCAGCGAGTGGGCCGGATTGGAGCTCTCGATCAGCATCGCGCGCAGCCGGTCGGGATGGTCGGCGAGGATTTCCTGCGCGATAACGTTGCACGGCGTCAGGCCGCCCAGGATTCGCGCACGCGTAACCGGAGTCCGCGGCTCCCCGCGATCGGGGCGAAACAGCGGCGTCAGCCACGAGTGCAAGTGCATCGCCCCCGGCTTGCCGAAGTTTCCCGTCAGCAGCCAGAGGAGCTTGTTCAGATACGAGCACAGGACGCTGTTGGGCCCCTGCTGGATGCCGAGATCCTCGAATGTCGCGGCGCTCTGCGCCAGTGCGATCCGGCGCGCCGCGTCGCGGATCATCTCCTGGTCAACTCCGCAGCAGGTCGAGAACGCCGCGATCGGCACGTCGGCCAGCGCAGCGAGCACGTCCTCCGAGCCGCGCGTGTGCTCCCTTAGGAACCAATCGTCGACCAGCCCGTCCTGGACGATCACCCCCAGCATCGCGGCCAGGCACCAGGCGTCGGTCCCCGGTCTGACGCGCAGGTGGATGTCGGCCAGTTCGGCAGTCTCGGTTCTGACCGGGTCGATCACGATCAGGCAACGCCCCGGATCACGGGACAACTCGCGCAGCACCACGCGCGCCCGCGGGAAGCTCTGCGACTGCCACGGGTTCTTGCCGACGAACACGGCCACCTCGGCGTGCTCGTACTCACCGCGCGTGTGCCCGCCGTACAGCTGCCCGTCGACGAACGCCTCGCCGGTCTTCTCCTGCGCCAGCGCGCTGGACCGGTAGCGGGCACCCAGCGCACGCATGAACGCGCCGCTGTAGGCGCCGCCAAGGTGATTTCCCTGGCCGCCGCCACCGTAATAGAAGATCCGCTCGCCACCGAACTCATCGCGGATCGCCGCAAAGCGCCCGGCCACCGCCGCGACAGCCTCCTTCCAACCGATCTCCTCAAACGTTCCGTCAGGACAGCGCCGCAGCGGGGACTGCAGCCGGTGGCGACCGTTCTGGTAATGGTCGAGCCGCATCGCCTTGTTGCAGGTGTAGCCCTGTGACGCCGGGTGGGCCTTGTCGCCACGGATCCGGGCCAAACGCCGGCCATCGAGCTGCACCTCGATCCCGCAGTTGCACTCACACAGGATGCACGCGGTCTGCTTCCAGTCACCGGCAGACATCTCGGGCATGAGCAAGCTCCTTCGTCAAGACTGGTCGTCGCGGTCGGGAGCTCGCATCCTACTATGACATGCGTCATAATCAAGGCGTGTCCACCACGCCGCGGGAAAAGATGATCGTCAGCGCCGCGCTGCTGATGCGAGAGCGCGGCGTCGGTGCGACCTCGTTCAGCGAGGTGATCCAGCGCTCGGGCGCGCCGCGCGGCTCGATCTACCACCACTTTCCAGGCGGCAAGGCGCAGCTGATCGAGGCGGCCACGCGCTACGCCGGCGACTTCACCGCCGCCGGACTGCTCGCGGCGCTACGGCACGACGACCCCGTCCGGGCCGTCCATGAGTTCACCCAGACCTGGACGAAGATCCTGCGCCAGAGCGACTTCGGGGCAGGCTGCCCGGTCGTCGCCGCGACGCTCGAGGGCGAGCGCTCGCCCCTCGCACGCGCGGCGGCGGGCGCAGCGTTCGCCCAATGGGAGTCGCTCATCGCGCAGGCACTCGCGCCCTATACGACCTCCGCCCGCGCACGCTCGATCGCGACGCTGTTCATCACGGCGATCGAAGGTGCGGTGATCATCGCTCGCGCGCAACGCTCGACCGCTCCCCTACAGCGAGTTGCGGCCGAGCTCGAGCAGACCCTGCGCCAAGCGATCGCAGAGGCGCCCGCCAGCACCCGAGCCGCGCCGGCTGCCCTGGATGCGGGCTAGGGGTTCGCATCCGGCTGTGTTTCAGCGATGATCGTGCGATGGTCGATGCCGTCGTCGAAGAGGTCTTCCCCGAGGTCCCGCGGATCCCAGCGTCGGCCGTCTGATCTTCGACGAGGCTGGACGGCTGCTGATCCTGAAACCCAACTACAAGAAGGGTTGGACGATTCCCGGCGGGCAGGTCGATTCAGACGGTGAGTCCCCGTGGGAGACGTGCCGGCGCGAGACCCGGGAGGAGTGCGACCTCGAAGTCGAGCACGGACGGCTGGTGTGCGTCGACTTCCTGCGGCCGAAACCGCACCGGCCCGGCGGAATGCGGTTCCTATTTCACTGCGGCGCCCTTACCGACCGGCAGCTCAGCGAGATCAGATTGCAGGACGAAGAGATCGACGCGCACCGATTCGTGGAATTGGCTGAGGCGATGGCGATGCTGAGCGGCCCGGTCCGGCGCCGCGTGTCGGCGTCTGCCGGCACGAAACGATGCGTCTACCTTGAAGAGGGCCGGCCCGTCCCGACCGTCGAGGGCTAAACCACCACCACCGATACCCGGCGGCGATCACGGTCCGCATCGCGTTCTGGAGCCGACGCGCTCGCCTCTCTCGACGCCCCGGATCGCTCGTAGGTGACGCGCAAGCGCGTCTGGTCCGACGGCGCCCGCGGGAAGCTCGACCACGAACGATGTGGTACCCGGGAAGGTGTGGTTCTCCCATCCGGGAGCTGTACCGGGCAAGAACGGGAGGCAAGTCGCGCGCAGACCGGCAAGATGGGCGTAGCGCCTGGCGATGCCACGGTCACCGCCAGCCATATCGACGAGGTCCATGTGCTGGTGATACCAGACCGTGACCGCCGGCTTGATCCGACGGATGAGCTTGACCGCCGCCCGCGTCTCAGGCTCTGAGAGCGGACGCGGACCCGAGTAATAAGTCGGGTCGGTGATCCGCTCCCACTGGTACGGGAAGTTCCGGTTCAGATCCACGCCGTGCGAGTTCTGGCGCGTGTCGGCAGCCGTGCCATCTGGGTTCAGCTCGCCAACCAGCCACAGCTGAATCCCCTTGGGGGCCGGTTGGCGCGCTAGCTTCGACAGGATCGCCAGGCCAGCGCATTCGTTCCCGTGGATGCAGCCCACCAGGAGAATCTTCCGCGGCGCGCTGTCAGGGCCGAGGACCTTCGCGGTGATCGGGCGCCCTTGCACCGAGCGACCGATCAACACCTGCCTCGCGTCTGCGACCGGCGAGGCCGCAAGCGCCGCGAGCACCAACAGCGCCACCGCAAGTGTGAAGGAGGATCGCCGAGAAGCCCGCAACCGGCTACATGTTGCCACTCAAATGAGGCGCTTTTCGAACCAGTGCTCTGCGAACGGCTCGTCGTCGAATGCGGGCACCTCGACGTATCCGGCCGAGCGGTACATCGTGACGGGTCGACCGTCCGCATCTCGATCATCCGAGACCATTTTGGGCCACGGCGCCGGCTTGCTGTCCCCTTGACAGACTTCCGTTCGTCGTATCAGCGACAGCATCATTCGAGCACCTGGAGGAAAGCCGATGTCGGATGTCTCAATCAAGCGGGTCGAGGAGTTTGATTCCCCCAACGGCGGTGGCTTTTGCCGCGCGCGCGCAAGCTTGGGCGTGACGTCGTTCGGAATGCAAGTCGAGAACTTCCCGCCACATTTCGAGCACTTCCCCGAGCACGATCACGCAGCGGACGGACAGGAGGAGGTCTACACGGCACTCTCCGGCTCGGCCACGCTGCACGCGGAAGGTCAGACACACCGACTCCAGCCCGGTGTGTTCGCTCGCGTGGGCCCCGGGGTCAGACGCAAGATCACCACCGATGATGAACCGGTACAGCTGCTCGCCATCGGAGCGACCCCCGGCAAACCCTACTCGCCTCCGGCATTTACCGAGAAGGGCGCGCCGCTCCCCGGCTAGGTGCTTTCCCGCCGTACTTACGGCGGGAGGCACTAGATCGGTTCTCGGCGGGCGACAAAACGCCCGCCGAGAACCGTAACGTTGCCGGCGCGCGGGCGGATCTAGATCTGCCCGATTTGCCAGAGCCCGTCAAGGTCGTGCGTCTGGTTGATCCAGCGGCGCGCATCTTCTTGGCCAAGCTCGATGAGTGCCTGGGAGAATTCCGGCGCAAACAGCAGAAAGCTGAGCAGCTCGGCGTGCTGCGCGTCGGTTCCGCCCGCGATGAGCCTGGCCAGCAGCGCGATGTCTGGTGAGCGGATCGCCTCCAGCGGACCGCTGTAGTGCTGGCGGAATACGCGCAATGCGCATTGGCCGATCGCATTGCGCTCCGCGGGCGCGACCACGATGTAAGGAACCAGGCGCTTCGCTGCGCCGATCAGACCGCCGGGCGGAGCGACCAGATCGTTGATGCCAGCCAGGGTCAGGACGTCGGCAGTGAGCTGGTCGCCGAGGAGGCCGAGCAGGATCTGGCCGGCGCCCTCGAGAGCGTCCGGTCGCTCCTCGCCAGCCAGCTGTGGCGGTCCAGGGTCCAGTGAGTTGAGCGCGATCACGACAACGCGCCCGGCTCCGAACTCCAGCGCCGGTTTGATCGGCGTGTTCAGACGCGTTCCACCATCGAAGTACCAGCCCCGCGCGACTTCTGGCCGCTTCACTTCGACGGCCGGGAAGATCACCGGGATCGCCGCCGAGGCCAGTACATGCTCCTCGCCGAGCCGTGTCGCGACGTAGTCAATACCACGCCGGTGGTCCGGAGGCGGCGAGACAACGCCGCTGTGAAAGACGACCGAGCGACTGGTCAGCGCCGAGGTGGCGACAACGCCGGCCGCGTCCAGCCGCCCAGCCTTGACGTTGTCCTCAAGTTGTTCGAAGTCGACTTGTTCGCGCAGCGTCGCCCGGAGCGGCTCGGGGTCAAGCAGCGACTCCAAGCGCGCGCCGGGCACACCGAGCACCTCGCCGGCGTATCCGCCGAGACGCAGCAGCGATCCTGCTGAGAGGATCCGCCCCGCGAATTCGCGCCACGTGACCGAGCGCCAAATCGCGAGCGCGGCCGCTATCAGCTCGCTCGTGGGCAGATGCGCGTTCGCAGCCAGGAAGCTGACGTTCAAAGCGCCCACGCTTGTGCCGATCAGGATCCGCGGACGCTCACCGCGCTCTTCAAGCACAGGCAGCAGAACCGAAAGCGCGCCGGCTTCGTAGGCGCCGCGCGCACCACCGCCGGCGAGTACGAGCGCGACCGGATCCCCTGTGTTACGCCTGGTCACCGTCGGGGAGCCTACGCGGCCGCGCAAGGCGCGACAATTCACGAACCCTGCCCATGTCCCACACCACCCCGACCAACGACAGCGCCCGCGACACCGGCTCATGGTTTCCAGTCCCCGACGAGGCCGATCTGCCGTCCGATCTGAGGGGTCTGTTCGCCAAGGCGCGCGAGCGACTGGGCTTCGTGCCGAACGTCTTTCGCGTCTACGCCTTTCGCCCGCAGCGTCTGAGCGCCTGGTTCGCCCACTATCGCCAGCTGCATCAGCCCACCGATCAGCTCAGCGCTGCCGATCGGGAGATGATCGCCGTCGTCGTCAGCGCGGCCAACGGCTGCCTGTACTGCCTGGTCGCCCACGGGGCGGCCCTGCGCGAGGAGCTCGGCGACCCGGTGCTCGGCGAGCGTGTGTCGTATGACTGGCGCCGAGCGGGACTCGATCCGCGGCGGATCGCCATCTGCACCTACGCCGAGAAGCTCACCCTGCAGCCGCGCGAGGTCATGCGCGCCGACCTTCAGGCGCTGCTCGATGTCGGTCTGACGCTCGAGGAGGCGTGGGACGTCGCCGAGCTCAGCGCGATGTACAACCTGACCAACCGTATGGCGATGGCCACCAACATGCTGCCCAACGCGCAATACAGCGGCCAGGCCCGTCCGAACTGACGCGGGGGGCCGGCTCCCGTGCTCTCTCACGCGTCGCCGCTCGGCTATTGCAGGCAGTGGCAATCTGCCTCGAAGCCGATCGCTACCGGGGCGGCTTCGGAGGTGCCTGATTCTCGAATGTCTCGGTGTACGCGACAGTGGCCGGCCCCACCGCGGCCTCAGCGCGGTGAGCGGAGACGTCGGCGAGCCGGCGATGAAGCCGCTCGCGCAGCTCGTCGGGCTCGTAGTCGTGCTGGGCGCGGCGCTTGCGGGCTACCACGACGCCGGTGGCGGCGACGCCGGCGAGGCCGGCGAGGCCGACGAGTTTCCAGGGCACACGCATCGGTTCGCGTAGGTTATTAGGGCGGTGAACGACACGGTCCTGGCTCTTGCGGACGCTGTCGCGGCGGCGTCGACGGGCGACATCTGGCTGTTTCGCGGCACCTCGCTCGGTGACCGGACGATCCGTGCCGCCACCAACAGTCCGGTCAACCACGTCGGCATGGTGGTCGCAATCGACGACCTGCCCCCGCTGCTCTGGCACGCCGAGCTCGGCCGGTCGCTACCCGACGTATGGACCGGCGAGCGGCAACGAGGCGTGCAGCTTCACCTGCTCGCCGAGGCCGTCACGACCTGGAACTCGCGCTATCACCAGAGGGCCTGGATGCGCCAGCTTCAGGGCACGATCGATCGCTACCACGAGGACCGGCTGATGGAGGTCATCGACCGCTTCGACGGCCGGCCGTTTCCCAGCACACTCGGGCTGCTGCGGCGGTGGCTCAAGGGGCGGGTGCGCCGGTCGTCGTCGCTGGAGACAGTCTTCTGCGCCGAGCTCGTCGCCACGACCTACCAGCACATGGGTCTGCTTGACCCCGCGCGGCCGGCGAGCTCGTATGACCCGGGGCGGTTCTGGAGCGGCGACCGGATCGCGCTCGTTTCGCCATACGCCCTCGCCACAGAGGTCGCGGTGCGATGACGCGGCTACCTGGGACCTACGACAACATCGCGATCGGGTCAGATCTCGATGGGTAAATCAAGCCTGCGCTACCAGGCCTTGAGCACATGGGCGGATGGGCGAGCTACAGAAGGAGCTGCGCGCGCGTTACGGAGACGTGGATGCCGAGAAGATCTGCAGCGGAAACGCGCTGCGCGTGCTGCGAGCGGAATGGGGCCGCAAGCGGCCGCGGCCGAAGCCCGAGCTTAGACCCAACATTTAGCACAGCGATTATCGTTGCGAAGATGCTCGACTGCGCCACAGGCCATCCGTAGTGCGACTACATCTGGGTAACGCGGTCCACTGCGCTGATGGGGTCTACGGCGAACTGGCGGACGTCATTGTCGATCCGCTCAAGCGGCGGGTGACCCATCTGGTCGTGCAGCCCCACAATCGCCACGACCTCGCGCGACTTGTGCCGGTCGACCGGGCGCACGCGCGAGTGCCATCGGACGCTGAGATCTTGCTGGACTACACGGTTGCCGAGGTCAGCGGGCTCGAGCCGCTCCAGAAGTCAGCTTATCTGCGCCTCGGCGAGGTTCCCGTCGAAGATCCCGACTGGGAGGTCGGGATCGAGGACATGCTCGCGTGGCCGTACTTCGGAAGCTTCGCGTCGGGCGGTCTTGGAACCGGACTCGAGCCGCTCGGTCTTGACGAGTACGTCACCGAGATATACGACCGCGTCCCGAAGGACAAGATCGAGGTACGCCGCGCGAGCGCGGTGATCTCCAGCGACGATCACCGCCTGGGACATGTCGACGGGTTCGTCGTCGACAGTGAGGAACTGATCACGCATCTAGTCCTCGAGCAGGGCCACCTATGGGGCAAGCACGAGATCACGATCCCGATCAAAGCCGTCGCGAGCATCGAGAACGACGAGGTCAAGCTGAGCCTGTCAAAGGAGCAGGTCGCGGATCTGAAGTCGGTCCCTGTTCATCGCTGGTCAACCTGACAGCCAATAGCCGGGCTCGTGCCTCGCCGTGGTGGCTAGACGCGGCGATAGGATCCGCAACGCCGTGTCCACGGGCGTCCGGTGCCGGCTCCAGAATGACTCGATGCCCAACAATCCCGGTCGTCTCGTGTACGGCACGATTGCGGTCGGGGCGCTGCTGGCCGCCGAGAGCGCCCGTCAGGAGACCTACGTCGAGACCGTATTCGCCGTAGCGATTACGTTGCTGCTCTACTGGCTCGCGCATTCTTACTCGGAGTTCGTCGACCGCCGGCTTGAGCACGCCAAGCCGTTCTCCCTTGACGGCTTCGCTGAGGCGGCCCGGCACGAGCTGGCGGTGCTGGTCGGCGCCGCGATCCCGCTGATCGTGCTGGTGATCTGGTGGGTCGCGGGCGCGTCGCTGGGCGCCGCCGTGGGCGCCGCCGTGTGGACCTCGGCGATCGTAATCGTCGGGATCGAAATCGTGATCGGCCGCCGAGCAGAGCTCTCCGGACGCGAATTTGTCACCCAGACGGCGTTCGGCGCGATGCTTGGCCTGCTGGTGATCGCCCTGCGTTTGCTGCTGCATTGAGCCGCCAGCGGATCGGACCGCGCGCGGTGCGGCGGTCGACCGCGAGCCGCAGCTAAAGATCGGGGTCAGACAACAAATCAAGCTTCCAAAATCACGCCGGGGTTGAGGATCCCGTGGGGATCAAGTGCTCGCTTGATCGCCCGCATCGCTGACAGCTCGCCTTCCGAGCGTACGAGCGGCAGGTAGCGCGGCTTCTGCACGCCCACACCGTGCTCGGCGCTGATCGTTCCGTCGCACTCAGCCGCCAGCTCCAGCACCGCTGTCTCCACCCTGACGTCATCGGGCTCGGGGCCGAGCACGTTGACGTGGACGTTGCCGTCGCCGAGATGGCCGAACATGATCACCCGGGAATCGGGCGCGACAGCGTGGACGACATCCGGCACCCGGGTGGTGAACTCGGCCAGTCGGGAGATCGGGACGCCGACGTCGAGCTTGTGGGCCAGTCCGGACGCGGCGATCGCCTCGGCGTGGGCCTCACGCAGGCGCAGCAAGCGCTCACGCCCGTCGGCGTCAGCCGCGACCACAGCCCGGTCGCCGACCCCGAGCGCGGTGAGCGCATCGGCGAGCTCCTCCAGCGGATCGGTCCGCGCGGCGCACTCCAGCAGCACGAACGCCGAGGCCGGCGGTGTCGGCGCCTTGCGCTTGAGATGGTCAAGCACTAGCTCCATTCCGGCGGCGGTGATCAGCTCGCACAGTTCCAGGGACTGCAGACGGGGCCGCAGCGCGGCGGTGATCTGGACCGCGGCCTCAATCGAGTCGACCGGGATCAGCGCGACGGTCCGCGCGTCAAAGCGCGCAACCAGGCGCCAGCGCACCGCGGTGATCACCCCCAGCGTGCCCTCCGAACCGATCAGCAGCGAGGGAATGTCGAAACCGGCGTTGTCCTTCAGCAGCCCTGACATACGACGCACGACAGTGCCATCGCCGAGCACGGCCTCCAGGCCACCGACGCGAGCGCGGGCGGTGCCATAGCGAATCGCACGGACGCCCCCTGCGTTGCAGGCGACGAGCCCCCCGACTGTAGCGCTGTCGCGCGCCGCCAGATCCAGGCCGGCGGCCCAGCCGGCGGCTGCCGCGTGCTGCTGGAGCGCCGCCAGCGTCACCCCCGCCCCGACCGAGATCTGCGCCGTGGCCGGGTCGACCTCGCCGAGCTCGTTCAGGCGCGTGAGCGACAGCACCACCTGGGTTCCCGCCGGGCGGGGCGTCGCGGAGCCGACGAGCCCGGTGTTGCCGCCCTGGGGAACGATCCCTACGCCCTGCTCGGCGCACACAAGCACCACGGCGACCACCTCGCCGACATCGGCGGGGCTCACCACGGCGAGGCACTCGGCCTGCCAGCGACCGGTCCAGTCACGCTCGTAGGGAGCGCGGAGATCCGCGTCGACCAGGACATGGCGCGGGCCGACAAGCTCGGCGAGAGTGCTCGTGAAGGAATCCGTCATCGACGCGCTGGGCGATCGGTGATCGGGGCGCCCGCCGCTCGATCTTAGACGCGATCCTCCTGCTGTTCGCAGGCCGTACCCGTCGGCTGCGGTCGGTTCACCGGAGCGCAGATCCCCTCGATCCGGCGCGAGACCGTTGTCACGCGCTAGTTTGCGAGCGGTGCGCGTCGCGCTGTTCATCACCTGCGTCAACGACACGCTGTTCCCGGAGGCCGGGCGGGCGACGGTACAGGTGCTCGAGCGCCTGGGGCACGAGGTGGCGTTCCCCCTTGAGCAGACGTGCTGCGGGCAGATGCACGCCAACTCGGGCTATGACCGTGAGGCCCTGGCGCTGGCGCGAAGGTTCGTGCGCGTGTTCTGCGCCGAGGGCTTTGACGCCGTGGTGGCGCCGTCGGGTTCGTGCGTGGCGATGGTGCGAAACCACTACCCGCGCTTGGCCGAGGAAGCCGGCGACGGCGATCTGGCCAGGGAGATCGCCGGGCTGGTCCCGAAGGTGTTCGAGCTGTCGGAGTTCCTGGTCGGCGTGCTGGGAGTGGAGGATCTCGGCGCCTACTATCCCCACCGCGTGACCTATCACCCCAGCTGTCATGCGCTGCGGATGCTGCGGGTCGGCGACGCCCCCTTGCGCCTGCTGCGCAAGGTCAGAGGCATCGACCTGGTGGAGCTGGGAGACGCCGAGTCGTGTTGTGGCTTTGGCGGGACGTTTGCGGTCAAGAACGCCGACACCTCGGCGGCGATGCTGACCGACAAGCTGCGCGCGATCCTCGACACCGGTGCCGAGGTGTGCACGGCGCTTGACTGCTCCTGCCTGCTGCACATCGGCGGTGGGCTCTCCCGCCAGCGCGCGGGCGTGCGCACCGCGCATCTGGCTGAGATCCTCGCCTCGGGGCAGGACCGATGAGCTCTGAAGGCTTCCCAGCGGCGGCCCGCCTGGCGCTGGGCGACACGCAGCTGCGCCACAACCTGCGCCGGGCCACGCACACGATCCGCGACAAGCGCGCCCAGGTGGTATCCGAACTGGATGACTGGGAGCAGCTTCGGGAAGCGGGCCGGCGCATCAAAGCCCATGCGCTGCGCCATCTCGACGTCCATCTGGAGACGCTGGAGCGGACCGTGACCGAGGCCGGCGGGATCGTGCACTGGGCGCCCGACGCGACGGCGGCCAACCGGATCGTCGGGGATCTGGTGCAGGCCACGGGCGCCGGCGAGGTGGTCAAGGTCAAGTCGATCACAACCGATGAGATCGGCCTCAACGATGCGCTGGCCGCCCGCGGGATCGCTGCGCATGAGACCGACCTGGCCGAGCTGATCAACCAGCTCGCCGGCGATTCCTCATCGCACATCCTCGTACCGGCGATCCACCGAAACCGCGCCGAGATCCGCGCGCTGTTTCGGCGCGAGCTGCCCGGCACCGAGGACCTGAGCGACGATCCGGCCGCGCTGGCCGAGGCCGCCCGTCGCTATCTGCGCCAGCAGTTCCTGTCGGCCCGCGTGGCGATCAGCGGCGCCAACTTCGCCGTCGCGCAGACCGGGACGGTATGCGTGGTGGAGTCAGAGGGCAACGGGCGCATGTGCACGACGCTGCCCCAGACGCTGATCACCGTGATGGGGATCGAGAAGGTGCTGCCGCGCTTCTCCGATCTGGAGGTGATGCTGCAGCTGCTGCCGCGCTCCTCGACGGCCGAGCGGATGAATCCCTACACATCCCTGTGGACGGGCGTGACACCCGGAGACGGCCCTCAGGAGTTCCATCTTGTGCTGCTCGATGCCGGACGTACCAACGCGCTCGCCGATCAGGTCGGACGCCAGGCACTTCACTGCATCCGCTGCTCGGCGTGCCTGAACGTGTGCCCGGTCTACGAGCGCACGGGTGGCCACGCATACGAGTCCCCGTATCCCGGTCCGATCGGCGCGATCCTCACGCCGCAGCTAGCCGAACTCAAGCAGGCCAGGACGCTGCCCTGGGCCTCGTCGCTGTGCGGCGCCTGCTACGACGTGTGCCCGGTCAAGATCGACATCCCGACCGTGCTCGTGCACCTGCGCTCAAGGATTGTGCGTGAGGCCAGCGGTCGCGACGCGCTGGGCGAGCGCGCATCGATGCGGGCGATGGCCGCCGTGCTGGGCGATCGGCGCCGCTACGAGGCCGCCCAGCGCGCCGCGCGGATCGGCAGCTGGCCGCTGTCTCGCGACGGACGGATCGAGCGACGGCTGCCCGGGCCACTGGCCGGATGGACGGCGACCCGCGACCTGCCCGCCCCGCCCAAGCAAACGTTCAGGCAATGGTGGCGGGCTCGCGACGGAGATCCAGCCTAGTGGCCGCCGGGCAAATACGCGGGGACGACCACTCGTGACCGCGCGCGAGCGGATGCTCGCCACGATCCGCGCCGCCCTGGCCGATGTCCCCGCCGGCGAGCCGGGCGCGTGGGACCCCGGCACCGATGACGATCCCGCCACCGCATACACGCGCAACCGCCCGGTCGATCGCCAGGGGCTGATCGAGCTGTTCGCAGAGCGCTGCGGCGCCTATCGCGCGACGGTGGTGCACTGCCCGGCCCACGATCAAGCCATCGCCGAGGCCGCGCGCCAGGCCTGTCGGCGACACGACGTCCACTCGCTGGCGGTGCCCGGCGGGCTGCCGGCCGGCTGGCTACCCGCCGAGATCCCGGCGCGGCCCGACGACCCGCCACTCTCGTTGTCCGAACTGGACGGCGGCGTGGCGGCGCTGACCGGATGCGCGCTGGCGGTCGCCCTCACCGGCACGATCGTGCTCGATGCCGGACCCGAGCAGGGTCGCCGGGTGCTGTCGCTGATCCCTGACGTGCACGTGTGCGTCGTCCGCGCCGAGCAGATCGTCTACGGGGTCCCGGAGGCGATTGGAGCGCTGGCGCCGGCCGTGCTCCAGTCACGGCGAGCCCTGACGCTGATCTCAGGACCCTCGGCGACCTCGGACATCGAGCTTCAGCGCGTAGAGGGCGTACACGGACCGAGGCAGCTGGAGGTGATCCTGACCCATGAGCGCGGGTGAAGAAGGCGGGCGATGACGGACGTCGCCGAGATCGGCGGGTTCGTCGCCGGCGGCTACGAGCCCGTGGCGCGTGAGTTTGCGCGCAACTTCGCGGAACGTGGCGAGCTGGGGGCCGCGTTTGCCGCGGTCAGGGACGGTGAGCTGGTGGTCGACCTCTGGGGCGGATTGGCCGATCGTGACGGGCAGCGACCCTGGAATTCCGACACTTTGGCGCTGATCTTCTCCGGCACCAAGGGTCTGGTCGCGGTCTGCCTGCTGATGCTGATCGACCGAGGTCAGCTTGAGCTCGACGCGCCGGTCCATCGCTACTGGCCGGAGTTCGCAGCGGGGGACAAATCGGCGGTAACCGTGAAGGAGATCGTGACGCACGCCGCCCGGCTGCCGGGCATCGGCGTCGCCGTGAGCGCCAGCGACCTGCACGACGACCGGCGGATGGCCGACCTGCTCGCCGGCCAGTGCCAGTTCGCCGACCCCCGCGCCGCCCGCAGCTATCACGCGCTCACCTACGGGTGGCTGTGCGGCGAGCTGGTGCGGCGGATCGACGGACGCAGTATCGGGCGCTTCTTCGCCGAGGAGATCGCCGGACCGCTTGACCTGGAACTGTTCATCGGGCTGCCCGCTGAACTGCAGCACCGGGTGTCGAGGCTGGAGTTGGCCGACACCTGGGGCGCGGCGGCACGGTTTGATCCGCAGGTCAGCGAGCGCGACGAGCTGATGCGGGCGTTTTGGCCAACCCACCGGTGTGGACGCGGGAGACGTTCATCTGGAACGACCCGCGGATCCACCGGGCCGAGATTCCCGGCGCCAACGCGATCGGCAGCGCGCGTTCGGTCGCGGCGCTGTACGCCAGCCTGGAGCGACTGGTCTCGCCCGCGGTGCTCTCGCTCGGGCGCAGCGAGCTGGCCCGGATGGACGATCCCCTGCTGGAGGGGCCACACGCGTTCGGAGTGGGCTTCGCGCTGCAGACCGAGCTCTCGCCCTTCGGACCGCCCGCCGACGCGTTCGGGCACGGCGGCGCCGGCGGATCGGTGCACGGTGTCTGGCCGGCGCACCCGGTGGGCTTCTCCTACACCATGAACCTGATGCGCGACGAGGGCGGGGGCGTCGATCCGCGTGCCGCAGCGCTGTTGGCGGCGCTCCATCGGTGCGTGGAAGGCCGCCAGGAGGCGCGAAGCTAGCGCGGGAGGTGAAACGGGGCCGTCGTGACCACGATCTTCGGCAGCGGTCTCAAGGCTCGTCGCAGCCGCGGGGTGACACCGTGGCGGGCCACGACCCCATGCTCAGCGCACGATCAGCGCGACCGCCAAGATGATCAGGACCACCGCCATGCCGGCGCCGGCCAGCGGCCAGCGGTTGCGCCAGAACTCGGGCTTGGCGCGGTCTCGCGAATAGCGGCCCTCCGGGGGCACGCCGACCCAGTCGTCATCGTCGTCATTGGGCGCCATGCGCAATGTGTACACCGAACCGGGCCATAGGCACCGCAGGACCCTCCGCATGGCGCTCCGCCGGACCCCGGTTACGGACGTCCTCCCGCGCCGCGCCAGGCCTGGCCAATCCCGGCCGTGACCGGCTTGACCCCCGCCCCCACCCCCGACTAGCGTCCCTATCACTGCGCACCCTCGGAACACCTCAAACCGCGAGGCCACCTCAGCCATGACGTTCCAAAGCTCAGACAGCCCATCGTCGCCCGTGCAGGCCGGCCAGACCGGCTCTGCCCTGTGGCAGCCGCAGGCGCACATGCCCAGCGTCGCCGGTGACCGGCTGGTGATCGTCAAGGGCGACGGCGCGCGTTTGCAGACCAGCGAGGGCGACTGGCTGCTTGATGGGACCGCCGGCCTGTGGCACGCCAACATCGGTCACAGCCGGCCGCGCCTGGCCGACGCCGCCGCGCGCCAGATGCGCGTGCTGGAGACCTACCACACGTTCGGGCGGATCACCAACGATCAGGCGCTGGCGCTCGCCGACCGCGTGTCGGCTCTGGGCCCGATCGACGACGCCAAGGTGTTCCTGGTCAGCGGCGGCTCGGATGCGGTGGACACCGCGGCCAAGCTGGTGCGCCGGTACTGGCAGCTGGGCGGCCACGCCAACAAGCGCATCATCATCAGCCGCGAAGGGGGCTACCACGGCCTGCACGCATTCGGCACCAGCCTGGCCGGCCTGACCTTCAACCGTGACGGCTATGGCTCCGAATCGCTGATCCCGGAGACGGCGCGAGTGCCGACCAACGACGCCGATGCCCTGGAGGCAGCGATCCAGCACCTAGGCGCCGATCGGGTCGCGGCGGTGTTCGCCGAACCGATCATCGGCACCGGCGGCGTGATCCTCCCGGCGCCCGGCTACCTGGAACGGGTGCAGGCAATCTGCCACGAATACGACATCCTGCTGGTGCTCGACGAGGTCATCACAGGATTCGGGCGCACCGGCAGGATGTTTGCCACCGAGCTGTTCGGGCTGGCGCCGGACATGATCCTGATGGCCAAGGGCATCACCTCCGGTTACGCGCCCCTCGGCGGAGTGCTGATCGCCCCCCGGGTGTGGACGCCGTTCTTCGACGGCGCCGATGCGCCGATCTTCCGCCACGGCGTGACCTACTCGGGTCATGCGACCGCGTGCGCGGTGGCGCAGGCAAACCTCGATGTTCTCGAAGAGGAGGACCTAGTGGCCCGGGTGGCCGCGCTCGCGCCCGAGCTGAAGCGTGCCGTGGCGCCGCTGGCCGAGCACCCGCTGGTGGCCGAGGTCCGCAGCGGCATCGGCCTGCTGGCGGGCATCCAGCTGGTGGCGCAGGCGCCGGGTGAAGCGGTGGCCCGGCGGTGCATCGAGCGCGGCGTGCTGATCCGGGTGATCACCAACAACACGCTCCAGATCTCCCCGCCGTTCATCGTCTCGGAGTCCGACCTGCAGCTGATCGCGCAGACGATCGCCGAGGCCCTGGACGCCGTGGGTGAACCGCGCTGACGATCGGCGGTTCAATCGACGTACGCCACCGCAACCAGGAGACACCACCATGAACAGCAGCAGCCTGCTAAAGCCCACCACCACCACCGCTGGCGCCACCGTCGTCGGCGCCTCAATCACCGGCGGCGTGATCATCGGCGCCCGTCTCCTCGGCCCAACGGCGATGGCGCCGCTGGCGATCGCCGCGTCGGCCGTCGGCGCGCTGGCGATCGGACGGCTGGCGATCGCCGACGCGGTGATCAAGCGGCTGAGCGCCGGAGAGGTGGTGATCGGCTCGTTGAAGGTAGGCGAGCTGGAGGTCGCCGGCCGGCGCTGGCCCGATCCTGCGCCCGATCAGGCGTAGGGCTCGCGAGCCCTTAGTAGTAGTCCTGCACCTCGATTGACCAGCGCGCCGTATCGTTGCCCGGCGAGACGGTGATCTGGTAGAGCCCGGGACCGGACTTGAACACCTGCGTCTGGCCGCTGCCGTCGTTGAGATCGAACCCGGCCGTGTCTGACCAGGAACCCAGGTTTGCCACCTGCGCGCTGGGGCCCGAACAGAAGAAGATGAACGTGCAGGTCCCCTGATAGCCCATGCTGTAGAGGACCCGCC
>CALAQT010000496.1 GCA_937888775.1 uncultured Actinomycetes bacterium | reverse complement strand
GCCGACGCTACGAACAGATCGCCGCGCCCTTCCAATGGAAGTTCACCCACGACGACCTCCACAAGCTCCTGGCGAAGGCCGACACCGAGCCCACCTCGCTCGCCGCCTGACCCCCCAGGACGCGATACGTGCGCGAACTTCCGAGCCAGACCACTTAGTCGCGAGCGGCAAAACTGCTGACGACCCGCCCGCCGCGAGCTGAAACGTGCCGGGTTCTATTGCCCAGGCGCCGGCTTCCGCGTTCCAGTGCTCAAAGGCCCGCGATCGGACAGTGATCGTAACCGTGACTTCCTCGTTCGCGTCCGCATCGACCGCCGCGAAGCCGACGAGCCACTTCAGGGGTCGCTCGACGTTGCTGTCCGGACGGCTCGCATAGAGCTGGACGACCTCCTTACCGCGGCGGGTGCCAGTGTTGCGCAGACAAACGGTGACCCGGACGTCGGCACCCTGGCGCAGCGCCGGGCGGCGCGTCGATCGAGACGTAGGTCCAGGTCGAGAAGCCCAGGCCGGTGATTTGACGTCACGTTAGCCCGGCCCCACCACCCACCACCATGACCAACACCACCGACAAAACGGCCCAATCCCAGCGCCCCCTTGACACGCGCGTCCATCTCAGACCTTTTGGCCTTATCTTGGCTGGACCCTACCTGCGAGCGGACACTCTCGCGGCAGCGAACACGCTCGGATCGTCGATTATCACGCCAAGCTCCTGCTCGCGGGGCTGAGCCCGCTGATCTGCGACCACCTCAACTTCAACGGCCGCTACTTCTCCCCCGCCCCGAGCTCGACGGGCTCAGAGCCCTGCGCGACCCCGACGCCGAGGACGACGACAGCTGAACTGAGCGCCGGCGTCGTCGGCCTTTAGCCGCTCTTAGCGCCAAACTCTGTCGGATCCTCGCCAAACCCCGCTCGGCGTGCGGGGGCAACCAGCGGAGCTCACCACGCTCCGGGTGCTGTCATTGCACGGCGTGCGAGCTTGCTGGAGACGGACTCCCCTCCACACGGGGTCCGGCTCGCCGGGATGATCACATCGATGCACGCCTCGACGCCCAGCGTCGGTCCGTCGATGATCAGCTGGTAGAGGTCTGGATTGTCCCAGCGGACGCCGCAGAGTCGGCGTTCACCTGCGGCCATGACGCACCCGCTACACGCCCAGCCCGAAAGCCCGGGCCACGGCGGCGCGCTCGTGTTCGTCGAGACCCTCCGCAGGTGAGCCCATGCTGAGGTTCATCACCTCATAGTGGGCGGCCGCCTCCAGGTACTCGACCAGGTCCGCGGCCTTCGTCGCAGAGATATCCGAGCGGGTCACGATCCCGTGCTTGGCCCAGATGACAGCGCTGCTGCGGGCCAGCGCAGCAACGGTAGCGTCCATCTGGCCGGGTGACCCGGGCACCTGAAAGGCTGCCAGCTCGACGCCTTCGGAGGCTACCACTACAGTCTCGGGCTCCCAGCGCATCAGTCGCTCGTTGAGCTCCTCGGTGGTGTTGATGTCGGGTAGGTGGCTCAGGAAGACAAGACGAAGCGGCTGTGCGTGGAGGACGACGTGATGGTCGAGGCCGCGGCGGCTACGGTGGTCCTCGTGAATCGCCAGATGGCTGTTCCACTCGCTCGACGGTTGCACGCCGGACGCTGCGTGCATGGTGGCGGTCTGCCCTGAGTCATCGATGTGCAGCACGACGAGGGTGAGAGCGGGCCGCCGACTGACGTCTCGCAGCCGCCGGCCGGCGGCTGTGATCACTACCCATCCGCCCGCCAGCGACGGCGCGGGCGAGGGCAGCTCGAGGTCATCAACTGGTTCAAACGGGCATGAGAGCGAGGAAACGAATACGGAGATGTTTCCCGCCGATCCCTCCAACGCCGCGAGGGTGGTCAGCTGCTGGCCGGCTTCGCCGATGTCCTCGACAATCCGATCAAACAAAGTCGTGACGTGTGACATGCGCCTCCTATCCGATCGAGTGCAGCGCGCCCCGTGCTTGCGCGATGCGTGTTAGATACCCCGAATTGCGTAGCGTCCCGACCGGGTCCTCTGCGGCCCCCAGGTCGGCGCGCACCTTCGCGCACAACGGCCGGACGTCCGTGCGGTAAGCGTCAAGCAGGATCTCGTAGCCGCCAAGCACGTCTCCGGCGAGCTGCGCGCTCGCCAGCGCCGCCCGGTCGACGAGCAGCGCCGTTACGTAGGCTTCCTGCAGGTTGACCACGCTCATACCATCGCCTCGATCTTGGGTTCCACATTGTGCGACTGATCAATCTTCAGTCCCGGGGCAGCGGCCCCTCGCCGGATGTTAGCTCGCAAAAGATCAGAAATAACTCGAACGGATTCACCGAGGCGACGATCAGATCGTCGTCGGCGTACTTGCGGTTGTTGAAGTCAAAGCCGCCAAGGCGTCCCTCGTCGGCCAGAAAGGCCACGATCTGCTCCACGTTTGACGCCCTGGGCGTGATGTCCCAGGTAGACGAAGCACGTTCGCCCGCTCCCCCAGCTTCTGACAGACGAGCAGCGCCGAGCCCCAGTCGGCGAGATGGTCGCGTAGAAGGCCGGCTCGAACAGCTTGTACTCGACCAGCAGCGCCTGCTCAGCGGGCAACTCGGCGTAAACTCGCGTTGAGCGGGTCCAGTAAATCGGTGACGGCGGGCGCGCAGGTCGTCCTGGCCAGCGTAGTTAGTGCCGTCGGCAAACCACAGCGACTGCGAGGTCGAGCCAAGCTCGCGCGCGATGCCGATGCAGTCGATCAGGTGCCTGACAGCGATCCCAAGGGAAGTGCAGCGCCAACCGCGCCTGCGGTCCTGGTGAGACGTTGGACCTCTGCGGCGTCGTCGAGCCGCTCGAACACGTCGCGCGGTCGTCCCGGCTGCGGAAAGGTGCCAAAGCGCGTTTCCCGAATCGCCGTAGCCCCAAGACGGCGTTTCGATCACAAGCCCGGAGAGAGCGTGTCAACTTCCGCCACTTCACGGCAACCGTCGCGCAACCGAACGGCGAGATGATCGTAATCGCTGTCTGAACCAGTCACTGCTTCCTCCTCAGCTGTTAGCGGGGCTGGGCGACGCCCGGCGCCTCCAGTCCAGTTACGGTAAGGAACCTGCCGTAGATCGACTCGGCCGGCTCCCCTTCGTCGGCGGGTTCGTAGGCCACCAATTGGGCGGAGGCGGCGGCCACGGTCCTCATATCGGACAGCGAGCAGAGCTCACCGGCCGCGCGCGCCTGCACCAGCACGTTGCCCATCGCCGTCGCCTCGACCGGACCGGCGAGCACCTCCCGGCCTGTGAGGTTGGCAGCCAGCTGGCACAATAATGCGTTACGCGCCCCGCCCCCAATGACATGGATGACGTCCACGTCTTGCCGGGTGACCCGCACGAGGCGCTCGAGCACCAGCCGGTACTTGCACGCCAGCGATGTCAGCGCCGAGCGTATGGTCTCGCCTTGCGTCTCGGGCGGGCGCTGACCGAGCGCACAGCAGCGCGCGGCGATCCGCGCCGGCATGTCACCGGGAGCGAACAACAAGTCATCGTCGGGATCGATCAGCGGCACGTCGGCTCGCGCCTGCTCCGCTAGATACGTCAACTCGCCGTAGTCGGGACCCCCCCAATCGCGCCGACACTCCTGCACCAGCCACAATCCCATGACGTTCGCCAGCAGGCTGATAGTCCCGTCGACGCCACGTTCGTTGCTCAGGTTGTAGGCGGCGGCTTCGGATGTCAGCGCCGGTGTGTCGGTCTCAACCCCCAATAGCGACCACGTGCCCGAGGACAGGACCGCCGCGCCCGGCCGGCCGAGCGGGGTGGCCACAAACGCGCTCGCGGTGTCATGGGCCGCGACCGCATGGACCGGGACCCCGGCAGCCGCAGCGTGATGCGGGAGTACCTGCCCGATGGTGACGCCAGGCTGCACCAGATCGCCCGCGAACGGCTTTCCCGGGTACCCGAGCCGGTCGATCAGCGCTCGCGCCCAAGTTCCCCTCCCAGCGTCGAGCAGGCCCGTCGTCGACGCGACCGTGCTCTCGTTGACCAGCTCTCCGGTCAACCACAAGTTGAGCAGATCGGGGACCAGGGCGATCCGCTCCGCGGCGGCCAGCGCCGGGCTTCCCTCGTCGGCGAGCAGCTGGTAGATCGTGTTGATCGGGAGCGCCTGAATGCCGGTGATCGAGTAGATCTCCTCTCGCGGGACCCGCGCCTGCACGCGCTCGACCAGCCCGGCGGTGCGCTCGTCGCGGTAGTGAAACGGCAACCCGAGGACACGATCCTGCGCGTCGAGCAACGCATAGTCCACTCCCCACGAATCGACACCCACCCCACGCGGCCAGACGCTTCGGGCCGCTCGCGCCAATCCCTCGAGCGCCTCATCGAACAGCCCGAGCAAGTTCCAGCGGATACCGTCCGGGAGCAGCACCGGCCGGTTCGAGAAACGGTGCATCTCTTCAAGCGTCACCACTCCTGAGGACAACTGCCCGAGCACCACCCGTCCGCTCTCGGCCCCCAGATCGATCGCTGCGAACGCCGGAGCGTCGGCCATCACCCATCACCCCGCCGGCTCAAGTCGCTCCCTCGGGCATGCGTCACAGCTTCCAAACGGCGTCGCGTGTGGAAGCCCGACAGGATTTATGCGCCCTACGCGCCATCGGATCCTTTGGTGAGGTACGACTCGCTAGAGGTTTACGTCGCCGCACAGGTGCACGTGGACGCCGAGTTCGGCGAACATAGCCGCCTTGGCGAGCAGCCCCTTGTCGGCCGTCTCGGCGTCGGATGTGTAGACGACGTTGACGTGATTGGCCCGGTGCCGGGCCATCAGCTGGTCCCGGCCGACGCCGTGCAGGACCGCGTGCATGATCGGCCACTCCGGGTTGGTGGCCTGGAGGCGGCGCTCGGTCTCCTCCGCAGGGAGCCCCACCACGGTGCCGCGGCCGAGGTCGACGTGCAGCACGCCCTCCATGATGAACACCCGGGACCAGACGATCTCGCCCGGCTTGGACACGCCGCTGAGGGTGCCGCCGCCCAGCGGGAAGAACATCGGTGGCTGACGCTTGCTGTAGGACTTGTCGTAACCGCCGTTGTGGGAGGCTGGCACCGCTCCGGAGATCTCGAACACCCAGACGAAGCTGTCGCCGTACTGCTCGCCCCAGCGAATGTCGTGTAGCGTAATCGCCGGGTCGAGCCCCATCGCGGTCCAGAGCCGATTGGTGACGAGGGAGTCGACGGCAACACCTTCGTCGACCTCGTTGAAGTGCGGCAGGGGGGCGCCCGCATACAGTTCGCGCGAACCGTCCCGGCTGGAGACCGGCGGCCGCTGCACGTTGTTCAGAAGCCCCTCCGCGAGGTCGCTGGCCGGTACGGTGTCCTTGAGGCCCTGCTGGTACTGGATCCCGACGGCGTCGAGGCCGAAGTCGTCGGCGATGCGGAGGGCGGCGATGTACATCTTGAACTGGCTGTGCAGCTGGGAGTCGGTCAGCTCGGTGGCCTCGTCAGTGCCGGTGTGGAAGGTCATGCCGGCGTCATCGAGCCAGGTCCGGACAGCACGGGCCTCTTCGTCGCTGATCCTGTTCATCTCCGCGACCAGGGCGCTTTGAGACAGGCGCTCCTTGTAGATCCCGAGCGGGTTGATCAGCTCGTCGTCGAAGATCGCGTTGTACATCCCCATGCAGCCCTCGTCGAAGACACCGATGATCGCCTTCTCGGTGGACAGCTGCACGGCCAGCGCTCTGCCGAGGTCGACCTCCGGGCCGGCCAGCAGGGCCGGGAGGTCGCGCACATGGCTCTGGTCATGGGTCAGCTCGCCTGTTTCAAGCCACTTTTTGAGCCCTTCGATGGCCCAGTCGTCGGTGAAGTCCTTACTCCACAGCACGGAGTACTTCTTGCCGGCCTTGGTGAGACTGCCGGCGAGGTTGAGCAGGCCGACCAGCCCGGGGAACTCGCCCTCCCAGTTCGCCACGATGAGGATCGGACCCTGATGGCCGCGCAGTCCGGCAAGCACGTGGTGGCTGTACTGCCAGACCGCCTCCACCACAATCAGCGGGGCATCCACCGGCAGCGTCTTGAAAATCTCGATCCCTGCGCGCTGGCTGTCGATGAAGCCGTGCCCCTTCGCCTCGTCGATCTCATGACCACGCTGCACCTGCCAGCCGAGTGAGGTGACGGCGACGGTCAGGTCGGACTCGAGCTTCTGCTGGGCTGGCCAGCAGGTCACGTTCGCACTCGAACGCAGGTCCCCGCTTGCCACCGTATATACGGTTTTGGCCTGGATCTTGGCGAGTTCGGCGAGGACGGGCATGAAGTAGCTGGTCATCTGTCGGTGCCTTCCTTAACGGCTTGCGCCGCGTGGTTTGCCGGTGCAAGTCATCAGCGTTCCTGTCGGGCTGCGAGAGCGTGTGCGATGGCGCGCGTGCTGGTGTAGAGATCGAGGTACGACGCGTAGAGCTCGTTGTACCTTTCGGCGAGCTCCGGCCGTGGTTCGCGGGTCTCCTTGACCGGGTTCCAGGCCTGGATTGAGAACTCGGCGACCGTTTGTGCTGCCAGGAATGCCCCCCCGTAGCTGGCGCCGATTGTCTGAGAGGGGATCTCCTGCGGGCGGCCGGTGATGTCGGAGACGATCTGCGTCCACAGGGTTCCCTGGGTGCCGCCGCCCACCGCGACGATGCGACGGATGTCTCCGCCGGCGTCCTCGATGGTCTCGATGTTGTGGCGCACACCGAGGCCGATAGCCTCCAGTGCCGCGCGGTACAGGTCACCGCGGGTGTGCGACAGCGTGAGGCCCGCAATCACGCCGCGTGCCTCGGGGTCCATAACTGGTGTCCGCTCCCCAGCGAAGTACGGCAGCATGAGGAGGCCGTTGGCTCCCGGCCCCGAGCGTTCGCCGAGCTTGATCAGCTCGGCGTAGTCCAACGATCCGAATAGCTCACGCAGCCAGCTGGTTATCGCGCCCGAAGTGGCCATGCCGCCAGCGAGGTTGCGGGTGTCTGGCAGCGCGCCCACCGTTCCCCAAAGGGAAGGACTGGTCACAAGGTCCGGGACCGTATTGATCAGGAACATCGTCGTGCCGTACATCAGCATCAGGTCGCCGACGCCCTGTGCGCCGACGCTGATCGCCTCCGCCCACGCGTCGATCGTCCCGGTGATCACCGGGATGTCGACGGGAAGCCCCGTCAGCGCAGCGGCCTCGCGGGTGGTAACGCCAGCGACCTCACCGGGCCAGCGCAACGGCGGCAGCGACAGGCCGGACGCGACCAGGTCGACCCAGGGTTGGTACCACTCGCGCTTCTCGGTGTCGTACAGCGGGGTGCACTGGCTCGCGGAGTGCTGGTCGAGCACGTACTCACCCGTGAGCTTGAGGACCAGCCATGAGCTCGGCATGAAGAGGCGGCGGGCACGCGCGAATGTCTGAGGTTCGTTGTCGGCCACCCAGGCTACTTTCGCGCCGGCGGCCTGCGTGGATAGCGCCGAGCCGCACCGGCGGCGGATCTCGTCCGGGCCGAGCTGGTCGTTTAGCCGCGCAATCTGCGGGGTCGAGCGGGCGTCGATGCCGTAGAGGATGGCGGGTCGCAGCGGCGTACCGGCTTCGTTGGTCAGCAGCACACACGGCCCCATACCGCTGACCCCGACGGCTACGACGTCGACGTCCGACGGGGCGAGCAGCTGCCGGCTGAGGTCGAGGAACTCCTGCCACCAGACCTCGCCCTCCATTTCGACCCAGCCGGGGCGGGGCCGGTCGACGGCATGTTCGCGAGTGGCGCTGCGGATCATCCGGCCGTCGAGGCCGACGAGCACACCCTTGCTGCTCGAAGTGCCTATATCGACGCCGATGACTGCCGGGACTGTCATGCCTACCAGCGTTCCAGAAATAGATTTCAGAGTCAAAACCCAGAGGTTCCGCTTGATCAGTTGTCTACCGTTCGGCCGGGGCCGGACAGCAGTGCACAACTTCGGTGTTGTTAGCCGGAGCGACTCCGAAGCCGGTTAGGTGGGCTGGTGGGGAGGCTACGAGGAAAGCTCGGCGGTGTACTCGCGGCACGCACCCATTCTGAGAGACCGATCCGACAGAAGCGCCGCAGATGCAGCGAGTCGGACACGCGTCCACCAGCGTCCGACAGCCCCACCCGTACCGCGCCTTGAGCACCGTCAGCCGCACAAAGGTCTCCATCGCGATCGTTGGACGCCCCTCGCTAAACACCGGTCGCCCCATCATGCCTCTGCTTGAGCTCCTGCGCGAGGTTCACCGACGCGGGGATGGCGACCGTTGCACAGCCGCGGCCCCAGCGAGTGGCTCGCTGGTGGCAGAGCACCAGGAGCGTGAGCGATGATCGCTTCGGCGAACAGCACCCAGCAACCGGCGCGTCGAGTGAACTTCTCGCCGATCACGACGGACTCGCGCGATGCATGATGCGTATCGCGGCTGCGTGAGGCCGATAGGGTTGCGATCGCCTTCATGTTCTCGGACTCGGTCTGCATGTTGACGTGGGGGCGCTGAACGTCAATCAGGACCCCATGGGCGTGCTACGCATAGCTCTCTCCCTCCCGGGTCGCACGGAGGGGCGTCAGCGACGCCCCTCCGCGGTTGAAGCGTCCGCCGGTGGCGTGCGCAGCCGGCGGCTCCGTCGCCAAGCGATTCGGGTCGCCAACGGTCACTAGGTCGGCGGCACCAGCAGCTTGTGCACGGACGGTTGGTTCATATTGGCCTTGGTCGCGACGATCGATCCCGTGTCCACGGAATGGGGCACGGAGTGGTGCTGGAGCAGGCTCCAGACCTCCGCCACGCCCTGATAGCCGATCTGGAACGGGTTCTGCACGATCAGCGCCTGGACCTGTCCCGAGCCGAGCGCGGTGACCTCGTCCGGGGCGTTGTCGAAGCCCACGATCTTGACCTTGCCGACCAGCCCCCGCTCCAGCAGCGCGTGCACGGCTCCGATCACTCCCGGCTCGTTGGCCGCGAAGATCCCTTTCAGGTTCGGATGCGAGGTGAGGATGTTCTCCGTGTCGGACAGCGCCATGCTGATGTCGCTCTGGTCGTACTCCACCGCGACCAACTTGACGCCCGAGTACTTCTTGAGCTCCTGCTCGAAGCCCTGCTGACGCTGGGCCGACGTGGCGGCTGACGGAACGAAGGGCAGCAGCGCGACCTGACCGCTGCCGCCGATCAGCTTGGCCAGGATGTCGGCCGCCTTGGCGCCCGCCGCCACGTTGTTGGTCGCCACCAGCGGGGGCGTCTGGGGCGAGAGCCCGGAGTCGATGTTCACAACAGGGATCCCGGCCTTCTTGGCCGCCTGGGCGCTCGCGACGAGGCCGTGGGAATCGGTCGCGGCGAAAGCGATCCCGCTGACGTGGCTGGTGATGAAGTCCTGGAGGATGTTGACCTGACCGGACACGTCTGTCTCGGTCGCAGTTCCCTTCCACTCCATGTTGACGCCATACTTCTTCGCGGCCGCCTCGGCACCCGCCTGCACGGTGCCCCAGTAGAAGAGGCCGACCGATTTCGGCACCACCGCGATCGTGTATTTGGCGCCCTTAACCGTCGACTTGGCGCTGCCTCCGCTGGGGCTCGCAGAGCCCGAGCTCGACGAGCCGCATGCCGTGACGACCACCATCACGGCGAGGGCTCCCGCCACCATCATTCCCCGCTTGATTCGTGTGCCGCAACCCGCTCGCCCAGCGGCACCTGCGTTCCTCCTCGATCGTGTCACGTGTGCCTCCTTCTCATCAGTTCGTGTGGTTTTGTGTTGGGTGATTGACGTGGAGCGTGCTCGGTCGAGGTGCCGCTAGGAGTGCGGGAGCGCACGGCGCCGGAACTGGTCGTAGGCGACCGCAGCGATGATCACGCCCCCCAAGATCACTTCCTGCCAGAAGTTCGAGATGTTCAGGAGGTCGCCGCCGTTTGAGATCAGCTCCAACAGCAGCGCGCCGATCAGGGCCCCGATCACGGTTCCCTCACCGCCGAACAGGCTCGCTCCGCCGATCACCGCCGCGGCGATCGCGTCGAGGTTGTAGTTCGTCCCCGCGGACGGGTCACCGGTGACCACCCGACTGGCCACGATCACGCCACCGAGTCCGGCCAGCAGTCCCTGGATGACGTATACCGAGGTGAGCACCCGGTTGACGCGGATCCCCGACAGCCGGGCGGTCTCGTAGTTGCTCCCGATCGCGTAGGCGCTACGGCCGAGGGTAGTGCGCGCAAGGACGAATATCCCCGCCGCGGCCACGATCACCATGATCACGATCGGAACCGGAATCGGCCCGATGTGACCATCGCCGAGAACGTCGAACGAAGTCGGGGCTGAGATCGGCTCGCCGTTGGTGATCAGGAACGCGACGCCCGTGATCGCGCTCAGCGTGCCCAACGTGGCGACGAACGGAGGTATGCGCGCGGCGGTGATCAGCAGCCCGTTGATCAATCCAACCCCGCCGCCCGCCAGCACTCCGACGACAATCCCGGGACCCACACCCAAGCCGTCGTTGGCGACCAGCATAGCCGAGATTACGCCTGTCAGTGCCACCACCGCACTGACTGACAGGTCGATGCCGGCGGTGATGATGACGATCGTCTCGCCGACGGCGATGATCGCAATCACCGACATCTGCACGAAGATCGCCGAGATGTTGGTGCTGGTCAGAAAGACAGGCGAGACGATCGACAGCACCACGCCGAGCACGAGCACGAACAGAAACGGGCCGAGCTGCTGAAGTGTGTTCCTGGCCCAGGCACGCGCGTCAAAACGTCCGCCCGCGACCGGCTCCGGTGGCTGCTGACTTTCCTCGGTTGCGAGGTCCGACCGTGCTTCTCCGGCCGGCTCGGGCACGTCGCTCATGTTCGCTCTCCGGCGTTCGGCTCGCCGTAGTCGCTCCCGGCCCGGGGCCCTCCTGGCGCCGGCGAGCCGTGGCCCCGCGTGGATGCGCCGGCTCCGGCGCCGACCGGAGCTTGGCCCATGGCTGCGAACATGATGTCCTCCTGCGTCGCCTCGCCGTGCTTGAACTCGGCCACGATCGCGCCGTCGCGCATCACGATCATGCGGTCGCTCATCCCCAGCCCCTCGGGCAGGTAGGAGGAGACTAGGATGATCGCCTTCCCGGATTCTGCGAGCTTGTTGATCAGTGCGTAGATCTCGACCTTCGACCCCACGTCGACCCCCCTGGTGGGCTCGTCGAGCAAGAGCACCTCGACCCCCGCGATCAGCCACTTGCCGATCACTGTCTTCTGCTGGTTGCCGCCGCTCAGGAACGAGACGGGCTGGTCGAGCGAGGGGGTGATGATCCGCAGCGTCTGCACCATCGCCGACGCGGCTCGGCGCTCCTCGCCTTTCCTGAGTACGCCGAAGCGCGAGAACTGCGGCAGTGAGGCGAGAGTCAGGTTACTGGCGACGCCGAGGACCCCAGCCAGCCCGCTGCGACGTCGGTCATCGGACAGGTAGCCGATGCTATGCCGGATCGCCGCCTGGGGGTCGCGGATCTTGACCGCCTTGCCGCGGCGGAAGATGGTGCCCGACTCCACCGGGATGGCCCCGATCAGCGCCCGCATCAGCGTCGTCCTGCCGGCACCGAGCAGACCCAAGAATCCCACGACCTCCCCGGCGCGAACAGAGAAGCTGACCTCAGTCTGCTTTCCCCGTACGCGCAGAGCCTCGACTCGGAGTAGCTCGTCGCCTAAATGCGCACTGGCCTTGGGGAACATCTCGACCAGGTTTCGGCCGACCATCATCCGGACGAGCTCGTCCGCGCTCGTGCGCGCGACCGGACGGTCGCCCACCACCTCGCCGTCGCGCATGATCGTAACCCGGTCGCAGAGATCGAGGAGCTCCTCGATCACGTGCGAGATGTAGACGATCGCGACACCCTGACTGCGCAGGTCGCGAAGCACGCGAAACAGCTCCGCCACCTCGCCCTCGGCCAGCGCGGAGGTCGGCTCGTCGAGCACGAGCACCTTGACGTCCTGGGACAGCGCCTTGGCGATCTCCGTCATCTGCTGCTGGGCGATCGTCAACCGGCTCACCGGAGTCCGCAACGGCACCTTGAGCTGCAGCCGCTCCAGCAGCGCGGCGCCGTCCCGGTAGATCTTGCGCCA
This sequence comes from uncultured Actinomycetes bacterium, assembly GCA_937888775.1. The sequence goes on along the minus strand of CALAQT010000496.1, from coordinate 6,414 downwards.
GTTCACGAGTCCACCCCGCGTCGTGGGCAACCGTCCGAGGAACAGGTTCTCAGCCACGCTCAGATGGCTGGCCAGACTCGTCTCCTGGTAGACGGTGGAGATTCCTCGGGCTAGCGCGTCGATGGGACCCGAGATCTCGATCTCCTCCCCGCTCAGGACGATCTGGCCACTGTCCATGCGCTCGGCACCAGAGAGGATCCGGATCAGGGTCGACTTGCCCGCGCCGTTCTCACCCAACAGGGCATGGATCTCGCCCCCGTCGACACGGAAATCGACGCCCTTCAGTGCTTGGACGCCGGGGAAGCGGCGCGAAACCCCAAGCATCTCGACGACCGGCTTGGTCCTCGGACCTGTCGCGCTCGCGCTCATCGCCGCCCAGCTCTGCGCAGGGCTCCAAGCTCGCAAAGGTCAGGAAAAGAAGCGCCGCCAAAGTCGGGCCTGGACGGAAAGACTGAGTTCTGAAGCCAACGATCTCTCATCTGCGACCAGATCGCCCGGTTGCCTGCATGGCGCGAGAGCATACATCGTTACATCGTCAAACGGTCCCCGACTGGCCGGTCGACCGTCGCGGATGCCGCGGAAAAACAACCTACTGACGCTTCCGTGGGTTGTGTCACCGTCCGGGTAGGGTGGGCAGAGCGGTTTAGCCTGGATCCACCGAGTAGCTGTGTCGGATGACGCGGGAAGGGGTGGATCGGTTGGTCGTCATGGTTTTCGCTGGTTGATCGGCTGTGGTGTGGCACTTCGGGGCTGGTGGGGGCCGCGTTTCACCGGTTGGGGTACGTGGTTCGGCAGGGCCGTGCTGGCCGTTGCCGGCGGAGCTGCTGAATCGGTGTCGCTGTGCCCCGGGGGTGGGGTCAGGTGAGGGCGGGGAGCGCGCGGATGCGGGTGAGCGCGTTGGTGAAGTCCTGTTGCCAGGGCCAGCGGGCGGGAAGCCGGAGCGTCCATTGCCGGCTGGTGCGGGTCAGTCGTCCCGGGATCCGAAACAGCCGGCGGCGGCGGGTGGCCGCGGTCCGGGTGATGTGGTCGGGCAGGCCGATCTGGCTGGTCCACCGCCCGAGGTTGTGCGAGAGGGCGGCGATCACGGTCCAAGCGCTGTTGGCGGGGAACCGGCCTGAGGGGAAGTGCGCAAGCGCTTGGTCCTTGAGATCGCGGATCGCGAGCTCCACGACGGCGTGCTCGCGGTGCTCGGCTTCGACGAGCTTCAGCGCTTCGGTGCGGTTGGTGGCGAACGCGTGGTAGCGCCAGTCGGGAAACAGGTCGGCCTGCGGTCCGACGAGCCGGGTGCGGCGGACGATCAGCCGCCAGTCACCGAGCTTGGTCTCGGCGATCTGCGCCTCACCGGTCTTCGGATAGTCCTCGAGCTTGATCCAGGCGGTCTCGGGGATCTCCTCGATCAGCGCCCGGATTGACTTGCGCTGCTTGACGCCGATCGAGAACTCCACGCCGCGAGCGTCGAACGTCTTGAACAGCTTGTGGTTCTCAAAGCCGCTGTCGGCGCGGATCAGGATCGTGCCGGTCGCGCCCGCACGACGCACGCGGGCGAGCAGCTCATCGACGAACCTCGGGTTCCCGCGCTGGGTGTTGGCCTTCCCCTTGCGGTTGCGGATGTGCAGCACCTCGCCGGTCCCGCCGCGGGTCGCCAGCAGCGGGTGATAGCCCAGCTGCTTGGTGTACCCGTAAGAGGCGCCCTGCTTCTGATCGCCGTGGACCTCCCCGACGAAGCTGTCGATATCGATCACCAGCCGCTCCTCGCCCGGCCCGGCGCCAGCGGCCCACGCCCGGCAGAGCGTCTGGTCAATCACCCGGTCGAGCTGGCGGACATGCCCGAACGGTCGCGGTAGGGACCGCCCTTCGCCTTGTGGGCTCGGGCGGCCCCCCGCACAGATCCCAGCGTGCACTGCTAGGTGAGTCGCCCGGGGGAGTTTCGCCCCCGGGCGCTCTGAGAACCGGACGTGACAGTCTCCCGTCATCCGGCTCCTATCATCTAGCCGTTCACGGCAGCGCGCCCGCGGTCCAGTGAGCGAAGAGTCCCGGCTCGCGTTTCGCGATCTTTGCTAGGAGTTCTCGTGCCCGTCGGGGACGGCCGCGCAGTCGCTTGTATTTGCATCGCAGCCAGCGCACCAAGTACTCGTTGATGCGCCGGAGAAGCAGAGCCACCTTGGTCGGGTAGAACCGGCCATAGTAGATGGCCCATCCTCGCACGAGGGGGTTGATCTCCTCAGCGAGGTAAGCGTTCAGGGGGTCGTCGGGCGTTCGTAGAGGGTTCCTGCTGGCTGCAGGGAATCTTGCGGCGTGCAGCGGGAGGAGCTCAGGGCGGCGATCGAGCGTGATCCGGAGGCGATCATCGATCTGGTGTTGTCGTTGATGGCGCGGGTGGAGGAGCTTGAGCGGCAGATCGGTCGGAGCTCGCGTAACAGTTCTCTGCCGCCGTCGCGCGATTCGTCTGAAGCCAGGAAGGATCGTCCGAAGAAGAAGGGCTCGGGGCGTCGGCAGGGCGGTCAGCCCGGTCATCCCGGCCAGCACCGGCCGATGGTCGCTGACCCAGATCGTGTGGAGACGTACTGGCCGTCTGCGTGTGGTGGTTGTGGCGCGGGGATCGGTGAGGCGGACAGGGTTGCTGATGGCGATCCTGTCGCCCATCAGGTGAGCGACATCCGTGTCGTGGTGGAGGTGTGTGAGCATCGGCGGATGCGGACGCGCTGTATGTGTGGTCACCGGACGCTCGCGCCGCTGCCTGTCGGTGTTGGGGAAGGAGCGTTCGGGGCGAGTGTCGCAGCGGCCGCGTCGACATTGACCGCGGCGCGGGTGTCGCGACGTGAGACCTCAAGGCTGCTTGAGGATCTGTGCGGCATCCAGATCAGCGTCGCGTCGGTCGAGGCGCTGGTCAAGCAAACCTCGGCGGCATTGGAGGATCCCTACGTGCAGATCCTGCGTCATCTCGATGACGCCGCGGTCCGGTGCGCGATGAGACGTCGTGGCGACAGGCGGGCGATACGCGGTGGCTGTCGGTCGCTGCGGCGGTTGACGCCGCGCTGTTTCAGATCGCCGTTCGTCGTGATCGTGACGCTGCTCGCGCCCTGTTGGGCGATGATCCTGACGGGGTGATCGTGTCTGACCGCTACTCCGTGTACCTGTACATCGACGCTTCCAAGCGCCAGCTGTGCCTTGCTCACGTTCTGCGTGACTTCGTCGCGTTGGGCGAGCGCGCCGGCGCGCCCGGCCGGCTCGGGCGCAAGCTCCAGAAGTGTCTCGCTGACACGTTCAAGATCCTCAAGGCGCCAGGCCGCGACGTGGCCGACCTGGACGCTCTCGCGGCCGAGCTCGCGCCCCATCGTCAGCTGCTACGCGAACTGCTCGAGCAGGGCACCCGCGGCCGCGACCCGCAGACCGCCCGGTTCTGCACAGGGCTGTTGGAGCGCTACGACGCGCTCTGGACGTTCACCCGGATCGCGGGCGTCCCGGCCACGAACAACACCGCCGAGCGCGCGCTGCGTCACGGCGTGCTGTGGCGCAAGACCAGCTACGGCACCCAGACCGACCACGGGAACCGCGCCGTTGAGCGGCTCCTCACGATCCGCGAAACGTGCCGCCTGCAACACCGCCGACTGCATACCTACCTCGCCGAAGCAATCGCCGCCCACCAACACGGACAGCCCATCCCCGCACCACTTCAGGCCTGATCCAAGATCAGACCCCGTGAACGATTACAAACCGGGTATGTTGCATGCAGAACAGAGACCGTCGTTTGAGGGAGGAACGTATGGCGAGTACCAACGGCGGGTCCGCCGACATCCGGCGGGTGCCCGACACCTTCAAGCTCACCGACTGGCCGCGCAACTGCTGGTACGCCGCTGCGTACGATGTGGAGCTGCGGCACGAGCTGCTCGCACGCACGATCGCGGGACGGAATCTGATCCTGTTCCGGCGCGGGGATGGGCGACCGGCCGCTCTTGAGGACGCCTGCTGGCACCGGCTGATGCCGCTCTCGAAAGGCCGGCTCGAGGGTGATGACGTCGCCTGCGCCTATCACGGACTCGTCTACAACTCCGACGGTCGTTGCACTTTCATGCCGTCGCAGACGACGATCAATCCGGCGGCGCGCGTGCGCTCCTACCCGGTTGTCGATCGCCACCGATTCGTGTGGGTCTGGACCGGCGATCCGGCTCTCGCCGACCCTGATCGAGTGCCGGATCTCCACTGGAACGAGGATTCTGAGTGGGCGGGTGACGGCGGGCTGATCCACCTCGAGTGCAACTACAAGCTGATCGTCGACAATCTGATGGATCTCACTCACGAGACGTTCGTCCACGGTGCCAGCATAGGTCAGCGATCGATCGCCGAGGTTCCTTTCGAGGTGACGCACGGCGCGCGCTCGGCGACCGTGACCCGCTGGATGACAGGCGTCGACGCGCCGCCGTTCTGGAAGATGCAGCTCGAGTGGAAGCGCGGCGAGCCGGCGGGTAAGGTCGACCGCTGGCAGATCGTCAACTTCGAGGCGCCGAGCACGATCGCGATCGACGTGGGTGTCGCGCCGACCGGCACGGGCGCTCCCGAGGGCAACCGATCCGAGGGCGTCACGGGCTTCGTGCTGAACACAATGACGCCCGAGACCGAGAAGTCGTGTCACTACTTCTGGGCCTTCGCGCGTAACTACAGCCTCGGCGATCAGCGGATCACGACGTTGCTCCGCGAGGGAGTCTCGGGCGTCTTCGCCGAGGACGAGGACGTGCTCGCGGCCCAGCAACGCGGTGTCGACGCGAACCCCGACAAGCAGTTCTACAACCTGAACATAGACAGCGGCGCTATGTGGGCGCGGCGCCTGATCGACAAGATGATGGCCGAGGAGGCCGAAGACGAGCGCTACCGCAGGTCCGCCAGCGAATCCGAGGCCGAGGAGGAAAGGGTCACGCGCGTCGAGGCCACGGATGCCGATGCCAAGCACCTCGGGGTGAAGTGAGCCCGCAGCTCCGTGACCAGGCGGAGGTGCCGGAGTGCCACCGGATCCTCCACGTCGCGCAAACGCAGCACCGCGGCATTCTACAGGAGATCGCCCGTGAGCACGATCGGTTCGAGCGGCGAAACCCTGGACGTCGCGGTCAGCGGCGAGCACGTCTTAGCCCGGCTTCCCACCAGGCTGATCATTCGCGATGATAGGAGGTAGTCACTTCGCCCAGGGGCACGTACGGGTAGTGGCTGACGTCGCGATCGACGTCCGCATGATCGAGATCGAGCCAGCGCGCGGGACCCACCCGTACCCGACCGGCGCCCACCTTGACATCGCCGTTCGAATCGACGGGCTTCCCGACATCCGGTCGTATTCGCTCGTGGGGGAGCGACCCGTCGATGGTGCCTACCGCATCGCGGTAAAGGAGATTTCGGACAGCCGCGGCGGGTCGACCTACGTACGCGGGCTCGAGCGCGGCGCGGTCGTCGAGGTCTCCGAACCGCAGAGCCATTTCGAGCTCCAGTACGGGCGGCCCGAGTACCTGCTCGTCGCGGGCGGGATCGGGATCACTCCGATCTTCGGCATGGCGCAGGCGCTTATGCGCCACGGCAGGCCGTTCCGGCTTCTCTACGCAGCACGCACCAGAGAACAGATGCCGTTCCTCGACGAACTCGCGGATCTGGTGGGCGACAGGCTCGAGCTATACGTCTCCTCGGATGGCCGGCGGCTCGACCTCGGCACGGAGATCGACAAGCTGGATCCTGACGGCGAGGCGTACCTGTGCGGACCGCTGCGGCTGCGCGACGCCGCGCAGCACGCATGGCGCGAGAAAGACAGACGACCGGACCGGCTGCAGTTCGAGACGTTCGCGTCCGGGGGACGCTTCGCACCGGAGGAGTTCGTCGTGCGCCTCCACGACCAGGGCGATCGCGAAGTGACTGTCCGCCGCGATCGCACCCTGCTCGACTCGCTGACCGACAACGACGTCGAGATGATGTGGGACTGCCTGCGTGGCGAGTGCGGCCTGTGTGCGGCGCGAGTCCTCGACGCGGAAGGTGAGCTTGACCACCGCGATGTGTTCCTCAGCGAGGAGCAGCGACGCGAGGGCACGACGATCCTCACGTGCGTGTCGCGCGCAGTGGGTGGGGCAATCACCATCGATACCGGCTTCCGGCCGGAGCGTGGCGCCGACACGCCGGCGCAGACGAGCATTACGCGCTAGGCGCCTCAACCAACACCGGTTCGCGCGTCGCAAGTCTCACGACACCGCCACAGTCGCGAAGACCCGTGTGCCTGGCGTCGCTCAGCCGGACGTCTCGTAGCCTTCGCCTGATGGGAGTCTCGCCGGTTTCGAGGACACTCCACGCACGGACGCCCGGCCCGCTTGTGTCGAACCGGAGCATGCATCTCCCTTGTGCTTACTTGTCGTCGTCGGTGGTGTCAAGCCCCCCGGGTTTGGGGTGGCG
>CALAQT010000495.1 GCA_937888775.1 uncultured Actinomycetes bacterium | reverse complement strand
GAAGTACACCGCCAACCGATCGACCACCGCCGGCGCAACCCCAACCATCTCCTCATCGATCCCGATGCCCATCACACTGGCAGCAACCATGCCAACCAAGTTCACCGTCGGGCTACATAACCCTTCCCACCACCTACCAGAGCACTACTAAGCACCGCCCTCGGTTGGCGCGCCATCCCCATTGGACCTGGGTGCCGCCTAGCGGAAGTCAAGGGGGACGCCCCATCATCCGATGCCACGAACGGCGGCACCGCGAGACTCGGGGGCGCGGAAGAGTTGCGGTGCCGCCACTTACCCTCGCGGCACCAGTGGCCATAAGGGACGAGCCGCGCGCGGCCCTCCTGTCTGGGGGCGCAGAGACAGGTCCCGCGCCGACGATGTGGTTGACATTCGACCCGGAATTGCTCCCGGCCTCGATCCGCCTGCTATCGCAGAGTGACCGAGTCGGCTCGTGCGCGGGGGAACACAGGATCGCCGACCCGGGAATGCATCTTTGAGTTGGAAACACGCAATGCCGTCACCTAGATCGGGGGCCGTGGGCCGCGGCTGCTCTCGCAGCATCAGCAGACGACCGTGGGCCCCGCCGCGGACGACTGCTTTGTTCAGCCCGACGTCGCGAAACCTCACGATCGAGTTGGCGACAATGGGGAAGTCTCGTCGGGAGGCGACCAACGCTGATTCCGTGCAGAGCGGACGTTCCGGGCCGACCGCTCGGCGAAAGGGCGTACGACAGACGCACCCAGTGCTTCAACGCTTGACCTCCTGCACCATCCAGCTGTTGCCGTCGGGATCGTTGAACGACGCGAACGACCCGTAGTTGCGCCGATCGGGGTCAAGGCCGGGCGTCTGGCCCTCAGGGCCGAAGTGAAACGGCTGGCTGATCTCGACGTTTCTGGAGACAAGATCAGCTCGCGCAGCTTCGATGTCCTGCACGACAAGGTGCAGCCCCTGGACGGCCCCCGCCCGCTCGGGGTTTCGCATCAACGTGATCGAGCAGGCCGAGCCCGGTGGAGTGAGCTGGATGACGCGGAAGTCACCGCCGCCACGATGATCAACGTCGACATGAAATCCAACCCGCTCGCTGTAGAACGCCTTCGCGCGATCCATGTCCGCAACCGGCATGACGATGAGTTCCAGCTTGTAGTCCACGACCGCTCCCTTGTCTCGATGTACAGCGTAAGACCGTAGGCTTGATCGATTCTCATCGGTGCGCTCGAGCCAAGCAGCGTGTTGTCTACGAATGTCGGAGAGGTAGCCAGCACTACGGCTTCCACGAACCACCAGGCACGTGGCAGGCCAATGGTGGTCGAGATCCCGGTTCTACTCCGGGCCGGCGGCCGACTGAAGCAGAAGCCGCGATCGCGTGGCCGGAAGGGCGACTGAGCAGAACCCACGCCGGGCTCGCTTGGCGCCAATCCTCGCGCTCGAATTTGAGCGAAAGGGAGCGTGCGCTCCCGAGCGCACCGCTAGCCGGTATTTACCGACGAGAGCGTCTAGCTAGACGGTCCCCAACGGACGTGAGTGCGAGCGTGCCTCCGTTCCGCGCGGAGAAGGACTGAGTCGGCGATCACGCCGATCACACCGCAATCCGACAAGCAGAACGCGGCGTTCGTCGAATCAGCCGGCCACTACGCGCTCGAGCTCGTCGAGGCACCCATGCCATCCCTCATCCTGGGCGTCGCGGCGCTCGTCGGTCGAGATGCTGCTGTTGACCATCAGCACCGTCGTCGAGCCGTCGGCCTCCGAGAATGACAGCTCGATCAGCTGCTCGTTGGAGGGATCGTCATCGAAGGTCCAGGTCATCACCAGCCGGTGCGGCCGATCGATCAGCGTGTACTCGCCTTGCGCCTCGACTTCCGTGCCGTCGGGCCTGCGCATCACCACCCGAACCTTTCCCCCACCCAGAGATCGACCTCGGCCTCCGGGGTGGCCCAGTCGGTGGCGCAGTGGAACCAGCGCCGCATCACCTCGGGGCTCGTCCAGGCATCGAAGACGTCCTCGGGCGAAGCCGCGAAGGTCCGCTCGATACGCACCACGCGGCCGAACTCCTCGCTCACCGGCGCACCTTCCGATCCTCCAGATATTCGCCGACGACATCGAAGAGGCGCTCCCAGCGCTCCCGCTGGCTCTCTATCCAATCCGAAGCCTCGGCAAGCGCCTCGGGCCGCAACGCGAGCCGGTGGGTCCGCCCAACGATCACGCGGCTCACGACACCTGCCTCCTCCAGCATTCGCAGGTGCCGCGAGATGGTCGGCTTCGAAACCCCGAAGCCGCGTGTCACCTCCCCGACCGTCGCAGGTCCTCCGCTGAGGCGCTCGACGATCTCGCGCCGGAGTGGATGGGCAAGAGCGCTGAACGTATCGTTAGCCATTCTGCTAATTATAGGGGCCGCCCGCAGACCCAGACAGGAGGTAGCACGTTGATGACAGAGCACAGGATCGGCACGCAGGAGGAGTGGCAGGCGGAGCGCGACGAGTTGCTGACGGAGGAGAAGGAGCTCACCCGCCGCGGCGACGAACTGGCCAGGAAGAGGCGCGAGCTGCCCTGGGTCCCGGTCGAGAAGGAGTACCGGTTCGAGACCGTGCACGGCACGAAGACCCTCGCCGATCTCTTCGACGGCCGCTCCCAGCTGCTCGTCTACCACTTCATGTTCGGGCCGCCCTGGGAGGCAGGCTGCCCGGTCTGCTCCTCGATCACGGACACGCTCGATCCCCAGGTCGCCCACCTGAAGGCCAGGGACACCACTCTGCTGCTCGCCTCCCGCGCGCCGCTCGAGAAGCTCCTCGCCTACAGGGAGCGGATGGGCTGGCGCATCGACTGGGTCTCGAGCGGCGGCAGCGACTTCAACCGTGATCTCGGCTTCCTGTACACCGAGGAGGAGCTGAAGCCGTTCCTGGAGGGCGAGATCCCGCTGACCGTCGAGCAAAACGCGCGCATGTGCGGGACGGACGTGGTGGGGTACGTCTCCGAGGGACCGGGCCTGAGCGTGTACGCGCTATCGGACGGGAACGTCTACCGGACTTATGTAACGACCGCCCGCGGCCTCGAGCCCGCAATGGCCTACTACGGCCTGCTGGACCGGACGCCGAAGGGTCGCGACGAGAGCGCCACCGAGCCGTCGTGGATCCGCCGCCACGACGAGTACGAGCAGACCCCCAACCTCGGAGCCGGCGCGTGACGCCGCTTCAGGCCGCGCGCCAGCACCCAAAAGTGGTCGCGGGGCTACTGGCCACTGCCGGGCTGGCGTGGTGGTGGACCGTCGAGCGGATTGCGGGGATGGACGGGGGCCCGGCACCGACCTGGGGACGCTCGGCTGGTTCACCGGCTCATGGGTGGTGATGATGGCGCCTGAAACCGGGGGCACTCCAGCTGCCTTGTGGCTGAGCACAACTTTTCGTAGCTGGCGACGTTCTTACTTGCGTGCCAGGGTTCCGGCGATCAATGTCTATTTTCCTCGGGCTCGTGGTGATGGTTGCCGGTTCCGTGGCGCAGGCGAAGGTCCCTAGGCACAAGCCAAAACGACCTGCAATCCTGGTGCTGCGCCCGAAGTGGCACGTAGTCGCTCCAAGCGGGGTTGCGTACGGTGTGCTGGCGACCGGACGCTATGTCTTTCTCGGGAAGACACCGGGTTCAGGCCTTGTGATCGACGAGCAGACCGGGAAGCGGGTCGTGTTGACGCCTCCGGCTGGTTGTTACTTTTTCAACGCCAACACGCCGGCGCTCGGGGGCTCGGCGCTCGGTGGCTCGTGGGTGGTGGCGAGATGCGATCCGCCTTATCCGACCCTGCGGTATTACGAGCTGTACAGCATCCCGAACGGGACGTGGACGCCGCTTAGTCCAAATTTGAACCAGTTGTTCGCGTTCAATCCCGACTGCAAGACGGGGGATCCGCAGTGCAGCACAGACTACGCCGCGATCGGCAGCCAGTGGTTTGAGTTCCAGATCACCTGTGGCTATCACTGCGGACCGACAACCTTCGGCTTCCAGAACATCCAGAGTGGAGAGGTCGACGACCAACCGCCAGATTGGAAGCCGGGCGGCACTGAGATTCCCGATCTGAACTCGCCGACGCTCACGCGAACGCTCTGCGAGCCGCTGAGGGTGCCGCGTGGCTTTACAGACCCGAACTCCGGAACCATGCCGGGGACGATCGAGTTCTACGGCCAGTTCGCAGTAGCCCAACAATGGTCGGCCGGCAACCTGAATCTCTATACGTACCTTGAGCGGTGCGCCTCGCGGCTACGCAAATCGATCGACCCCAATGGATGGCCGATTGCCGCGAACACGCGCGCCGTGATCTGGATGACCGGCTACAGCCATCCGGCGTTCGACGGCCTGTTTCTTCCGACCCTCCGCCGGTTCAGGCTCACCCGGCCGCCGAGTGCGTCGCTGGCAGGGCTATCCGCCAAGCACCTATACGCGGTCACGCCGGACGGCAGACTGTACGCTACGGCGGCCCCGGTTCAACCGAACCGGTAGTTCGGCGATCGGATGTGAGCTCACCGACACCGACGCGCGACAAACCGCTGCTCCTCTGATCGAGTTCCGGCAGTCTCGAAGACGCTGCCCCCTTTGAGGAGATCCGGCGCTTCGTGCCGATCCGCCTCTCACTGCCGCATTCACGAACCAGGGGCAGTCTCAGGATGTGGTCGCACCTCGCGACATGCTTATGCAGAAGAGCCGGTACGGACCAGTTGGCGGACCTCCGTGTGGCCTGTGAGTTCGCGTGAAAAGGACGCGCTGGCACCGAAGACGCGGTCGCCGTGGAGCGCTCAGTCACCCATCCGGACGTCTGCTCTCCGAAAAAGCACACGTGCTGCCCTGTCCGACGCTCACGTGCCGCTCACTCGTGCTGTCGCCCACAGGCATGCGTCGCCGACGGTGGCGTCGGACGATCGCTTTCGTAATCTCGCCGCCACGCGGCGGGTGATCGCCTTGGCGACGAAGCACTCGCCGTCGGCGGCCGACCCTCGCCGCTCCCATCGAGCTGACAGCGCTTACTGCCCTCACGGACGGAGTGTTGACCACCTACGTCTAATCAGTCGAGGCTGACCTTCCCCAAGCCGGAGCGTGTGGCACGCCAGATGAACGGACCCGCCCCGGATGCGATGTCCTCGAACCTGCGCCAGTTCGCCATCACAACTTCCAACTGGTTCCAAACGCTGCCGGCGTCGGCGGCGCTGAGCGCGACCATCTTGGCGCCATGGTCTCGGACGGCGGCTATCTCGGCCGGGTGGTCCTGGATGTGGCGGTCTCGTGTGATGATCAACCATCCGCGCTGGGCGACCTCAGGAATCCACACCTCGTCCTTGACGGCCGGTGTTGTAAGCGGGCAGGCTGGCCGGATTCGTCTGTTGATCGTCGCTCCGGGATCGCCGGGATAGGTCGCGTCGTAGCGCAGCGCGGCGATCACCTTGGCAACGCCGAGCACGTCGGCGTCGAAGTAGAAGCGGACGGTCGCGGCGCGAGGCTCGGTCACGCGGCCGCCGGAGCAGACTCGTACGAGACTGCCCAGCGGACGTCGGCAACTTCGAGATCAAAGGCGTGGGCGATCTCTTCGAGGCTGGCGCCCGACTCGGCGTGCTCCCAAAGGATCTCGGTGCTGATGCCCTTGATAGACGGTCGCCCGAACCTGGTTTCAGGATCGATCCGCACCGGCGAGTCAGGGTTGTCGGCAGGGCGCCAGGCAGCCGCAACGTCGTCGGTCCAGCTGACGCGGGCGTAGAACGCCTGGGACGCGGGGGTCAATACGAGCTGGCCGCGCACCTCAGCGATTAGGCAGAAGTCGGGGTCGAGTTCAGCCTCCTCCTGGGCATCCCATACCAGCTGCTTGCCTTCGCCGACGAACGGCTGGGCATGTGCCAGCGGGTACGGGATCTCAAATCGGGCTCGGAGCAGGTCGACGAACGCGCGCACCTCGAGCATCGGTACCTGCAGGTCGCGTCGGTAGCCGCGTAGGAGTCCGGCTTCGACGAATTCAGCCCAGGTGACGACTCTGCCATCGCGCGGCTCGGTACGGATGACGGGCGGATATGTCCGCCCGCGACGCTGCCCGCCGTTCAGCCAATAATGGAGCGTCCCCTGCGCAACGCGCAGGAGCCGGGCGGCCTCGGCCTCGCTGAAGATCTCTCTGTCAAGAACGGTCACGGACATTGCGGTGTCGATGATCGCACGCCCTGGCGCGCGCCGCGGCCGGCGGTTGGATCCGTGCATCTCGCCGAGCTGCGGCTGAACGAACTCGGACCCGACCTTCGGTACGGAACACGGGTCGCCGCAACCAGCGCTGATCGCCGCAGCCACGCGCAAGTGCTGTCGCCCGATTGCTCGCGTCCAGCAATGCGAAGCCCACGATTCCTTTCGCGGTCAAGGCGGCCTGGAGCCAGCGATTGCCTTGGCGACAAAGCACTCGCCCGCCAGCTCGCGGCGCGGCCCGCTGCCTCCACGCGAATGCAGAAGGCAGCCGCCAGCCCGGACTCAATCAAGAGCGCAAGCCGGCCGGGCGCGACGCGCTCGCGGAACAGCGACCGCGCCGGTGCCGACCGCGCGCCTGCATCTGGGCGAATCCACAAGCGCAGCGGCGGACATGGATCCTGACGATCCCTGTCGCCAATACGATCGCCTCGATCCACGCCGGCGGGCAGCGGGGCCGCATGATCACGTTTGCGGATCTGAGTCTCGACGACACCCGAGATCGGCAAGACGACGAACTAAGGGCTCGCTGGTCATCAACTGTGGGTTTGCGGTGCGTTATGTGAAGGGCTCTCGGCGGTGGTGTTGAATGATGTTGCGTGCCGGAGTCGGAGAGATTGTCGGAGGTGC
>CALAQT010000494.1 GCA_937888775.1 uncultured Actinomycetes bacterium | reverse complement strand
GCTCCGTCAGCACCGCTTCAAGGTCGTAGCGCGCCGGCAGAACCACGGCGAATCTTGATAAGGTCTGCAGAAACAATGGCTGGTCATACATCTGGGGCGTCCCTCGGTTTTCGCCGCCGGTCGGCGGCTCACCGCAGCGCGGGACAGGAACCGTTAGGGTCGTGCGTCACCGCTCAAGCGCCAGATGATTCCCCCAAGACTAACTCGAAAAGCGTCAGCCCTGACCACGCCGTCCAGTTCGACTCGACTACGGTCACATGCCCACCGTAGGCCCGTGAAGTACATCTCAGGCAGGAGGGGCAGGTTTGGACAAGACCTCCCACCTGCCACATACCGTCAGCCAGTCCCCGCCCACGGGGCAGTACGGCTGTATCCGCAGCGTGAGATGGTATCAAGGAGTGTTGATAGCTCGTTGACAATGTCGTTCATCTCGACGGGTCGAAGCGTCGGACGTGAAGCGACGCGGACGTGTCCTTCACTCGCCCTGATGACAGACGGCCTCTATGTTGTTGCCGTCAGGATCGCGCACGAAGGCAGCGAAGTAGTTCGGGTGGTACTCGGGCCACAGGCGTGGCTGGTGAAGTACCTGAGCACCGCGAGCGACCGCGGCATCGAAAAACGCTCGTACCGCCGCGCGATCGGGTGCGGCGAACGCGATATGGGACTCACGGAAGCCCTCCCCGGTGACCTGGTTGCCAATCCAGAACTCGGCCTTCGATGGTGGTCCGTAGCCGATTGTCGCTCCGAAGTCCATGACCCGCTGGCCTCCCAGAGGAGCCAACACTTCGTCGAAGAAGCGCGCGCTGGCACCCACGTCGCCGCATTGGATCGAGAGATGGTCGAGCACTCCGCAATCATCTCGCACGAACAACGCCAGCGCCACCGCAAGTTCTCATAGCACTGGCTGGGCGAGCCTTGTTGGCATTCTCCCCGGCGATCCAGGCCAGATAGGGCTCTCACTCCAAGCAAGGACCCGAAACCCGGTGTTGAGTTGAGCGACTCCGTGGCTGATCACCTGTACGTAGGTCGGCGACGCCGAGTGCCGCGGCGCCTTGTCTCGTTCTCCGATCCGCCAACGCGGCATAAAGGCGCCGGTGAATCGGCGGCAGTGAGGAAGCCGGTTGCTTCTGGCGAACACCACACAGTGCATCGACGACGAGCGGGTAGCAGGTATCGGCCATCGCGTCCGTGGTTACAGAACCCGGTCATTGACGCGCCAAGCGGCACACCGTGACGCCGAGACGCCGAGACGCCGAGACGCCGAGACGCCGAGAAAAGGGTGTCCTTGTCAACGTTGACAAGGATGGGAGGCGGCATACTCAAGCAGCCGATGACGACGTGCCGCCCGATCGAAAAGCACATCGTGGCAGGTAGCTCTGCTGCCCTCATCGCTCCGTATCGACGACCAGCCCCAGCTCCAGAGCGATCTCGGCGAGTCGGGCGCGCTTCTGGTTCTGTGGAAGGTTCTCGATGCCGAACTTGTGAAAGAGCACGCGCAGGTGGGTCTTCACGGCGTCCAGGCTCAGGAACAGCTCATTCGCGATCTGTTGGTTGCTCGCCGGGCTCGCGTAAGGACGAGCGTCCTCGTATGGCCGGCACAGCGCGACCAGAATCGATCGCTGCGCCTCGGTCAGGCGCGTGACTGCGGGCAGCATGTCGCCGGCAACCGTTTGCGAACTTGCGGTCTGCGGCGGGGCACAGAACGTTAGGACCGTTCCACCAATCCTGATCTTGTCGCGGTCGCGCAACCGCGCGCGGTGTGCCAGCCTGCGACCGTTGAGGAAGGTCCCGTTGCGGGACAACCCATCGTCCACGATCGTCCATAGGCCTCCGACCCGCTGCAAAACGGCGTGCACCCGAGACACCTGACTATCCTCGCTGAGGCACACATCAGCCGAGGACGCCCGGCCGATCGTCACGGCGCCACCCTCTGGTGGCAGCGGCCAGCGCTGTTGCTCCCCCGAAGTGTTGTGTCGGACGACGTAAACATCTCCGTACTCTGGTGCCGCACCTACCATTTCGACCGAGGCAAGCTTGGACATTTCGGCCTCCTACCTTCGATCATGCGCCTTGGACTCGCCGGCGTCCATGATCTCCGCCCGGCATTAACGCCGAGGTGGGCGAACACCGCACCTTAGGTGGCTTCTACCCGGTGTTGCACGGGGAGAAGGTGATATCAGGAGAGTCCATCTGAGACTTCCCCGAGACATCGAAAGGTACAGGCGAGACCGACCATCACGACACCATAGACAGCTTCCCACCATCCGGCGTAGATCGGGCCGACCGTGAAGACGGCCCCCGGCCATTGCGGAACACCGCCCAGAGGCCTATGACCGGTCAACCTAAACACAAGGAGGAACGATCATGAGCGCAATCACGCAGGAAACCGCAGCACCCAGCACCATCGTCACAACCAGAGAAGCGCGACCTGAGTTTTCTCAGAAATACTCAAAAGGTGAACTTGAGGAAATGGGCTCACGCGAATTGCTGGACGGATACGCCGAGTAATCCAAATGGACGCCGACCCAGCATTCTCCGATCTTCATCCGAAGGTCAATGCGCAGGCGCCCTCCCGGCGACGCCCACCATCGATGCCATCGCGGCCCAGAACCGGCTCCACGTCGACTCGCCGAGGGGCCAGAGCGATATCGTCACGCTCGGGCAGACCATCGCCCTGCTGCCTGTGGTGCGGGACGCTCTGCCGATGACGGCGCCATGAGCACCGACGCCGAGATCGTCGCTGTGTTCGAAGAGCTGGCCCCGGCCCGCCAGAAGGAGCTGCTCGAATACCAGGACCAGGTTCGGCAGGACACGGCATCTGCCAGAGACTTGACAGTCGAGCGCCCGGCCAAACTTGACCGGCTTCCCATTCATCGATCGAGCGGCGCATCAGCAAGCATGAGATTGCATCCCGATAGCATCGAAGGGCCAGCGGCTTAGTCTCAGACCTCCTTGAGTAGGTGATCGAAATGCCCTGTGACCAGGGCTTTTTCGTTGTCATACACCGTCGTAAATCCCATAAGATATGATGAGGTGTATCCATGGATCAGGGGGAGCTGGAGGGCATGCCGGAACCGGCCGTACTG
>CALAQT010000493.1 GCA_937888775.1 uncultured Actinomycetes bacterium | reverse complement strand
CACCGAGATCTACACTCTTTCCCTACACGACGCTCTTCCGATCTGCCAGCGAGCGCGCCAGCGGGCGGGCGCGCCCGGCACAGTCGAGGATCAGATCGCGCCTCGTGGCCGGGAAGCCCAGCGACGCGAGCAGTTGCGCCAGCTCAGGGCGCGGAACGTGCAACAGGGCGGCCGCCAGGGCCAGCGTCGCGCGGTCGCCGCCGTCCTCGTCGGTCAGCAGCGACAGTGCGCGGTCGCCGAGGCCGTCGTCCCGCACTCGCCAGGCCGGCGTTATCGCCTCGTCCAGACCGAGCGTCCGCAGGGCGCGCAACGCGGCGACGGGGTCGGGCTCGGCGGCCAGAAGCGCCAGCTCGGTGCCTATTCGCGGCCCGCTCACCGTCTGCAGCGCGCCGCAGCGCACCGCCGCTGCGGCGAGCTCACGGGTGTGCGGATCGATCGCGAACCCCAGCCGGCTGGCATAGCGCGCGAGCCGGAGCAGGCGGGTCGGATCGTCGATGAAGCTCCGGTCATGCAGTACGCGCAGCCGGCGAGCCTGAATGTCCTCCGGCGCGCGCGCGGCGGCGACGAGCGCACCCGCCTGCGGTCCGCCGAGCCTGATCGCGGCCGCGTTGACGGTGAAGTCGCGCCGCTGCAGGTCCTCCAGCAGACCCGCCGGGTGCACGTCGGGCAGGGCCCCGGGCCGCGCGTAGGTCTCGCCGCGCGCCCGAGCGATGTCGTAACGCCATCCGTCCAGCACCACGCGCGCGGTGCCGAAGCGGCCATGGAGTTCCAGTTGCCCTGGCAGCCGGCTCAGGACCTCGGCCAGGTCGACTTCGAGGACCAGATCAAGGTCGCGCGGCTCGCCGCCGAGCAGCAGATCCCGCACCGCCCCGCCGACCAGGCTGACCCCGTCGGCATTTCCTAGCCGGTTCAGCAGCGGACCGGCGGCCGGCAGGGCACGGACGCGCTCGAGCAGCGCCTGCGGCGCGGGGACGTTCACGACCGGGATCTTCGCGCCTGTTGCGCTAACGCGTCGCCGCCCCCTGGCGGTCATTAGCATCCTGCGGATGCCGAGTCCCGTTCCGCGGCGACTGCTGCGGCGCGGCCTGGTCGCCGGGGCGGTCCTGCTTGTCGCGCTGGGTGCCGTGATCGCGTTCGTCCTGCTGCACGAGCCGGGCAACGTGTCCCATCCCAACGTCGAGTTCACCCGTCCGACGGTGACCCAGCCGCCGCCCCCGGCGGCCAAGCCGCGGCGCGTCGTTGCCGACAATTTCCAATGGCCGTGGTACGGATTTGACTCCGGGCGCACACGGGTGTTCGCCGCCGCCACCAAGCTGCACCCGCCCCTGCGCGTGGGCTGGCGCTACAACGATGGTGGCCTGCTGGAGTTCCCGCCCGTCATCTACCAGACCACGCTCTACCTGCTGGACGACAACGGCTGGGCCAAAGCGGTCAATACGCAGAACGGGCGGGTGCGCTGGGCGCGCCCGGTCGGCACGCTCGCCGCCGCCTCCCCGGCGGTGGCGGCCAAGGCGGGACTGGTGCTGATGCCGGTCCTCTCAACCCACGGTCACGGCCCCGGCGGCGGCCAGTTCCTGGCGGTCTCGATCAAGAACGGCCACACGGTCTGGTCTCACCCGCTGCCCGCCGGCAGCGAGTCCTCTCCGATCGTTCACGGGGAAACGGTCTACTTCGGCGACCAGAGCGGCACGTTGTCAGCGCTGAACATCGGCAACGGTCATCTCGACTGGACCTACCACGCGGCCGGCGCCATCAAGGGAGGCCCCGCGTTCGCCGACGGCAACCTGTACTTCGGCGACTACGCCGGGCGCGCCTACGCGGTCCGGGCCTCAAACGGCCACCAGGTCTGGGCCGTGGGCACCGACGGTGCTCACTTCGGGTTCGGGTCGGGGCAGTTCTACTCCAGTCCGGCGGTGGCGTTCGGACGCGTTTACATGGGCAACACCGACGGGCGGATGTACTCGTTCGGCGCGCGGGACGGCGCGCTGGCGTGGGCCACTGGGACCGGCGCCTACATCTATGCCTCACCGGCGGTGGCCGACACTCCCGGTCTGGGACCGACCGTCTACGCCGGCTCCTATGACGGCAACTTCTACGCTTTCAACGCGCAATCGGGAGCGATCAGGTGGTCTCACCCGGCCGGGGGCAAGATCTCAGGCTCGGCGACGATCGTCGACGGCGTCGTCTACTACTCAGACCTGGGCAGTAAGACGACCGTCGGGCTAAACAGCCAGACCGGCCGCCAGGTGTTCTCGTTCCCCGACGGCGCATTCAACCCGGTGATCGCCGACTACGGAGCGATCTACCTCGACGGCTACCAGACCGTCTACGAGCTGCTCCCAGTAACGAATCCTCGACCCCATCCGGCCACCCACCGCGCTGCGCATCGTCGGCGAGCCTCAAAACACCCAGCGCACCATGCCGCCTCGGCCAAGCACCACCCCGGCCCTGAGCAGCGAAAGCCGACCAGCCGGTCGAGCCATCGTTCAGGCTGACTTAAGGGGGAGGAACCGGCGCACGTGCCCGACCAGAGTCGGTCGAGCTGGTCGGCCGCAGGTTGGCCATCATCTCGTCCTTGGTCATGACCGGTAGCGACGTCAGGTTGGTCGTCCAGCGTGATCGTGGCGGGATCTACCCGCGCAACCGGCACCACGGCATTTGGTTCAGGTCGGGGTCAGGCGTGCTCGTACACAGCCGTGATCCCCGTCTGCAGAAACTCCTCGATGGCCAGGACGCCGGCGTAATCGGGCGCTGACCCGACCACCGCGAACACGTAGGTCCGGGTGCCGTGGCCTGGATCGATTTCGGTCCCGGCCGGGTAATGCAGATAGATGCTCTCCACACCGGGCAGGGCCTTGAGGCGGTCGAGGCCGTCGATCGCGGTCAGCCGGCGAGCCGACGCGGGCGGCTGGTAGAAGAAGCGGTAGGCGACCTGGGAGGTGGCCGGAAGCTCACCGATCTCGGTTTCCCAGCCCAGCGCGGCCTGCATGGTCAACTTCACGATGTCCACGCCGGCGGCGAGGCGCAGCATCTCGGGCACGCCGCCGCCGACCCGCGCCGACCCGCGCGTTCACCTCGATCACCCGCAGCCCCTCGGCGGTCAGCTTGATCTCGGTGTGGGCAGCACCGTGCTGCACGCCGAGCGCGCGCAACGTCTGGCCGGCCAGGTCGAGCACCTCGGCCCGGTGGTCGGGCCCGAGCGTGGCCGGGATGAAGAATCCGGTTTCGCGGAACGGAGGCGCGAGCGGGAACCGCCCCGTGATCCCCAGATGGGTCACCCGCCCGGAGACCAGGACCGTTTCCACCGAGACGTAGTCGGCCTCAAAGCCATAAGGCATGGCGGGTCCGTCGGACAGGTACTCCTCGACCAACATGGCTTCCGGCTCGCCCGCCTCCAGCTGCACCCAGAGCTCGCCAAGGGCGCTCACGCTGGCCACCGGAAAGGTGTGCCAGCTGCCCGATGCCTTGCGCGGCTTCAACACCGCGGGGTAGCTGATCTCCGAGCCGATCCGCTCCACCGTGACCCGGTCGGCGTCCGCCGCCCATGGCAGAGGATCACGTTGTAGTCGACTGACCGGGCCCCGCTCAGGGCCGTCCACCCGCGCTCGTTGACGCTCACACCGTCGGCGCCGGCCCACAGAACAGCGGTGGCACCCAGTAGCGACCGGAGCCGTGGAAGGTCGGCGTTCAGGGGCGACATCACCGTGATCTCGAAGATGCTACACCTACACTTGGGCCCACGGAACAGGCGTTCGGGGGCTGGCTGCTATGCTGTTGGGTCTATGCGTTGTCGAAGTGGAAGTCACTGTCAGCAACCGGCCGAAAAAGGCCGTCGGTTTTGTGCGGAACATGCTGCCGAGCTCGATCGTATGCGCGACGAGCTGAAGGACGCTGCTGCCGCCCGCATCGGTCGTGGTCGGCCGAAGCGGTCCTCGACGTGCTGCCGTCCCGGTTGTTACGAGCCCCGCGTTCCACCTGCCGCGTACTGCGATACCTGCTCCGCGGCGGGATACGTGGAAGAGGCCGC
>CALAQT010000492.1 GCA_937888775.1 uncultured Actinomycetes bacterium | reverse complement strand
TGCGGGGTAAGTCTTCGCGCTGAGGATTGCACCCTCGGCGCGGGGCCCACAATCTAGGAGAGGAGCGCCGATGCCTGACGGTATCCGTTGGGTCGGTCTTGACGCGCACGCGCGTGAGTCGACGTTCGCGATCTTTGACCAGGGAACGGGCGAGTTGACGACGCGGCGGGTGGTCGGCCGTCCGCACGAGCTGCTGGCGTGGTTGCGTGCGGTGGCCAGGCCGGCGCGGATGGTGTATGAGGCGGGTCCGACCGGTTACGGGCTCGCGCGTCGTGCGCGGGGGGAGGGGATCGAGCTCGGGGTGTGCGCGCCGAGCAAGACCGAGCGCCCGCCGGCGGATCGGGTCAAGACCGATAAGCGCGACGCGATCCGCCTGGCCAGGTTGCTGGCCGCGGGGGAGCTGACGCTGGTCAGGATCCCGTCTGTGGAGCGCGAGCAGCTGCGCGATCTGGTGCGCTGCCGGGAGGACATCCGGGTGGATCTGATGCGCGCCCGACACCGGATTGGGGGGTTTCTGTTGCGCCGCGAGATCTACTGGGAGGGTCCCGGCGAGGCGTGGTCGCGAAAGCATCGCTCGTGGCTGACCTCGGTGCAGTTCTCAGACCAGGCGTCGCAGGCGACGCTGGCTGACTACCTGCACGCCCACGACGTGCTGATCGCCCGCCGCGATCAGGTCGAGGCCGACCTCTCCAAGCTCGCGCTGAGCGCGCCGTGCGCGCCAGCCGTCGCGCGGCTGCGGTGCCTGCGCGGGATCGACACGCTCTCAGCGCTCGGGCTGTGCGCCGAGATCGGCGAGTGGGACCGCTTCGATCACCCCGACCAACTCGCCTCCTACCTCGGGATCGTCCCCTCAGAGCACACCACCGGCGCGCAGCGCCGGCTCGGGTCGATCACCAAGGCCGGCTCCACCCACGCCCGGCGGCTGCTGGTCGAGGCCTCCTACCACTACCGCCGCGGCCCCGCCGTCGGTGAAGCGCTCGAGCGCCGCCAACGCGGCCAAGCACCCGAGATCATCAACATCTCCTGGCGCGCGCAACGACGCCTCAACGCCCGCTGGCGCCAACTCAAAGACACCCGCCGCAAACCCGGCGGGATCGTCGCCGTCGCGATCGCCCGCGAACTCGCCGCCTACTGCCCGGAGATCGCCACCCGGGCTCCCCATCCCGACCCGGTGCCGCCATCCCTGTCGGCGGGCGACCCCCTCACGCACACAGCCTCGCTCCCGCCGAAGCAGACGCCCAGCACCCGCAGGAGGCTCACCAACTCGCGCTAAACGCTCACAACCCGTTGCGGCTAGCGAGGCGGCCCGAGCATCCCGGCTCGCGCACAACAACTCCGCGAAATGTCGCCTGAGCACCACCCAACCCGGGCGCCGCGCTCGACTTTTGACAGCGGACGTACGACGAACCAAGGTCTTGGGGTACCCAGCCCCCGAATATGAGCATCACCACCGTCGCGAACCCCGCGGACGCTCGGACCGCCCCGCAAGCCGCAACCAAACATCCACCACCACCCCCCCAACCCACATTGGCCATCAACCCCCAACCCCTTGACAACCGCTCCTCCATATGGGCGACATAGGGATCGTCCCGATCCGGCTTGGCGCCAGCCGTAGCAACCTTTCGAGATCGCCCACGTCCACGACCGGGATCCCACCCGATGGATCAGCTGATTCTGACTCGTTCTTGCCCGCCGACAATCGCCCGCGGGAAGGCCGGGCTAGAGCGGTGGGACTTGGTTATTGACCTGCGGTCCGTGGTACAGGTGGTCGTGGTCCGTGCAGGCGCCCGGGAAGGTGAACTGGACGCTGTCGCTGCGCACGCCGTTGTAGCTTGCGAACAGGGTCGCGCGGCCAAGGGTGCCCACTTTGCACCGCGGGTCGGTGCTGCTCTGCACGCGGACGATGATCTTCATGATGTTCCCGGGCACACCCCACATCACCGCGTAGTGTGAGTGGTCGACCAAGTGGTGCTCGACCGTCATGATGATCAGGCGGTCGGGCTGGTGGCGGACACGGTCGGCCTGGCAGAGGATCCCGGAGACGGTGTTGGCGGCCAGATTGATGTCACCGTGGCCGCGGGCGTAGCTGCCGGTCGCTCCCGTGATCGGCGCACCCGAGTGGAAGCCCCATGGCGGAATCCCGCCAACGATCGGAATCTGGGCGCAGTACTGAACCGGGGATGCGGTGGCCGAGCCCGCCATGCTGGCTAACACGAGCAGCGGCGTCAGCACCAAAACTGCGAGCCCAATTCGCGGCGTGATGTGGCGCCCCCGCATCCCGAGGCCGGCTTTAGCCCTCGCAGCCAGGATCCGAAACCGGTTGGAGATCCAGGTCGATCCGGGCGAGGGTGAGGGCGACAGCATCCAGACTGTGTGGTGTCGCGCCCCGAAGGATGTCCGCTCACCTACGTCAGCCTCGTTCATAACCTGGTAATCGGCCCTGGGGCCCAAAGCCTCAACCTTCCGGGGCTCGGTCTCAACGGGCGCTGGACGCCCGCCCCCCTTAGCGTGAAACGCGCTCTGCCTGCCCCTCAACTGCCGTCGCGTCGATCGTTCGGAGCTGCAGCCGTAGCCAACCCGGCACCGCTCGCAGCCAGGCTCGCCGTCGACGAGTCATCGTTTTGACCCGCCGTTCTTCTCGGCGGACCACCGCGCGATCCACGAGCGGCGAACCGCTCCTCTCGGCGGGGAGCGAGTGCCTCGCCGGCGCCGGCCAGCGACCGATGATCCGCGGACCGGACTTGCGAGATTCGCCATGCGGACACCGGGCCGGCTAACGCTCGATTTGAGCATTCGGCTCTCGGTGAGCGCACAGCGGCCGAGCGAGCGCTATCGCCCAGAACCGAGCGCCCGGCAAGCCGGGTTTAGCGAATGCGAAGACCGTGGCTTAGCGGTAGCCGGAGACTGCTTCGTGACGATTCAGAAGCCCAGCCGGCGCCGCATTGATTTGAGTTGGGCAAGTACGCTGACTTGGGTGGGCACGCCCACGGATCGTTCTCCTGGAACCGGATCGGATCACCGACTCATGAGTGCCCACCACACGGCAGAACATCTCGCTAGTTTCGCTCGCTTTCTGGCGCGGCGCGATGCGCGCGAGCGGACTGATACCGCTGCTCAGCACGATCTGGCCAAAGCCCGTCTGCCGCTGCCGCCCGGTCTGGAGATCGAGTGGCTGGGCACCGCCGGCTACCGGCTGATCTACAGCGGCCAGACCCTCCTGATCGACCCCTACCTCACCCGCGTTCCGCTCAAAGCGTTGCCACGGCGCGAGCCCGCACTCGCGGACCCCGCTCTCCATAGTCGTTACCTGCGTGACAGCTGGGACGTCGTCGGGATCCTCGTCGGCCACACGCACTTCGATCACGCAATCGATGTCCCCGAGCTCGCGCGCTCCTACGACACGATGGCGTACGGGTCAGACTCGCTGATGCGCCTGATGGGCCTCTACGGGCTCGGCGACCGAGCGGTCGAGATCCAGCCTCACCACCCGTACGAGCTTGGACCGTTCACTGTCCGGTTCATCCCCAGCCTTCACTCAAAGCTGCTGCTGGGCTACAAGGTCCCCATGGATGGGGCGCTGACCTGCGATCACCTCGGCCACCTCAGCCCACGCGCCTACCGCTGCGGAGCCGTTTACGGCCTGCACATCGAAGTCGCCGGAACGACGCTGTATCACCAGGGCAGCGCGAACCTCATCGACGATCAGGTTCCCACCGGCGGCGTCGACATCTTCCTCGCCGGGATCGCGGGACGCAGCTTCACTGAGAACTACTGGGCACGGATCCTGCGGCGCCTGGACCCCCAGATCGTCGTCGCCAACCACTACGACGATTTCTTCCGACCGCTATCAGCTCCGATGGGGTTCTCGACCAACGTCAACCTGGCCGCCCTCCCAGACGAGATCCGTGAGGTCAGCCGTGACATCGGCGTCGCCGCGCTGCCGTTGATGACGACTTCCACCCCATGAGCGGCTAGCGCCGGCTCGACGCCGGACGCGTGCGTTCGCCGGAAGCATTCGCCGGGGCCCGGCCGGCGTCTCGCCTGGCCAGCGCGAAATCGAAGGCTGCTGAGATTCCTCACGAGCGGCAGTGAGAGGCGACTGTTCCGCTTCGTCCAGCCGCACGGAGAGCCTTGTGCGGCGCCGGCCCGGTCGGCGGGACGCCGCGAGGTTCGACTTGGCTTCCCGGGCTGCCCGGGTGGACGTTCCAGAAATGGACGTGCCCGTCGATGAGGAAGTACCGCCTGCCGTCCTGCTCGTTCGTGTGCGCTGCTCTTATGAGCTGGCTAACGCGTGTACGGCAACGGCCGGCGGCTCGAGCCGGCGCTGCGTCCTTCTCCGGGCTTCCGCCGCCGTATCGCCATGGCACCACCGCGGCAACCGGTGCGCGCGGGTTCCGACTACTCTCCCGCCGGGATGAAGGTCGCCTACGTGTTCTCTACCTCCGGCCACACGGCCAGCTACAAGCTCGGGAAGATGATCCTTCCGCAGCTGGAGCAGGGAACGCATGGCGTCGAGGTCGTCGGAATGTTCTTCTTTGACGACAACACCTACCTGCTGCGAGCGGGCGATCCGGTGGGCGAGCGCCTTGGGCGGGTGGCCGCCGAGCACGGAATGCTGCTGATGCTCTGTGACCAGTGCGCGCTGGAGCGCTGTCTGGCCGAGGGGGAGATCGGCGCGGCGCGGCCGGCGGGAACGGTCGCGGGCGTGCGGGTCGGCTGCTTCCCCGACCTGTACGCGGCGCTGGCGGGCGACCCGCCGGATCACGTCATCACGCTGTGAGAGGACCGAACTGGCCCTCGGTCGGCTCCGCACAACAGAACCACGGCTCGGTGAGCCGTGGCCTCCCCTCACTCGATCCCATGGGGATGGCCTCCGGCTCCGGGACGCCCGCCTCGCCGGTCGCCTCGCGCACCGCCGCGCGGATGCGCGCGAACGTCAGGCCCGTCGGCTCCTGCGCGGCGGCGCTCTGCTGGACTAGCGCGTTGAGGCGGCCCTGCAGCCGGTCGGCTGCCGGGTCCGCTGAACGCCACGGGTAGCTGAGGCGCTCAGCCTCGTAGGGGCCGAGCTGCTCGCGCAGGTCCTTGCGCTCCAGCAGCAGCGAGCCCTCGGGCACGAGCAGCCGGATCGTGTACTGCACCGGGTCGACGTTGGCTACCAGGTCGTGCGCGGCGACGAAGTCGATGATCTCCAGCACGTCACGCGGGGTCGTCCACGGGGTGAAGGGCATAAACGAGGGCCGGGTCTCGATTCCGTGCTCGCGCAGCAGGTCGAGGGCGAGCACCGCCTCGGCGGTCGTGTGGCCCTTCTCGAGGCGGACGAGGATCTCGTCGTTGACGCTCTCCAGCGCGCAGACGACGAACAGGCACCCCGAGGCGGCCATCTCCTCCCACACCCCGGCGCGCTCGAGCACGTGCTCGACCTTCGTCGTGCAGTCAAAGGTCAGCTCCGGGCGGCGCTCGTGCAGCGCGCGCACGATCGCCAGAGAGTGGCGCCAGCCGTTAAGGAAGTCGGGGTCGCCGAACGTGATGTGGCGCGCGCCCATGGCCGCCAGGCGCTCGACGTCGCGCAGGACGGTCTCGGCCGGCACGACGCGGATGCGCCCGTCGTAGACGGTGGGGACCGGGCAGTGCCGGCAGCGATGCACGCACCCGTGGCTGGCCTCCACGTACCCGACCAGCCGCTCCTCCCCGCCCACCGCCAGGCGGGCGTAGCGCTCGAGTCCGGGCAGCAGCTCGCGCGCCGGCGCCTCGAAGGTGCCGCGCTGCAGGTGGATGATCGGCCGTTCGGCGGCCGGGGCGGGCAAGCCTGGGGCTGCCAGCTCGTCCACCCAGGCCGTGAGCGCCGGCTCGTACTCGCCGGCGATCACGCGCGCGGCGAGCTCACGCTCCACCAGCTCGCGGCTGACCGTGGCATAGAGCCCGTAGAAGCAGATTGGCAGCCCGGGGTGCTCGCGGCGCACTCGGCGCCCGGCGCTGAGCGCCAGGCGCATGGCGGTGTGCATGGGCACCGAGAAGCCGACCGCCTGTGTCCACTCCAGGGCGCCGGGGTCCCACGGCTGCACGCTGAGATCCAGGCAGCGGACCTCGTGCCCGGCGCGGCGCAGCGAGGCCGCCGGCGAGGCGACGTGCAACGGCTGGTGGCCCAGCTCGTAGGTCGAGATCAAAAGGACACGCACGGGTGACCCACGCTAGCGCGCGCCGACTGGCTCGGGCGCGTGCGGCTCGATCCGGATCCGCAGGCGGGCGTGCGCGGCGCGCAGGGAGCGCTCGACCGCGTCGGCGCTCGCCGCGCGCGCGAACAGGAAACCCAGGTAGCGGTCGCCGTCGGGCAGCGGCACCACGGGGCGGCCGCAGGCGATCGTGATCTCCAGCCCGCCGATGCCCTCCACCGCCCGCGCCTCCTCCTGCCGATCGACCGCGCGCAGCACGCCAGCCCGGGGGATCGGGATCATCATCACGCCAGACGCCGTCGGCTCCCGCGCCAGGTCCTCGAGCCCGAGGCCCAGCGCGTGGCGCAGGATCACCTGCTCCAGGCTGACGCCGGCGCCGAAGCGCAGCGCGCGCGAGCACAGGCCGCCGATCGACCGGGCCGCTAGCTCGAGGACGCTCACCCGCTCGCCGTCCACGCGCAGCTCGGCGTGGATCGGCCCCTCCCGCAGCCCAAGCGCACGCGCCGCCCGCGCAGTAACCGCCTCGACCTCGGCCAGGACGGCGGTCGGCAGCCGCGACGGCGTCACGTACAGCGTCTCCTCGAAGTACGGCCCCTCGAGCGGGTCGGGCTTGTCGAAGACCGCCAGCACCTCCAGACGGCCTCCGCGCAGCAGCCCCTCGATCGCCACCTCCGCGCCCGGCAGGTAGCTCTCCAGCAGCAGCGGCGCCCCGGGCGGCTCCTGAGCGGCGGCCAGAATGCCCCGGACGCGCTCGGCGGTCAAGCGCGCCTGCTCGGCGTCGTCCGCCCGGATCACGCCGCGGCTGCCCGACAGCCCCAGCGGCTTGACGACGCAGGGAAGGCCCACATCGCGCGCCACGGCTGCGACGTCGGCTCCGGAGGGCAGCAGGGCGAAGCGCGGCTGCGGGACGCCGGCCTCCGCGAACGCCCGGCGCATCGCCGCCTTATCGCGCGTGTGGGCGACGGCCGCGGGCGGGTTGTGGGGCAGCCCGAGGCGCTCGGCGCCCAGCGCGGCGGCCATCACGCCCTGGTCATCGACGCCCACGACCGCGGCGAACGGGGTCTCCCGGGCACGCTCGGCGATCTGCTCGGCCGCCAATGCTGGATCTGACAGGCGCAGCGTGAGCGCACGTTCGCCCATCGCCGCCGACATCGCCGCGCGGCGCTCGGACGCCACCGTGACCGCGACGCCGAGCTCCCGCGCCGCCGCCAAGAAGTCCGGCGCCCGGTAAGTGGCCGACGGCAGGATCAGGAGAAGGCGGTCCACGGCGCTATCGTAGATCGGTGGCCGACCCAGCCTCCGCCCTCCTCGCCATCACGGCATCGGCCCTCGAGCGCGTGCGCGACTTCCTCGCCGCCGCGCCCGACCCCAGCGATCGCGTGCTGTCCGTGCGGGTCACCGGCGCGGCCGACGGCGAGTACGTCTGCGCGCTGTCGCTCGAGCCGCTGGCCAAGGTCCGCACCAGCGACACCGTGCAGCACCAGGGGGATCTCGCGATCGTAGTGGCCGACGACAGCGTCGCGAAGCTGCGCGGGGCCACGGTCGACTGGAGCGAGGACCCGCTGCACAGCGGCTTCGTGGTCCTCAACCCGAACAAGCCGCCTCCCCTGCCCCTCGCCCTTCCCACCCTCCCGATGAGCCCGGGAGCCGGTCCCGCCGTCCGCCGTCCGGGTCCGCCTATAACGCCCGGGGCCGGGCTGGACACCGACACCGCCCGTCGCGTCACGGCCGTGCTCGACCGCGATGTCAACCCGAGCATCGCCAGCCACGGCGGACACGCCGAGCTCGCGGGCATCGAAGGCGCCACCGCCTATCTGCGCCTGGGCGGGGGGTGTCAGGGCTGCGGCATGGCCACAGTCACCCTCAGCCAGGGCATCGAAGTAGCGATCACCCAGGCGGTCTCCGAGATCAACCGCGTCGTCGACGTCACCGACCACGCCTCCGGCACCAACCCGTACTTCGAGCAGGCCAAGAAGTAGCCCGTCCCACACCTCCGTTGACGAGCCCTCGCGCGGTCGTGCCTTCTGATCATCTCCGCGATCGCGATCGCGACCACGGCCGCCGGCGCCCACGACCAGCAGCTCGCCCCGCGGTAGGGGTCGTGCCCAAGTTGTCGTGCAGGAGCGCTGTGCCGCGATGGCCTGGCACCCGGATTGCGTCTGCACCCCAACCGGAAACTGTCCGGAAGGCCACGCCGGTCGCGCTGCCGCTGTCGGTGGTCACCGTCAAGCTGCCAAGGGCGATCATCTGGCGAGCTCGGTCGGCGCCGAGAGGCCGGTCGCGGACCCGTAGATCGTGGGCATGCCGACCGAATGTCTAGCCGGAAGTTTTCGTGGTTGAGATGTTGAATCCCGCGTGGTGGTGCGGATTCGGTTGTTGCGGGCTGGTTTGGCTTTGGCTACTCGTGGAGCTTGATGTCG
>CALAQT010000491.1 GCA_937888775.1 uncultured Actinomycetes bacterium | reverse complement strand
CGGGGACCCCCTCGCAGCGTGAAATGGGTCACGAACTTGCGCCGCGCTCCACTAGCCGCGATTGCCCGCGAAAATCGCCACTAGAGGGCGCGAATTCGTCCACAATGGATCAGTTGCCCATGGAGCTGACACCCCGTCCGCGCCACCTCCTGCCCAGCGTCGTGGAGGCCCTGACCGACACCCGCGTTGTCCTCATCGTGGGTGCCCGGCAGGCGGGCAAGAGCACTCTGGCGGCCATCGCGGTCTCCGGACGCCAGGATGCCCGCTCAGTGACCCTCGACGACGAGCGGGTGAGAGCTGCCGCGATCGAGGACCCTGCAGACTTCGTCCGTCACGAGGGGACGCTTCTCATTGACGAGATCCAGCGGGCGCCGGAGCTTCTCCTGGCGATCAAATCGACTGTCGATCGCTCCAACCGGCCGGGGCAATACCTCTTGACGGGTTCCGCCAACGTGCTCTCCATCCCCAGGGTCGCTGACGCCCTCCCGGGCAGGATGGAGATCGTCCGGCTGTGGCCGTTCTCCCAGGGTGAGAGGGAAGGTTGCCGAGACCAATTCATCGATCGAGCCTTTGCGGGATGGGATCGAGATGGGCGAACATCGCCGTTGACCAAACTGGACTACCTCAACCGCGCGGCCATGGGGGGCTTTCCGGAGGTGGTCACCCGCGTGCAGGAAGGTCGCCGTGCCCGCTGGTTCGAGAGCTACCTCGAGACCCTCGTCCGTCGCGACATCCCGGACATCACCGGGATCGAAAGGCCGGAGGATCTGTTGAGGATCTTGACGCTGCTGGCCGCCCGAAGCGCCAACCTCTACAAAGCGGGGGAGATCGCACGTGACGCTCAGATGGCGCCGACCACGGTCAAGCGCTACGTTGCGCTTCTGGAAGCAGCCTTCATCGTCATGCGTGTTCCGTCGTGGGCGAACAGCCGCACCACCAGGGCGGTGCGGACGCGCAAGGTGTACGTGACCGACTCCGGCCTCCTGTCTCACCTTCTCGGCACCACCGCCGCAGCGGCCGGTGAGCCGGGTGGATTGGCGGGGCAGATACTGGAGTCGTTCGTGGCCATGGAGCTGACGCGCCAGCTGGGATGGAGTGCCACACGAGCCCGTCTGTTCCACTTCCGTAACCGCGCGGGCTCGGAGGTCGACATCGTCCTCGAGTCTGCCGACGGTCGTCTCGTGGCAGTCGAAGTCAAGGCATCCTCGACGGTTCGAAGTAGCGATTTCCGCGCCATCCGCTTCCTCAGGGAGCGCGTTGGCGACAGACTGCAATCCGGGCTGGTTCTGTACACGGGGCCGGAGACGCTCTCCTTCGGCAACAGCATGTGGTGCGCACCGTTGGACTCGCTGTGGACAGGCCGAACGTCATGAGTTCCCCCCGGCAACTGCACTTCGACTCGGTGCTGCAAGCGGAACTCGACGAGGCGCGGCAGGCGCTACGCTGGCTCGAGGACGAGAATCGGCGGCTCCGCGATCAACTCGAGATATAGCACGCGAGCGCGGACGAGCCACAACCGCTCATCACTGAGCCCGTGACGCCCCTGTCCCCTGAGGCGAAGATAGCTCTCTTCAGGATGCTGTTCCGGGGCCGTGACGACGTGTATGCCCAGCGCTGGGAGGCACCTGATGGTCGTCACGGGTACGGCCCCGTCCTCCGACCTGGTGTTCGCAGAATCCGGGGACAGCCGGTAAACCTCGACGACTGTCTTCCCCTCAGCGACCGCGCGATCAGGAAGCATCTCGAGGGTGGTCCCGTCCTGGGGATCTACCCGATGCAGCTCGACGAGACCACCGCCTTCCTCGCCATCGACTTCGACAAGACCGGGTGGTCGGATGACGTCAGGGCGGTGACCGCGACCTGCGATCTTCTGGGAGTCCCTCATGCGCTGGAACGATCCCGGTCCGGTAACGGCGCGCACATCTGGGTCTTCTTTGAGCGCCCGATACCAGCATCGGTGGCGCGAAACCTTGGTTGCGTGTTGCTGACGGGTGCGATCGACCGGCGGCACCAAATCAGCTTTGCTTCGTACGACAGGCTGTTCCCCAGCCAGGACACCATGCCCAAGGGTGGGTTTGGCAACCTCATCGCCCTACCATTGCAAGGTAGTGCACGGAAATCGGACAACACCGTGTTCCTCACCCCTCGCCTCCAACCGTATCGCGACCAGTGGTCCTACCTGGCGTCCGTTTCGCGCTGTACAGCGCCGGAGGTGGAACGCATCGTCCGAGATGCGGCGAAGCGCGGTGTACTCATCGGCGTCGGCGCCGACTGGTTCAACGCCGACAGCGGCGATGGACGTCCGTGGGAGCTCCCGCCCTCTCGGCAACGGAAGGACGACCTCATTGTCGAACCATCCCCGGCAGCGCTCGACCTCGTCCTGTCTCACCGAGTGTTCATCCCCACTGCGGGTCTGTCATCTCAGCTGATTGCTCGGTTACGGCGCATGGCGGCATTCCAGAACCCGGAGTTCTACGCCGCTCAACGGATGCGGCTGTCCACTTTCGGCAAGCCTCGCATCATTGACTGCAGCGAGGACTTCCCGGAGCACCTCGCTCTGCCACGGGGTTGCAGCGATGCCGTCACGGAGTTGCTGAAGTCCCTGGGTGTGGCGGTGGCGGTCACCGACAAGCGCCAGCGAGGACAGCCCATCTCTGTCGCCTTTCACGGAGAGTTGACGCCCGATCAGGCGAGAGCCGCGGGAATCCTCATCAAGCACGACACCGGAGTACTCTGCGCGCCGACCGCCTTCGGGAAGACGGTCATTGGCGCGTGGCTGATCGCTCAGCGACGTACCAACACCCTCGTCCTCGTTCACAGGCGCCACCTGCTGGACCAATGGCGCGAGCGACTGGCCTTCTTCCTGAATCTGCCGATCGACACGATCGGCCAAATCGGCGCTGGACGCCGACGGCCGACGAGGGTCATTGACGTCGGCCTTCTGGCAAGCCTCACACGCAAGGGGGAGGTCGACGACAGTGTTGCAGACTATGGCCAGGTCATCGTCGACGAATGCCATCACATTCCCGCGTTCAGCTTTGAGCGCGTTCTCTCGGAGGTTCGGGCCCGATTCGTTGCTGGCCTGACGGCTACGCCGATCCGTAAAGACGGTCACCACCCCATCGTCGTGATGCAATGTGGTCCGATACGCCATAAGGTCGACGCTCGCCTTCAGGCAGCGGCGCGTTCGTTCGATCATGTCGTCATTGAGAGACGAACATCCTTTGTACCCACGCTGTCAGTTGGAGATACCGGCATACAGGCTCTATATTCCGAGCTCGCCGCCGATGAATCTCGGATGAACGCGATCGTTTCTGACATCATCGAGGCGGTGGCTCGGGGGCGATCACCGCTCGTCCTCACTGAGCGGACTGATCATCTCGCGGTGATCGCTGGGATGGTGAAGGCCCAGATCCCCGACACCATTGTGCTGCGCGGAGGCATGGGCGCAAAGCAACGTGAGGCCGCGATGGTCCACCTGGGTTCCGTCCCAGATCATGAACCACGCGTGATCGTCGCCACTGGCCGGTACATTGGAGAGGGGTTCGATGACTCGCGCCTGGACACCCTCTTCCTGGCGATGCCTGTCGCGTGGCGAGGGACAATTCAACAATACGCTGGTCGCTTACACCGCAATCATGCCAACAAGCGCGTGGTGCAGATCTACGATTACGTAGATGCTGAGGTACCAGTTCTTGCTCGCATGTTCGGGAAGCGCCTGCAGGGCTATTCGGCGATCGGATACAGCATCGGCAAGGACGAGCGGACGGAGCGGGAGACGAGACTCGAACTCGCGACATCGACCTTGGAAGGGTCGCGCTCTACCAACTGAGCTACTCCCGCTCGATCAGGCTCCTCATCTTGGAAGGAATGGTGTCAACACAAGGCTTGACACATAAGGACTTTCGCGCACTGATTGCCGAAGACACCAAAACTACGGGGTGCTCGATCCGGGCCGAATAACCGCCCTGGCGCCGGAGTGGAGCCCCGTTCCGCGCCCTCCTTCCCTACTGTCGCCCCCCCACCCCAATAGGAGCGCCTTCGTAGGCTAAAGCTACACCTCCTCGCCTCGGGGGCGGCTCAGCAGAAGCCTCCCTGATGGCTGGCGGTGCGCCGATGGGCACGGCCGTTTCGAGCGACGGATGCTGTGTACCTTGCCCGCCTGATCGGGCCTGTCTACGCAGCCGCAGAGCGCGGTGGCGATAGGGCGGCGGGAGAGGGTCTCGAATCCCTCGATCCCAGTTGCCCCGGATACCGCATTCCCAGTTCGTGCTAAGGCTGTCCACGGACGTGCGTGGGGGTCCCTCCCGAACTCACTAGTGGTCGGATTGACGCGATCCGGTCCAGCGGAATCCACCCTCGTCCGGCCCAGTGGGGGTCACGGTGGGGGTCAGAAAACGCCAGAGTTGGCAGCAATCCCATCGCCATGACCGTAAACCGAAAGCCGGCATCACGACGCGCCGGAGTCCGCATTTCAGAAATGGCCCCACCCTGCCATTGCAGCGTTTTGTGCCACAGTGGACGCCGGCGTGGCTATGTGGCTTCCCATGCGCTTACGGAGACCCCGGTGGCCCTGGGGTCAGTAGTCGTTTGGAGCCATCTTCGTCCCTCCCGAAAACAGAGGTGAGGCACTACCTTGCCAAGGTAAGGGTCGAGGGTTCGAACCCCTTCTCCCGCTCCACTCCCCTCTGAGGGCCCAGTACGCGGCGGGGAGCCGGAAGGGGTGGCTCGTCGGCTGAACGTGACAGAGGCTGCACTTGCTCGTGGATGATCTGGGCATGAAGGTGCAGAAAGACTGGGTCGACAAGACCTTCGAAATCGGGATGATCCTGAAGGGCCTCGATGGCATCCTGGAGTTGGTCGGCGGCCTGTTCTTTCTTGTGGTGTCACCCGAGGCAATCAACAGCCTCGTCAACTGGCTCACTCAACACGAGCTTTCTCAAGACCCACATGACTTCATTGCGACCCACCTGCTCCATTCCGCGCAGGGCCTCACCCATTCGACGGTTGTCTTTGGCGCTGCCTATCTGGTTTCCCATGGGGTCGTGAAGATCGTGCTTGTCGCCGCGGTCTTGAAGAGCGAGCTCTGGGCCTATCCCTGGATGATCGCGTTTCTGGCGATCTTCATCGTCTACCAGGTCTATCGGATGACCTTCGCGCCTTCGGTGGGGTTGGTGGTGCTCACCGTTTTCGACGCCTTTATTGTGTGGCTGACTCTTCGCGAGTACCAGCGACACCGGGCGCGACGCGGTGGAGGCGGCGAACATCGTGCCGTGGGGCCGGTGTCCAACGACACGGTGTAACCCTGCCTCATGGACTACGCGCTCGAGCAGTTGATCAACGGCCCCGCGGGGTCAACAGCACCTGTGCTGATAAACCGGTGAGAGTGCGAACCGACCCTTCACTTCGCCAGGCCGTCGCGGATGCGCTTATCGCTGCCGTCGGCTCCGCGGGACGACCTCCACAGAGCGGATCGTGACTCGCGGCCGCATCGGCCGTTCTTGAGAACGGGCGTTATCCGATACTGCCAAGGTTGGCGAGGCCCAGCTCGTCGGCAAGGATCAGGTACATGCCGTGGGACCACAGCAGCGGAGTGGCCACGACGCCCCAGCGGTGGACCCACTCCTGCCGGCTCGCGGCGTTGAGCAGATGGGTGGGGACCTGCTCGGGAAGGTCACCATCTGCGTTGGCCTGTGCCGCCATCCAACGCAGGTACTTCAGAGCTGCCTGCGTGTCGCCACGGACGGCGAGGTTCCAACCCAGTAGTGCGGACAACAGCAGCCACTGTCCGCCGCCGTAGAACACATCGGCGCGGAACCGGTGAACGCCGCCGTTCACGTCCAGGTCGCTGCTGACCGCCGCAATGGTGGTGAGCGCAATCGGGTCGTTGATCCCGACTAGACCGAACGGAACAACGCAGGCAGTTAGGGAGCCATCGACGGCCGAAGTCCCCAGCCATTTGGACAGATGCCCCTCGGCGACACCCTGACTCAGTACCAGAGTGCGGATTGCCTCAGCTGCGGTGATGGAGCTTTGGCGCCGGCCCGAATCCAGCACACCAGCCTCGACGGTGACCCGTAGGCCACCGTAGATTGCCGCCAGGGTAGACACGTGGCGATGCTCGACGTGCTCCTCCCACCAGTCATAGCACGGCCTGTCCCAGAAGGTGGTCAGGTAGTCGACAGCGACGTCGATACCGCTTCGCCACCGTTCCATGTCCTTGTTGTGGCGGCGCGCGTGGGTAACCGCAGACCACAGCCACATCCCGTAACCGTCGGTCTGAAAGTCCCGCCAGGGGACCGAACCATCCTCTCCCGCAAGGGTGAATCGTGCCGGCAGCATCATCGCGTCGGACGGCCGCCTGCCCGCGCTGGCTGCTGCGATGAGATTGTCGAGTTGGTCTCGCCTATCTGTGAGCACGCTGTTCGCCCAATCATGGAACCGGTCAGCGGACTCCACGTTCCCGAACCTTGAGATGCCCTCGGCGGTGAATGCTCCATCGCGCAGCCACGCGTAGCCCTTGTACGCCGAGAACGTTGGGCAGGCGGGGTACGCGCCGTTCGGGTCTTGGTTGGCGGTGATGACGGCGTGGCTCCGTTGCGCGAGTTTCACAAGTGCGGCAACCTCCCCGGTTGCCGCAGCGGCCGCGGTGCAGCGAGGGATCAGGGTGCGGGCTCCGCCGGCGCCCGGGCTGTCAGCTCCTGATGGGGCGCGTCAGGTGTGGGTGCTATCGCGAATGGGGTGGCCACCGCATTGAGCAGTTGCACGGTGTAGCTGTCCCGCGGGTGCTGCAGGACCTGCTTGGTCGGGCCCTGCTCGACGACTTTTCCCTTGTTGAGAACGAGGATATCATCGGTGACCACTCGGGCACTGAGCAGGTCGTGAGTGATGTACAGCAGGCTCAGGCCGCGTTCCTCCCGCAGAGTCGCCAGCAGCTTGAGCACGTCAGCCCGTAGCGACACGTCGAGCATGGACGCAGGTTCGTCGGCCACGATCAACTCGGGGTTGCACGCAAGCGCATGAGCGATGACGACGCGCTGGCGCTGGCCACCGGAGAGCTGATGGGGCAATTTGGCTGCGTACTGGGTCGGCGGCGTGAGCCCCACTGTCTCGAGCAGTTCGTGGACCCGCTGCCGGGCTTCTTGCCCGGACATGTGCAGGAAGTTCTCGCAGGGACGCATGAGCGTGTACTCGACCGTGTGCAGTGGGTTGAGAGCCCCGTAGGGATCCTGGAAGACCATCTGCACGCGGCTGTGGAACTTGCGCCTCCGGCCTGGGCGAAGTCGGTCCACGGCAAACTCGCCGAAGCTGATCGACCCACTTGTCGGGCGTTCTGAACCGGTGATCATCTTGGCCAGCGTGCTCTTGCCGCTGCCGCTCGCTCCAACCAGCCCGACAGCTGCGCCGGGTGCGATGGTGAAGGAGACATTGTCCACCGCCGTGACGGCCTTGTCGCGGCGGCCGCGGTTGGCATAGATCTTGGATACGCCTCTGACGATCAGCGGCGGGACGTTGCCGAGCGCCGACGGGCTTTGGTCGCCGCCCTCAGCGGCGCTGCGCTCGCCAGACGCGTCGACGTCAACGGACACTTCGCACCTCCACTGGGGGTCGCGACGCTCGCGTCCTGACGTGGCACGCTGCCGCACCTCGACCCAGCGGCGACAGCAGCGGATCCTTCTCCACGCAGATCTCCTCTGCCAACGGGCACCGAGGTTCGAAGGGGCATCCGCTGATCGACACCGACAGATCAGGCGGGTTTCCGGGAATTCCGTCGATCCGGACCACGTCTGCACGCGGGTCGGCATAGCAGTTCAGCAGCGCCTCGGTGTACGGGTGGTGTGCCCCATGCAGCAGTTCCTTCGACGGTTGGTCCTCGACGATCCGGCCTGCGTACATCACCATGACCCGGCTGGTGGCCTCGAAGACGACACCCAGATCGTGGCTGATGAGCATGGCGGTGAACCCCTTGTCGCGCTGCAGGTCCTTGATCGTCTGCATGACTGCGCCCTGGACGATCACGTCCAACGCGGTTGTCGGCTCGTCGAACACGA
The DNA here is from genome assembly GCA_937888775.1 of uncultured Actinomycetes bacterium. The sequence continues at coordinate 9,736 of CALAQT010000491.1, read as the reverse complement.
TGAACCGTGGCTCCAAGGCGAGGGCAAGGGCGATGGCAACTCTCTGCCGCATCCCGCCGGACAGCTCGTGAGGGAACCGATGCAGCACCGCGGGATCGAGACGCACCATGTCGAGCAGCTCGGCACCACGCCGCCTGACGGCCGCAGCCGGGAACTTCTCACCCTCCCGTGCGTGCGCTTTGAGAATGTCACGGAAGTGGTGCTCGACGGTTCGTACCGGGTTCAGCGCGTTCATCCCGCTCTGCAGCACAAGCGCGAATCCGTTGCGCCGCTGGCGGCGCAATGCCTCGCCATCCAGAGTGCCGACGTCGACACCGTCGAACGTGATCGCTCCGCGGTCGAGTCGAGCGGGCGGGCGCAGCATCCGAGTGAGCGCGAATCCGAGAGTTGTCTTGCCACAGCCGGATTCACCCACCAATCCAACGAATTCGCCCTCCTCCAGAGTGACATCCACGTCACGAACAGACCAAATCCGCACCCCACGAGCCGGTTCATAAGTGACGCTGACTCCGCGTGCCTCCAGTAGTGCCATCACTTCTCCCGGAGGCGCGGGTTGGAGAGCGCGTCGACACCGAAGTTGACGAGCGTGAAGGAAACGGCCAGCAGGGCGATCGCCAGACCGGGAGCGAACACGAGTACCCATTGGCCAGTCAGCAGAGCGTTCTGCTGCTGCGCGTAGTAGAGGATCGTTCCCCAGCTGACGGTGCTCGGGTTACCCAAGCCGAGGAACTCCAGGCTGGCCTCGGCCATGATTGCTGCCGTAGCGGCGCCAAAGAAGCTGGCGGTGACCAGTGAGGTCATGTTTGGCAGGATCTCGCGGAACACGATGCGGAACAGGCGCTCACCCGAGAACACCGCCAAGGTCACAAAGTCGCGGTTGCGCAGCGTCGACGCCTGGCTGCGGATCACCCGCGCGCCGGTGGCCCAACTGGTGAACGCCACCACCAGCAGGATCGTCAACACCGACCGGCCCTGGAGGTAAGCCGCGAGGATGATCATCAACGGCAGGCCGGGGATCACCAGGGCGAGATTGGTGACAAAGCTGAGCCCCTCGTCGATCGGGCCCGGCCGGTACCCGGCGACGAGGCCGATCGACACCGCGACGAGGGTCGCCAGCGCACCCGCCCCCAGCCCGACCAGCAAGGAGACTTGCGATCCGTAGATCATCTGCGAGAACACGTCCTGTCCGTTCCCCGTGGTGCCGAACCAGTTGGCAGCGCTCGGACCGCTGTAGGGCGTGAAAGTGGTGGCGGTCGGTGAATGCGGTGCGATCAGCGGAGCAAACACCGCTATCAGGATGTTCAGCCCGATGATGACGAGGCCGACCCGTGCCTTGCGGTTGCTCCACAGCGTGAGCAGCGCGCGAGCGACGAAGCGCAGTGGTCCCGGGATGGCGTCGCTGGACGGACCAAACGGAACCTCGGCGCCCGCACCGGGAGCTGCTGGCGGTGGGGCGGTAGTGACGATGGTCATTGGCGCACCCGGGGATCGAGGCGCACGTACAGCAGGTCGACGACGAAGATCGCGAGCAGCATGCTCAGGGTGATGACGAGGAAGAGCGCCTGCATCAGGGGAAAATCGTGATTGGAGACGGCGATGTAGAGGAGGTTGCCCAGGCCGGGATAGCTGAACACACCCTCGACTAAGACGGAGCCTCCCACGATCGCGCCCAGCGACAGCCCGAATGCGGTGACGTTGGGCAGGAGCGCGTTCCGCGCAGCGTACAGGAGAGCCACGGTCCTAGTGCGCAAGCCGTTGGCCTCGGCGAAGGTCACGTAGTCCTCGCCCAGAGTGTTGATCATGTTATTACGCATGCCGAAGACCCAGCCGGACAATGAGGTAATGGCAAGGGCCAACGCGGGGAGGACACTGTGGGTGAACGCATCGCCGAGGAACGACAGACTCAGGTTTGGTGTGACGCCGGCACTGTACCCACCTTTGAGCGGAAACCAGCCCAACGTGAAGGAGAGCCAGTAGATCGCCAGCAGTCCGAGCCAGAAGGGCGGGAAGGCAGCCAGGAAGGTCGCGCCAACAGTGATCGATGAGTCGGCGACCGTGCCCCGTCGCCACCCGGCGTAAACCCCGAGAAGGGTGCCGATGATGAAGGCGAAGATCGTGGTCGACCCCACGAGCACCAGCGTCCAGGGCAGCGCCCTGCCGATCGTCTGCGCGACCGTCTCGGTCGGGAATGAGTACGAGGTCCCGAAGTTGAAGTGCACGATGTTCGTCAGGTAGTCCCAGTATTGGGTGAACAAGCTGCCGTGTGGCGTCCCCAGTTGGACCTCGACGGCTGTGCGTTGGGCGTTGGTGATCGGCACCCCGGTCGACGCGAGCTTGGCCAGGGCAGCCTCGACGGGCGAGCCGGGCATGAGCCTGGGGAGCGCGAAGTTGAGTGTCAACGCCGCCCAGAGCGTGGCGATGAACAGCAGCACCTTGCGGCGCAGATACCTCACCTCGTGTTCCTCTTCACCATCGCCGGCTGCGGTGGTTTAGGCCTTGTGGAGGTGCGTGAGCACCGTCAGGATGGCGTTGTTGTACGGGGTTGGCAGGGTGTAGGGGTCGGCTGCCGATGGCCATCCGGTGAAGTTCTTGGTGGAGAAGAGACCCCAGCTGCCGCCGTAGTACATCAGCACCACAGGTACCTGGTCGTACATGATCTGCTCCAGCGTGTACGTTGCCTGCTTCTGTGCTGACGTGGTAGTTGCCGCAGCCAGCGTGGCGAGCGCCTGGTCGGCCGACGGATCGTTAAACCGCTCGAAGTTGTTGGTCGTGGGCGTGTGAACTGGGGTGGCGAAGGTGCTGTTCAGCGCATTGTTGAAGTCGGTGTATGGGCTGCCCGTGCCGCCGAAGCCACCGATCGCTGCATCGAAGGTGCCGCCTCCAATGGCCTCTGAGTACTGCGCGTACTGCGGCGTGTCCAGGGTGACGCTGATACCGACGTTGCCGAGCTCGGTCTGGACCTCAGTGGCCGCTGCCACCCAATCGCTGAAGCTAGCGGGCAGGACGATCGTCATGCTAGCCGGTGCACCGCCCGAGCCGACGAGCTTGCCGCCCTGCGATGTGTACCCGGCCTGAGCGAACGCAGCCATGGCTGCCGACTGGCCCTGGCTAACCACGCCCTGCTGTGGCAGGCTTGGATCGAGCCACTGCTGCAGATTCGGCAGGATCAGCCCGGACATGCTGGCCGCGGCCATGTAGCCGTTGACCGCCTTCTTGGCGATCGTCGTCCGGTCCAGGGCCAGGGACAAGCCCTTGCGGAAGCTGGCGTTGCTGTACGGCGCCTTCGTCAGATTGAGGTAGAGGCCGATGGTGCCGCCGGGCGGAAACCAGTACACGTTGTGCGCCGGATTGCGGGCAACGTACGTCTGCTGGACGTTGGGTAGGAAGTTGTAGGCCCAGTCGAACTGGCCGCTGGTCACGTCGAGTTGGTTGGTGCTCTGGTTGGTCGCCTGCGCCGGGAACACAACCTCCGATGGCGCGATGGAAACGGCACCCCAGTAGCTCATGTTCTTTTTCAGGGTGTACTGAGTCGGCGCAAACGTATCGAGGGCGAAGGGCCCAGTCCCGACCGGACTGCTGTTCGCGTCCTTCACTGGATCGGCGATGGACGACCACAGGTGCTCCGGCACAATCGGGATCTGCGCGATGGTGGCCGCGAAGGGGACGTCCGGGGACTTGAGCGCGATCGTGACGTTATTGCCCGACGCGGAAATACCGGTCATTGCGCCCCAGACGCTGTTGGTGTCGAGGGCGGGGTACTTCTTGAGCAGGTTGAACGTGAACACGACGTCTGCGGGACTGAAGTCCTTGCCGTCGCTCCACTTCACACCCTGCCGGATCGTGTAGACCAAGCTCGTCGGATCACTGAACGTGTACCCAGTGGCGAGGAACGGTGCGTAGGTTCCGTTGATCGGGCTGGGGATCTCGAGTGGCTCGTAGATCAGATTGGTTCCGCCGAGTTTGGCAGCGGTGTAGGGGTTGAAGTCCTCCACAAGGGTGGGATTACCCACGTCGCCCTGGATCGTCAGGGTGCCTCCTCCCGTCGGCGCAGCTCCGCCACTGGACGAGCACCCAGCCAGGCCAATCATCGCCGCCGCCGCGACAGCCCCCGCTGTCGTGCCGCGTCTCGATCTACACCTTGGGAACATGGTCGATCTCCTAAATCTGCGAGCTGGGTTGATGTCCTAGTGAATCGACATCGTCTCCATGGAGAGGTACGTCTGCGCCGCCCACGACACCGGATCCCCCGCGAAGTGGCGCTGCATGGCACGGTTCTGGAGCGCGTTGTCCAGAGCTGCCATGATCATCGACTGATCGAGCACCAGGTAGCGGTGGCCGACCGATCCCGTCGTGGGATTGACGGCATCGAAGAAGCCGTCAGGGCCGTAGACGCCGGGGTAGATGCTGCGCAAGGCCTGGATGTTGGCGTACGCCTGCTGCGGCACCACATCCAGGGCGATGAAGGATGCGTGCGGAGTTACGACGCCCTCAGGCGCACACTTGACGGGGTCGCGGCACTGGGACTGGGACAATCCCTCGTTCGGGTGGCCAGCATTCGCCCCCGCGCCGTAATAGGGGAACCGCAGGCCCTCCACCCCAAACCCCCCCCCGTATCCGCCGCTGTCGTCGGCCGTGCTCGATGGAGACATCCCCCAAACCGGGTAGTGCAGCTCCTCGGTCGCGTACTTGATCTGAACTTGAGCGGTGCGCACATCAGCGAGACCGAAGCTGTGCACCCCCCAGGAGGTCTCTGGCACCACCTCGTTTGCCATCAAGCCCTCGAACATTCCGCCGGCGTAGGTCGGGATGAAAGTCAGATCGGAACCGGTGTAGACGTAGTGCCCTTCCCACACGTTGAACTTCTTGCCTGATTGCGGATCCGTGTAGGTCTGCCAGGAGCCGGCGACCGGCCACTGTCCCTGCCACGAGAAGTTGGGGTCTGTGCTCTGGCAATCGGTGTACGGAGCCGGGGGCGGAAGTGTCCGCCAGGTGCGCCACCAGACATTCCCGGGCATCTGGCGCAGCCCCATACCGATGTACGCAGAGATGCGGGGATCGCTATAGAGAGCGCCATTGTGATAGTAGTACATCCAGTCGTCACCCTGATATGGCGGCAGGCCAACGTAGTACCCGCCGAACATCTGGCCGGTCGGCTGGTTGCCGAGTACAGTCGGGTTCGTGTTGCAGTGCGTCTCCGGCCGAGCATCGTAGAAGATGCCGAAATTCATTGGGCCAATGAGGCTGTCCACCAAGTGCTTCAGCTCCGGCATCGCCTGTCGCACAACGATCAGGCCCGATGCGTACCAGCCGTTATCGACATTGGAGATGAAGTAGCAGTTATCGAAGACTGGCGTGGGCTCCGTTGAGCAGTGGATGTCGCCAGGGTTCCTGATCGAGTCACCGTTCGTGGTGTCGTACCACTGGTACAGAAAACCATCGAATCGCTTCAGCTTCTGTACCTCTGTTAGCGTCGCCTGGAGCTGTGCACGTGCCTTCGGCCTGCTGACCAGTCCGAGGTCGTTGGCGGCCACGACCGCCCACAGATACACACCGATATTGGCCGCCGAGGTGTAGTTGCCGTACGCGGTGGGTGTGGAGGAGCCACCGGCAAAAGTGACGTTGTCCCTCGGGAGATGCGTGGTCGGGTCGACGTCCACGCTGTAGAACTGCCAGGTTTGTTTGGCGATGCCGAGCAGGGTCGCCCGCTGCGCCCCGGAAAAGCCGCTGCTGTTGGCGACCGAAGAGGCGGTTTCACCCGCTGCACCCGCTTGCAACGGCGCCAACGTCAGCGCGATGAGCGCCACTGCCACGGGCCAGCGCCTCATCTTCGCCAAGCGGAACGATCGCTCCCTTCTCATCGCAGGCCTCTCCTTCGTCTCATCGCTGTGGCGTCCTTCTTCTCATGGCTGTCCCCCGCCGTCCGGCGCGGTGGATTCCCCGGCGGTCGCGGGCTCCAGGCGCAGGCGAGCCACCCCCGGCATCGGTAGCTGCACCTCCAGCTCGGCGCTGCCCCCATGGATCTCGAAGTCGTCCAGCGGCCATTCGGCCAAGCGGTCACGCGCGCGCAGGTCCTCCCATTGACCGGCGTCGGGCCAGCGCAGGTCGGGCGGCCAGCTCTGGGCAACGTTCGAGTGCTGGTCGTCAATGCGCGCCAGCCGAGCACGGTACGACTGGTTCCCAAGGCCCGAGATGCGCAGCCCCACAGTCCTCTCCAGCGCCGAGTTTCCTCCGTACTGCGCTGCGTTCGGCGTCCCGTTCCACACCAGCGTGTCGATGCGGCCGTCGGCTGCGCGGGTCGCCCAGGCGTCGATCAGACTGCCCGCCCCGTCGCCACGCAGCTCGACGGCCAGGACATCGTCGCCGAGCTCGTTAGCCATCCGCTGCGCCCAGAAGCGCGGCTTGCGCAAGTTGCCCACAGTCAGCAGGCCGAAGCCGTTGTGGAACAGCTGTTGGGGCCGGCCCAGTTCCTCGAAATGGTCACTCACGACCCAGTGGGAGAGTGCGTCGATGCGGCCCTGGACCGCCTTGTATCCGCGGAGAAGGAACGGCGCGTCGAATGCGCTGCCGTGGATCGGATGGCCATGGCCGGCCCCAATCCCCCACTCCGTCCACCAGATGCGCACACCACCAAGACCGTGCCGGTGCAGCGTCGGCCGCAGGTCGAGCGGGACGTTTCCGTACGTGTGAGTGGACAGGAAGTCGAGGGGCAGGGAGGCGCCGCTGACGAACGAAAGGAAGTCCTCCAGCCATTCCGCTGCGGCGGTGGCCGGGCCGCCGACCTGTAGCCGATGGTCGACGCCCTTGATGGCCTGCGCGGCCTCCGCGTACAACCGGAAGTACTCCGCCTGCGTCCCCGCCCAGAACACCTCCAGGTTCGGCTCGTTCCAGACCTCGAAGCCCCACTGCGCGACCTCCTCCACCCCGTAGCGGTCGATGAGGTGGGCAGACAGGCGGGCGTTCAACTCGGCCCACACCGCCCAGTCGCGGGGCGGCGAGGCGATGCCCTGGTAGCTGAAGACCGTCGACCGCGGGTCACGCGCCAGGTCGCGTGGCATGAACGACAGTTCGACGACGGGTTGCAGCCCCAGCTCCACCAGCGTGTCGAAGACGCGATCGACCCCGTCAAACCAGAAGCGAGGACGGGCGCTGTCCCAGGTGAGCACCTGGAGGTCGTCATGCAGGATTGCGTGCGCACGGACCCGGCGGACGCCCAGCTCATCGCGGACGATGGCCAGCGCCTGCCGGACGTCATGGCCCACGTCGTTGCCGAACTGGTCGTGCCCGTGGTCGAGCTGGCTCAGCCGCTCCGAGCCGACCATGGCCCACACTCGATGCAGCGCGCCGGTGGTGCGTGCAGCATCCACATCGACGTAAACGGGCTCGGCCACACCCGACCGTGGGGCGGCGACCACAGGCCCAGAGGCGGGCCCGGCGGCGGGACCGCCCTGAGTGACGGTGGCCACGGTGTACGCATAGCTGTGACCGGCCATCACGTCGGTGTCCGCGTACGGCGGGCCAGGGACACCGAGGACGTCGCTGCCCCCGTGGTCGAGTGCCAGGAACGGACCGTCGGGTCGGTCGGCTCGGCTGATCACGTAGCCTGCGGCGCCATCGACCGCCGCCCACCGCAGCGTGATCTGACCGACGCCCGGCTCTGCCAACAGATCAGTCGGCGCGGGCAGCTCGACCGCAGGCGATACCGGTCGACGCTCGGAACGGTGGCCGATCCGCTGCTCCCAGTCTTGGCGCACTCTGCGGGTCGGGTCGGCGCTCACGTCTGCTGCCGGCCGGCGATGGGAACCCGTGCGGGGCGGGGTGCACGGCATCCGCAGCTCTCTCTGACGACCAGGGCGGTGGGGACCACCACCGCCCGCGGCGGGCCTTCGTCGCCGGAAAGCCGGTCGAGCAGGAGCGTTACGCACCGAGCGCCGAGTTCACGCATCGGCTGATGGACGGTGGTCAGCGGAGGCGACACCAGGCGGGCAAGCTGGATGTCGTCGAAGCCGGTGACCGCCACCTCGCGAGGCACGGCGATGCCGACAGCGGTCAGGTCGGCGACTAGCGCCAGAGCCATCTGGTCATTCCCGGCCACGATCGCCCGGGGGAGTGCGAGCCCCCGCAGGATCTGGCCCGCGACCCGACGACCTCCAGCCTCCGAGAAATCGCCGCGGACCGCCGGACGATCCGGTACAGGCAATCCGGCCGCGGCCAGCGCCTTGCGGAATCCGACGAACCTGGCCCGAGCGTCCGGTGCCGCCGCCGGGCCCCCGGCGAAGATGACGTCGCGGTAGCCGTGGGCGCCCACCAGATGCTCGGTGACCGCGTAGGCACCGCCCTCATTGTCAGCGGCCACATGGTCGATTCCCCGTGCCCGGCGTCCCGCGGCCAAGAGGACGACAGGTGTGCGCTCAGCGAGCGCCGCAATATCGGGCTCGGCGATGCTCCCAGCCAGCACGACTAGCCCATCGACGCGACCGCCAATGGCCCGGGCGATGTCCCGACCGCCCGAGACATGAGTGGCCGCGATGATAACGGCGTATCCGGCGACTCTGGCGGCCCGCTCCGCGCCCCGGATGATCTCATCCGAATACAACAGGGTCTCGTGACCGGACTCGGTGCTGGGATCGTCGAGGTCCGGAAAGATCAGCCCGATGACCCCGTGCCGGCTGCTGGCCAGCCCGCGGGCCAGCCCGTTGGGCACATAGCCGAGAGCCTTGACAGCCGCCAGGACCCGTTCGCGCTTGGCCGGGGCTACGCCCGGCTTTCCCTGCAGTACCCGCGATACCGACGAGATCGACACGCCCGCGCGACGCGCCACCTCATAGATAGTCAACCGTTCCATCAAGTCGCCTCGTGAACCGGCTGCAAGCGCTTGCAGTCCTGCCTAGCGTGGGCTGCCGGCCCGTCGTTGTCAACAGCTCTACGGCACCAAGGACGGTCTCGACGACGCCATCGTCATCGCGCCCCTCGCCGTCGGCGTCGCCCTGCTCGGCGCCTTCGTCGTCCATGCGCTGCGCACCCGCCGCCCCCCGGCTCGTGGACCTGCGACTGTTCAAGGTGCGATCCTTCACCGCCTCGAACACCTCGTTGTTCCTCGCCGGCTTCGGGGTCTTCGGCGCACTGCTGCTGCTGCCCCTCTACTACCAGCAGATCCGCGGCCAAAGCCCGCTCTACGCCGGCCTCCTGCTCGCGCCCCAAGGCGTCGGGATGCTGCTCACCCGAAGCACGGCCCGCAAACTCACCGACCGCATCGGTGCCCGTCCCATCGTGCTCGTCGGCGTCGCGCTCACCGCGGCCGGCACAGTCGCCTACACGCAGGTAGGCGTCCACACCAACGAGATACTCCTCGGCCTCAGCCTCGTCGTGCGCGGCGCCGGCCTCGGCGCCGTCACCATCCCCATCATGGCCACCGCCTACCTCGGACTCGCCCCCAACCAAGTACCCCACGCCAGCACCGTCACCCGGATCTCCCAACAGATCGGCGGCGCGTTCGGCACCGCCATCCTGGCCATGCTGCTCACAACCCAACTCCACGCCCACCGTGCCAGTGGCCTCGCAGGTCGGGCTCCGCGTTCGGCACCGCGTTCTGGTGGTCACTCGGCTTCACGGTCATCGCCGTCATCCCCGCCCCGCTCCTGCCTGTCCGCACGAAGACCCCAACCACCGCCGACTCCATAGCGCATGCCTCGGGGCCATGACCACGAGAAGGACACACTCATCACCGCAACAAGAACCC
>CALAQT010000490.1 GCA_937888775.1 uncultured Actinomycetes bacterium | reverse complement strand
GTCAGGCCGTCGACGGCGCCGCTGGCGATCGACCCTAGGCCGTACCGATGGGCGATCGGGATCTTCGGATTGGTGCTGGTGGTGGCGATCTCGATCTACCAGTTCGCTCAGCACGGGGTGGGCACGACCGGCGTTCCACCTGGCCAGCGACTGCATTACTTTGCCGCACCGCTGGCGGCCTCGACACTGAACGGCGACGCCAACCTCCAGCCGCCCTGCACGCTGACGCGCCATGATCCCCGGGCGCTAAATCTTTGCCTGCTCGCCGGGCGCATGCCCGTGGTGCTGGCGTTCTTCGTGACCGGATCGTCGCATTGCACCCGTCAGGTGGATGCGCTGCAGTCGCTGTCGCTCCAGTTCCCGGCATCGGCGGTGCGCTTCGCGGCCGTGGCCGTCAACGCCGGCCATGCGCAGACGGCGGCACTGGTGCGCTCGCACCACTGGACGATCCCGGTCGCCTATGACCCGGATGGTTCGGTGGGCTCTTTGTACGGAGTCGTGATCTGCCCGATGATCGAGCTCGCCTACCGTGGCGGGATCGTCAAGGATCGCCTGCTCGGCGATCGCTGGGTCACCGCTGCGGCCATCGGGCCGTTCGTGCGCTCACTGCTCGGGCCCAGCCGGGGGGCGCGATCGACCGGGACGGGTGGCGGCACCCCGTCGTGAGCGAGGGCACGCATCCTGCGTTGCGCGCGGGCCTCATCGAGGCGCGCGTGCTAGGCGAGTTCCCGGAGCTACGACTTGATTGGCTCGCGATCGACGCGGGCCCGCGTGAGAGTCCGCGTGAGGTCAGGCGGCGGCTGAGCGGACTCGCGGACCGCTACCGGGGGGCGACCGTCGTGACGATGCGGACCAAAGCAGTGCCACACGCCTACAGGTCATTCTTTCGCCAGATCGGCCTTGACCCCGACGTCGACCGGATTCCCAGCGAACAGGCGGCCGTCGCGCGTCTGTTGCACGGCGGGTTCCGCTCCCGGGATCTGGTGCACGATTCGATGCTGATCGCACTGGTCGAGACGGGCGTTCCGGTGTGGGCGCTCGATGCGCGCCATGTGGCCGCCGAGGGCCTTGGGATCCGTACCACGGCGGCCGGGGACCGTCTCGGCGACGAGGGCGGCCGCGCGTTGGCGCCCGGACGCCTGGCCGTCGCCGACGCGCAGCGGGTCCACGGTCTGCTGTTCGGCGAGCTGGCCGCCGGTCATCAGGTGAGCGCCCAGACCCCGCGCGTGGTGCTGTTCACAGTCGGGGTGGCGGGCGTACCGGCGATCCACGTCGAGGAGGCCATGTGGCTGTGCGCCGAGCTGCTCGAGGCAAGGTAGGGGGTGGTAACCTGACCGCTTGCAGAAAGGAGGAGCGATGGAGCTTTCGCAGCCGGTGCAGGACGCTCTGCGGGGCCGTCCCGCGGACGTCCCGGGTGCGCTAGGGGAGCCGGGAACTGAGGTCGGCGAGCGGGCGGCCAGGCGATCGCTCCGCACTCAGCTCGCGCGGCTCGAACGACAGCTCGCCGACGCTTTCGTCACCACCTATCCGATGGGTGGCATCGAGCTGCCGGCCCAAGCCCCAAGCGAGCCTCGGCTGCTGGATCTCGGAGAGCTCGAGCGCATCCGCGACGAGCTCGCCGAACGCATGCGCAGCGCGCGGGTGACGATCGCGGAGCGGGTCGACGAGCAGTCAGAGAAGCGGCTGGTTCTGGAGCGGATGCTCCTCGATCCCGTTGCCCACCGCTTCGCCCGCGTCTCCTGCAGTGAGCTGGGTACGCCTGGATGCGGTGTGTGGCAGGTCAGGCCGCGCCTCGGTCTGATCGGGATGCTGATGGGCTGGTGGCAGGTCAAGCTCTCCTCTGGCTGTCCGTTAGCCCTGGGCTGCGGTTGACCATCGCAGCCCTGAGGGTTTCCCGCCGACCACTATTCTGAGCAGGCATGCGCGAGCTGCTGAGGACGGGCGCCGGCGCGATCCTGGTCGTTCTGATCATGTTCATCGGGAGCCTCGGCCTCTGGGTGGGCACGCCGCTGCTCTGGCTGTGGGTCGGTTCTCAGATCCAGGGCGCGACCTCCTCGCTCGGCACCGCGCTGGGCGCGGCCTTCCTCGGTGTCGTGCTCACGATCATGGCGGTCGCGGCCGCGCTGGCAAAGCTCAGCGACGTCTACCGCGCCAATTGCCGGGCGCGGGGCCGCGACGATCCAGGGCATCTGATGCTGGAGGGCGTGCTCGTGGTCAGCGCGGGGATCACGCTGGCGGGGTTCGTGGTCTGGTTCTTCTTCTTTGCCGGAACCAGTCCAGTGCCGCTCGGGATCCACATCTGACTCGGGGCGGGCCAGGTGCGCCTCGCTGGGGCGCTTCCGGGACGTGCCTCGCGTTTGCGCGGTGCACGTCCCGGAGGGCCTGATCATTCAGGCCCAGCGCGGTCCTCAGACTTCTACGAGCGCCATCTCGCTCGAGACGCAGGTCTGAAGCTGGCTGGCCAGCACGTGGCGCTGGCGCTCGGTCAACGCTCCGACAGGCTTGGTCTCGTTGATGGCGTTTCGTGAGAGGAACTTCCGGCACCTCGTGCTCCCCCAACGGCGCTGACTCATCAGCAGGTCGCCCACGGACCAGCTGCTCGCCTCTTCAGGACAGACGAGGATGACTTCCGCGGCCGACATCTCGCCGACGGCGATGCGCCTCTTGAGATCCGCGCGCGCGAGCCTGACCTCATTGGCTCGCTCCAGCGCCCGCAGTCTCTGCGGGCCTGGGGTCATCAGGGTGGTCTGCGTCATGTAGCTCTATCTCTTCCTGCGGTTTGGTCCGCCCTGGGCGGACGTTGTTGAATAGCGGCAGCCGACGACGCATCTCCTCGTCGCGGTCCGGCCGGGCCTGCGATCTCGTCTTGAGCCGTGCGGCTCGGTGCTTCGACTCACGGGGGCCTGGCCGCCTCCCCGATTTCGCTCTTCGCGCCACCAGACTGACCACCACCGTTCCGTGATCAAAACCTACGACAACGATTCGGTAACAGCAATGTCACAACTGTCGAAGGGTGCGCTTAGAGCGCCTTTTTTCTCTCGCCGCGCACTTGTGCGTGGTTGGACAAGTGCGGAACGGCTATTTGCCGCCGGGCAATGGCCCGTGCTCGGCCTCGAACGCGCGCTTGGCGGCACCGAACAGCTCCAGCGCCTGGCCGAGCGTGTCGTGATCGTGCGTGGCCATGACGCTCGTGCGCAGCAGCGCACCCGCGGGCGGCACGGCAGGATGCAGCGCGACGTTGACGAACACGCCGGCCTCGTAGAGGGCCTTCCACAGCAGCGCGGCCTTCCAGTCGTCGCCCACCACGACGGGCACCACCGGGGTGATCACCTCGGTCCCGTCGGCTAGCCGGGTCGGCGGTACGACCTGAAAGCCCAGGTCGCTCAAACCGGCGTGCAGGAATCGGGCGTTGTCAAGCACGCGTGCAAACAGCGTCGGCCCCTCGTCCGAGCGGCAGATCCGCACCGCGGCCAGCGCTGCACCGACCGCGGCCGGTACCCCTGAGGCCGTGAACATGAACGGCCGTGCCTGGATCTGCAGAAACTCGATCACGTCCGCCGGGCCCGCGATTACGCCGCCGCACGAGGCCAGCGACTTGGAGAACGTGGCCATCCGCAGATCGACCCGGTCCTCGACCCCGAACAGTTCCGACGTGCCGGCCCCTCGTGCCCCCAGCACTCCGAGCGCGTGCGCCTCATCGACCATCAGCCGGGCTCCGAAGCGCGCGCACAGATCCGCGATCTCCGGCAGCGGCGCTACGTCGCCCTCCATCGAGAAGACCCCGTCGACCACGACCAGGATCCCGCCCCCGTCCTGCGCGGCCTTCTCCAGCCTGCGTTCCAGCAGATCGATTCGGTTGTGACGAAACGTTCGCAGCTTGGCGCCCGAGAGGATGCAGCCGTCAAGGATCGAGGCGTGGTCGCCTGAATCGGCCACCACGGTGTCGCCGGGGGCGAGGATCGTCCCCAGCGCGCCCAGGTTGGCCTGGTGGCCGGTCGTGAACACGAGCGCAGCCTCGGTTCCAAGCCAATCTGCCAGCTCGTTCTCGAGCTCGATGTGCAGGTCGATCGTGCCGTTGAGAAAACGCGAGCCGGTCAGTCCCGTGCCGTAGCGTGAGATCGCGTCCAGCGCGCCCTGCCTGACCCGCTCATCTCCGGTCAGGCCGAGGTAATTGTTGGATCCGAGCATGATCCGCCGCTTGCCCTCCATCTGCACCACCGGAAGGGTTGGTCCTTCCAGGACGCGGAAATATGGCAGTGCGTCGAGCTCTCGTGCGGCTTTGAGTTGGGCCAGGCGTTCGTGCTCGCGGGCCTTGGCGAAGACATCGATCGAAGTCGGCATATGGCTTTCCGGTCGGATGGCGCTCGGGATCCACCAGCTCGCGCGCGCGAGCCACGCGTTCACCAAGCTGCGGTGGCGCCACTATCGTAACGAGCCGGATCGACGCGGCCGCGCGCGAACGCCTGCTGATCCCTCTCACTGAGCGGCACCTTGTGAGCGCGGCTTGCCGATGACCGCGCACGCTGTCACCATGTGCGATCCATGAGCGACCAAGCGCGCACGATCACCGACGCGCTCGCTGACGCCGACGTCCGCGAGCCCTATGAGCTGGTATTCGACGACGACATCGCGGAGGAGACGGTCGACGGTCTGCCCGTGCTCGCCGAGGTTCGAGCCCTGGAGCCCATATCGCACGTCTCGCTCGCCTCGGTCCAGGTTGCCGCCGTGGCGGCGACCGGGTTCGTCGCCGGCGCCGCGACGCTCGCGCTGGTCAGACGCCACAGCAGCCGCAAGCTCGCTCGCAACCGGCGTCTGACACCGCGACGGTCCGTTGACATGCTGCCGATCGTCGGCAGCCGGACGTTTCTGGTCGACGTCCATCTGATCGCCAAGCCAGGCGATTGAACGGCCGCGCGCCGGCGCGCGCCGGCAGCGCCCTGAATAGTGCACCCGTTGGCGGTCTGAGTAGCGCGCCCGTTGGCGGTCTGAGCGCCGGGCCCGTCGATGCCCGGGCAGGCATCGAGGTCAGGATGGAGGTCAGCCCGCGGTGGGTCTTCAGGCTCCCGCGCCGCCTCGGTCTCGACGGCCTCGCCCGCATGAGCGGCGGCGTCCTGCACCGCCTGCTGCACGCCGACGGGGAGCCGGTCCTCATCCGCGTGGCGGCGCTCACGCACGACCGGTTCCTGTTCGGCGCCAGGGCCGGCGACCAGGCGGCGGCGGAGTGGGGCATCGAGCGGATGCGCTTCGCGCTCGGGATCGACCAGGATCTGCGCCCGTTCTATGACCGCTTCCGGTTTGATCGGTTGATCGGACGCTCGCTACGGGCCAATCCGGGCTTGCGGGTCCCGGCTCGTCCTGATCCATTCGAGGCTCTGACCTGGGCGATCTGCGAGCAGCTGATCGAGTACGAGCGCGCGGCGGCGATCCAGCGGAGGATCGTCTGGCG
>CALAQT010000489.1 GCA_937888775.1 uncultured Actinomycetes bacterium | reverse complement strand
TTCAGACGTGTGCTCTTCCGATCTTGGCCTGCGTCGGCGGCGCGCTGCGCGCGGGGGTGCGCACGGGCTCCCCCGGAGGGACGCCCGCGGCGCCGTCGCTGAGCCCGCGTCGCATGTCGCGGGCGGTCTGGTAGCGGTCGCGCGGGTCGAGCGCGAGCGCGATGGCGACCGCGTCGGCGAGCTCGGGGTTGACGGCGGCGACGATCGTGTCGAGCGTGGGCGGCTCCTCCTGCTGCTGCTTGAGCGCCAGCTCCGTGAGCGAGGTCGCCTCGTAGGGCAGTCGCCCGGAGATGAGCTGATAGGTGACGACGCCGAGCGCGTACAGGTCCGCGCTCGGGCCGGCCTCCTCGCCGCGGGCCTGCTCGGGCGCGAGGTAGGCGGCGGTGCCGAGCACGGAGCCGACCTGGGTGATGCTGGACTGCTCGGTCGCCTTGGCGATGCCGAAGTCGGCGAGCTTGACCTCGCCTTCGCGCGAGCGCAGCAGGTTGCCGGGCTTGACGTCGCGGTGCACCACGCCGTGGCGGTGGGCGTAGTTGAGACCCTCGCAGGCCTGTTCGATGATCGCGAGCGCCTCATCGACCTCGACCCAGCCCTCGTCGCGCAGGATCTCGGCGCAGGAGGACCCCTCGATGTACTCCATGACGATGAAGTACTGACCGGTGCTCTCGTCGCGGCCGGAGTCGAAGACCTGCACGACGTTGGGGTGCACGAGCCGCGCCGCCGCCTGCGCCTCGCGCTGGAAGCGCGACACGAACGCCGGTTCGTCGGCGAGGTGCTCGGCGAGCAGCTTGACCGCCACCTGGCGCTCCAGGCGCAGGTCCAGCGCCAGGTGCACCGTCGACATGCCGCCGTAGCCCAGACGGCTCTCCAGGCGGTAGCGCCCCGCGATCTCCACGCCGCTCATTTCCCTGCTTCCTGACCGCCGGTGCCGCCCCCCGGGTTGCCGCCGGCGGGCGTTTCGCCCTCGCCCGGCGCCACGGTCCCGCCGCCGGCGCCCGTGGTCGTGGGGGTGGTCGTCGTAGGCGTCGTCACGGTTGTCGTGGGCGTGGTGGTCGTTTCGGTCGTCGTGGGGGTTGTGTCGGTTGTCGTGGGCGTGGTGGTTTTCGCGGTCGTGGTCCCCGTGGTGGTGCCGCCGATCGGCTGCGCGCACAGCGCCAGCGCGCGCGAGCGGAGGTTGGCGATGCCCTGATGCAGGTTGTTGCGCAGCCCCGCATCGACGCTTGCGGGCAACGCGGCGAAGTCCTGTTCGGTGCGAGCGATCGCGGTTTCGGTGGGGCCGCAGTTGCCGTTGCCGCTGCTCGCCGCCTGGTTGACCGCCGCGAAGTCGTTGCGCAGGGGGCCGCCCTGGGCGGCCGGGATCAGCCCCTTCCCGGAGCTGCCGCAGGAGACGAGCAGCGCTGCGGCGAAGCCGAGCGCGCCGGCGGCGCCCATGCGCATGAAGCGGGGGCGTCGGCCCGGGCGCAAACGCGCTGCGACCGGCCTGCGAACGGGGGGCATGGTCACTGACCGTACTCCAGGCGCTCGGCGAGCGAGTCGGGCAGGCGCGCGGCGCGGATCGCGGCGGCCGCGCCGGCGATGTCGTACTCGGAGCGGTGGAAGGCGGCGGTCATCGCGTCGAGGTCCAGGAGCAGCCAGGAGGCGCGCGGGTCGCCGTCGCGGGGCTGTCCGACGCTGCCGGGGTTCAGCAACCATTCGCCCTGCGCCACGTCGAGCTCGACGCCCGCGCGGCGGGGCTCGCCGGTGGCCAGCTCGCCCTCGTGCCGCACGAAGGAGAGCGCGACGTGGGAGTGGCCGATCAGGCATATGCGGTGGCGCTGGGCGTCGAGGCAGAGCTCGGCGAGCAGCGCCGAGAGCACGTACTCCCAGACGGGGTCGCGCGGGCTCGCGTGGTAGAGGCCGAGATCGCCCTCCTCGCCCTGCGGCTTCAGGCCCTCCAGGAACGCGAGGTTCTCCGGGCTGATCACTTCGCGCGTCCACTGCGCCGCCAGGCTCGCCCCGCGCGAGAACTCATCGAGCGGTATCTCGCCGGTGACCGCGAGGTCGTGGTTGCCCGCGAGGCAGACCGCGGCGTGGGCACGCGCCATCTCGACGCATGCGTCGGGCTCGGCGCCGTAGCCGACGAGGTCGCCGAGGCACCACAGCTCTGCGGCGTCGCTGGCGGCCACTGCCTCCAGCGTCGCCTCGAACGCGTGCCGATTGGCATGGATGTCGGAGATGACAGCGACCTTCATGTTGTGAAGGGTATGAACACCGCACTGCTGCTGGCGTTCCACGGCCGGCCGGGCTGCAACGCGCCAGCCATCCGCTCGCGGCCCGCGCGGTCGCGCCCACCGGCGCGCCCCTTGGCGCTATTCGCCCGCAGGCTCCTCGCTGCCGCCATACTCGGGGAGGTTCTTGATCCCCTCGCGGGTGCGCCACTTGGAGTAGTTGTCCTCCATCGCGTCGATCAGCTCGCGCATGAAGCGCGGGGAGAGGTTCACGCGCGAGACGACGACACCGGGGACCTCCTCGGACTCGACCTCGTGGTCGACGCGGGCGAAGGTGACGGTGAACTCGTAGTCGGAGTGGCTGACGTTGGCGAAGTTCGCGTATACGCCCCCCATGATCTCGGGGGACAGGTGGATGTTTATGTGGCGCTCGGCGCCTGGGTCTTGGTCGGTCACATAGCTAGTATCGCAAGCACCGACCACGGACCCATGAATGAGCCTCCAGCCAGCGACCAACGGGCGAGCGCCCAGCTCCCGGTGAGCGCCGCACCCACGCCGTTGGAGGATCTGCGCGCAGCCGTGCTCGCGACCGCGGAGGAGCTCTTGCCGGCCGGCGCGGCGACGCCGCAGGGGGGCGCGGAGGCGGGGGCCGGCAGGGCCGCGATCACGCTGGAGCGTCCGCGCCGGGCCCAGTTCGGCGACTACTCCACGAACGCCGCCCTGCTGCTGGCGCCGAGCCTCGGCGCGGCGCCGCGGGAGGTCGCCGAGCGCCTCGGAGAGGCGCTCACGGGACGCCTCGGGGCGGGCCTGGAGCGCTACGAGGTGGCGGGGCCCGGCTTCCTCAACCTGTTTGTCTCCGACGGCTGGCTGACGGGCGCGCTGGCTGCGGTGCTGGCCGCGGGTGACGGCTTCGGCGGAGGGGGCGCCGCGATCCCCGAGCGCGTGCTCGTGGAGTTCGTCTCGGCGAACCCCACCGGCCCGATGCACGTCGGCCACGCCCGCAACGCCGCCTACGGCGACACCCTCGCCCGCGTGCTCGCGTTCCACGGCCACAGCGTCGGGCGCGAGTTCTACATCAACGACGCCGGCTCCCAGGTGCGCAAGCTCGGCGAGTCGATCGGCGCGCTCGCCCGCGGGGAGGAGGTCCCCGAGGACGGCTACAAGGGCGACTATGTCCTGGATCTCGTCGAGGAGCTGCGCGGGGGGGAGGCGGGCGTGGATCCCGCGGCGACAAAGCCCGCAGCGCTCGGTCGCGCGGCGGTCACGCGGATCATGGGCCGCATCAAGGAGTCGCTGAACGAGTTCCGCGTGACGTTCGACTCGTGGGCGTATGAGAGCGCGCTGCACGAGGGCGAGCCCAGCCCGGTGGAGCACACGCTCTCGCTGCTGGAGGAACAGGGCCGGACCTTCCGCAGCGAGGGCGCGCTGTGGCTGCGCACGACCGAGTTCGGCGACGACAAGGACCGTGTGCTCGTGCGCTCCAGCGGCGAGCACACGTACTTCGCCTCGGACATCGCCTACCACCAGGACAAGCGCGAACGCGGATTCGAACGCCAGATCGACGTGTGGGGCGCCGATCACCACGGCTACGTCGAGCGGATGAAGGCGGCCTACCAGGCCCTCGGCGGCGACCCCGACCATCTCGAGCTCCTGATCATGCAGCTCGTGCACCTCGTTCGCGCGGGGGAGCGCGCGCAGATGTCCAAGCGCGCGGGCGAGTTCGTGACGCTCGACGATCTCAAGGCCGAGATCGGCGTGGATGCCGCGCGCTGGTATCTGCTGGCGCGGTCGCACGACACGACCGTCGACCTCGACCTCGACCTGGCGCGCCAGCAGAGCAACGAGAACCCCGTCTACTACGTGCAGTACGCACACGCACGCATCTCCTCGATCCTGGCCAAGGCGGGCGGGGAGCGGGTGCTCGCGGCGCAGTCCGGGCTGCTGGAGGGGCAGCGCGAGGAGCTGCACCCAACGGAGCGCGCGCTGATCGAGCAGCTGCTCTCCTTCCCCGACGAGCTGGCCGAGGCCGCGGAGCGCCGCGCGGCGCACCGGATCGCCGCCTACGCGCTGGAGCTCGCGCAGAGCTTCACCGCGTTCTACCGCGACTGCCGCGTGGTGGGCGCCGAGCCCGAGGACCTCGAGTCATCCCGCATCGCCCTGTGTGTGGCGGCGCGAGGCACGATCGCTCGCTGCCTGGACCTGCTCGGCGTGAGCGCCCCGGAGGAGATGTAGCCACGGCAGCGCCGGGGGCGTCCGCCGGAGCGCTCGGCTGCGGCTCAGTCGAAGCGCGCTAGGTCGGACTCCAGGCGTGCGGCGTCCGCGGCCCCGAGCTCGGGCCTGGGCGCCTCGGTGGCCTGCTCGGCGCGCGCCCGCCGGCGCCAGCGCGGGAGCAGCACGATGAGCAGCGCGACGAGCGCGATCACGGCGATGAGCGGGACGAGGTAGGCCGTCAGATCGAAGCCGCTCGCGCTCGGCAGCCCGAGCACCGCGGCGCCGTATTCGGCGACGAGCGCCTTCTTGACTTCCGCTTCGCTCTCGCCCGCGTCGATCATCCGCTGGATCAGCGCGCGCTCGCGGTCGGCCTGCTGGGACTCGGCGACGTTGAGCGGGATTTTGCACGTCACGCACATCACCTGGCGTTCGATCGCCGGCAGCGACGTGCGCGGCGTCAGCGCATCGGCGGCTGCAGGCAGGCAGGCGCACGCGAGCAGCGCGATCAGCAGTGCCCGCCTCATGTGCTCTGCGCGATCGCGATCGCGTGGTCGACGAACGCCTGGTCGATCTCGCCCCGGGCGATCTTCACGACCCGGCCCCGACGGTCGATGATGAAGGTCTCGGGAAGCTGGTCGGTGCCGTATTCCTTGGCGAACGCGCCTTCCCCGTCGCGCAGGCTCGGATAGGTGATGTGGAACTGACGCACGAAGGCTTCGGAGTCGTTGGAGGCGTCCTTGTATGTGACCCCGAGCACGGTGGCGTCGTGAGCCAGCAGCCGGCTCTGGGCGCGCTCGAGCAGCGGCGCCTCGATCTGGCAGGGCGCGCACCACGATGCCCAGAAGTTGAGCACCACGACCTTGCCCCGCATCGACGCCAGGCTGCTCCTGCCCGCAGCGGAGAGGCGCGGCAGCACGTGGCTCGCGTCGGGCGCGGCCGGCGCTTCGCCGCGCAGCACGCGCTCGTCGAGTGTGCGGCTGACCGCCTGCGTGCTCACGCCGTAGACCAGCAGCCCGATCAGGCAGGCGCCCGCGAGCGAGACGAGGATCGGAAGCGCGCGGCGTCTCACGGCCCCTCAAGGGTAGAGGGGGCTGCGTAAACTCCGTGCGGTGCGGCGGTAGCTCAGTTGGTAGAGCGCAAGCTTCCCAAGCTTGAGGTCGCGGGTTCGACCCCCGTCCGCCGCTTACAGCGCCAGAGCGATATTTGGCTCTGGAGAGCCCTGTTCGGGCCATGTGCGCTGGGACCGGCCGCGGACATGCGCGAACAATAGCGGGCTCATGGGACAGGAGTCTGCGGTACCACTGCGGTACCGTTTCGCTCGAGATCCGGCCGCTCAACAGGCTCGTGATCCACTCTGATAGCTCCCGCCAGTTTGCCGGCGGACACTGAAGTCGTCAGGCCTCGGTGCGCGAGTTGTCCCCGGCAACCAGCCACGGCCGCACGACGACCGGCTCCGCGTGTGCTGGCCACACCTGCGCGAACCCCACGAGCGACTCGGGCGCGACCGGCGGGACCGGCCCGCCGAGATAGGCGCAGAGGCTTCCCAGCATCACCTGATACCCAGGGATCGGGATCTCGCTCACCTGTCCGTTGACCTCCAGGCGCACCGTCCCGTTCGCGGTCCGGACGCCGAACAGCCGTAGGCCAAGCCGGTCCTTCACACCGGCCAGCTCGAACGGCGCTGGCGGCCCCACTGGGCCCGCGTAGATCAAGCAGCCCGGCCCCGCCAGCCGCGACTCCATGAGCCCGGCGCGCAGCGACGCGAGCTCGCCGCCGGGCCCGTGCTGAGCGGCGTCGAAGATCAGCGCGCATTTGTAGATCCAGGCGGCGAACGCGCTCTGCCCAGCCGTGTCGAGCGCCACCTCGCTCTCGCCGCGGATCAGCGGCTTCAGCACCCGCGCGGCGTCGTTGTCGATCAGCGAGAGCCAGCCGTTGTTGCAGCCCTTGCACGTCACTGCCGCCGTCTGCACGGGCTCGGCGGCCTCGACCTTCAACGTGTCGGGAGTCGTGAACGTGCCCGCGAAACCCGAGGCCGGCCTACGGCTCCGCGCGAACGCGCGCAGCACCCAGGCTGCGACGATGTGTTCCTCGCTCACCTTCTGCTCGCCGCAGAAGATGCAGCGCTCGAGGGTGATCGCGCTCGCCATCCAACGAGGGTAGCCGGGCTCGACGCACACGAAGTTCTGCCTGTCAGTATGCGACCGTGCCCGATGCGCCGCTGCCGAGCTGGGAAATGCTGCGAGAACAGGTCGATCAGGCACTCGGCTGGTCATCGGCATGGCGACGTGCAGCGCACTGGACGATCGACGTTCTCCAAGAGGAACTAGGAGACTCATGGACCGTCGATGCCGTTGAACAGTTTGGGGAGCTGCCGATCCCTGTCCTGTGGGCAGTCAGCGGTCACATGTACGCGTTTGTCCAGACCGTGGACCTCGCGCTACGTCTTCGCCTCCTGCAATCCGCCAAGGGCGCCGGGCGCATCCGCAAGGAGCTTCGTGGCAACCGCCAGCTTAGTCGCGTTCTCCACGTCTCCTTGCAGGCGACACTCGCTGGGCTCGCACTCAGACGTGGGTGGGGCTTTCACCTTGAGCCAGGTCGGCCACCGGCAGACCTCTGGTTTGAGACTGAAGGGAGGAGGATGACCGTCGAGACGAAGGTTCTCGAACCATCCGACCTGACCCGCGAACACCACCACGCAGTCGATCGGATGATGGACCGCATCCGCGATACCGCGACAAGCCAACATGTATGGGTCTACGGCCGAATCTCGGCCATACCGTCAGACGACGTGCTCAGCGACATCATCGACTGGATTGCACGCTCGGCAAGCGCTGCTCAGGACGGCGGGATGGTGCAGCCGTACCTGCAACCCGGCTTCGATCTCGAGCTAGTCGCCTACGGCGATGCAGCGGGACGCAGGCTCAGCGGCCCCGCTGGCGGCGAGAACCTGCTGCCCCGGTTCGTCCGGACGCTTAGCGACAAGGCGGAGCGCATGAGCGCGTCCGGAGCTGAATGGCTGTGCGTTGAGAACATCACAGGGCTTTTCCAAACCGAATGGGGGCTGATGGACATGGCTCGCAAGGTCGCAACGCTGGAGGGTGCGATCCACACGGGCCTTTCAAGCGCCACGATCGGCGGCGTCATCGCCTGCTCTAGTGCGGCCACGTTCAACGGGACCGTCAACGAGGAAGCGGCCGAGACGGACACCGGCTCAATCGGGCTGCGCTACCCGGTTCTCCCCTGGCGCGCGCGAGAGACCATCGTCGTCCCGCTGCGCGACAGCGCGCGAGACGCGACGCGACACTGGCGAGCGCTGCTCGAAACCGAGCGCGACTGGTCTGCCTGGGCGCTCGCCGAGGCAGGCTTGCCGACAGTCGATGAAATCATTCAGCGCCCCCCCGCTGAGGACTGATATGGCGGAACGCCCTGCTATCACGAGCAGCCAAACAGGGCGGCGGCTTGCCTCATAATCGGTAGGTCGCTGGTTCGAGTCCAGCCGGGCCCATCTCGGAAACCCCTGCAAAACGAACGAAAAGAACCTTAGCAGGGCTTGCGGACGGCCGGCCAGATTTCCCTACAGGTTTCCCCAGCGGTCGTCTGGCGGTCGCCGGGGCTGGTTTTGGGGCGTCTTCGGCGGCCCCCTGACACGCCAGGTCGTGAGGCGGCCGAGCGTTCGACGGAGAATCCGTTGGCCGGTTCGGCCACCTTGGGGTCCGTATCGGCGCGAAAGCACCAACAGCATCAAAGCCCCCGTCGAAGCCGGCTCGGCTCAGGATGGTGTTGACGAGCTGCGGGGATTGCTCGTGTCGTCAGATGTAAGGAGAGTGTAGGAATCGGCCGAGGGGCGGCGGCGGCCGGTCACAATTACTGGCGTGAGAGCCCTTGTCGTCGATGACGAGCGTGGTGTGCGCGAAATGCTGCGCCGCGTGTTGACCCTGGACGGCTATGAGGTGCAGACCGCTGACGGTGGCGCTGAGGCATTCGATTTGATCACGAGCGATGTTCCCGACGTGGTGCTGCTGGACGTGGGTATGCCCGATATAGACGGCTTGGAGGTGTGCCGGGGCGTGCGACGGGTCGGGGAGCGAGTGCCGATCTTGATGCTCACCGCGCGTAGCGCGATCAGCGACCGCGTCGAGGGCCTGGACGTCGGCGCCGATGACTACATGGTCAAGCCCTTTGATGTGGAGGAGCTGAAGGCGCGTCTGCGAGCGTTGCTGCGCCGTAGTCGCGAGATGCCTGACGATGCGCCGCCGAAGCTACTCTCGTTTGCTGAGATCCAGCTGGACTCCGCAAGGTACGGCGCGCTCGTTGGGGATCGATTCACGGAGTTGACGCGCACCGAGTACCAGCTGCTCGAGCTGTTCATGTTGAACCCTGGGCAGGTGATGTCTCACAGCCATATCTATAAGCGCGTGTGGGGCTATGACTTTGGAGCGTCCTCGAACGCGCTGCGGGTGTATGTCGGCTATCTGCGACGCAAGCTCGAGGACGTAGGCGCTCGGCCGCTGATCCAGACCGTGTGGGGCGTCGGATACGTGTTGCGTGAGCCATGACTTTGCGTGCGCGGATCGCGGCCGTCGCGGGACTCGCGGTCGTGCTGGCGGTGCTGGGTGCCGCGGTGACCGTGTATGTCGTAGTCCGTGCCGATCTGCGTGGCCAGGTCGACGGGTATCTGCGTCAGCGCGCCCAGATATTCACCGGCGTTGGTGGTCTGCCTCCAGCCGCGGCGTTTGCTCGTGGTGGTCTGCCGCGTGGCGCGAAGTTGCCGGCCGGGTTCCCTCGGGCTGTCAAGCCCCCTCAGTTCGGTGCCGCCTCCGGCTATGTCCAGTTCGTGTCCAAGAGCGGTCAGATCAGTGTTCCAGGCGGGCAGGGCTCCTCGCCGAGGATCCCACCCAGCGCTCGGGACCGGGCGATCGCGGCGCGCGGCAGCGGGCGGGCAATGTCTGATCGGACTGTCAAGGGCACCCATCTGCGTGTGATCACGGTGGGCGCTGGGTCGCTAGGCGCGGTCCTGATCGCGTTGCCGCTCACCCAGGTCGACCACGAGCTGAACGAGATCCTGATTTTGCTCGCACTCGTGGGCCTGGCCGGTATCGCGATCGCAGCCGTTCTCGGCGCCCTGGTGGCGCGTACGGCGCTGGTGCCGGTCGCGCGGTTCACGAGACGAGCGGAGGTCTTGAGCGACACGCTCGATCTCTCTCAGCGGCTGGATGTCACGGGCCATGACGAGATTGCTCGGCTCGCGGCGAGCTTCAATCGCACCCTTGACGTGCTGGAGCGCTCCGTGCAGGCCCAGCGACATCTCGTCGCCGACGCGAGCCACGAGCTACGCACACCGATCGCGACGCTGCGCGGGAACATCCAGATCCTGCGCGAAGCCGACCGTCTTCCCGCGGAGGATCAAGCGAGCATCCAGGACGACATCGTCGAGGAACTCGACGAGCTGACCTCACTTGTCAGCGATGTTGTCGAGCTCGCGCGCGAGACCCAGACAGAGCCGGCCAACGATGCCGTGCACCTCGACCAGATCGTCGAGTACGCGGTGCAGCGAACCCACAGACGCGGCGAGGTACAGCTGCAGGTGAGCCTCGAGCCGACCGTCCTCCGCGGCGAGGCGGATCGCATCAACCGCGCGGTCTCGAACCTGCTCGACAACGCCCGCAAGTGGAGCCCCGCCGACGGTACGATCGAGATCAGCCTACGAGAGGGGGTGCTGAGCGTTCGCGATCACGGACCGGGCTTTCAGGAGTCCGATCTCCCGTTCGTGTTCGACCGTTTCTATCGAGCCGACCGGGCCCGCAAGCTCCCCGGTTCCGGGCTCGGGCTCGCAATCGTGCGCCAGGCCGCCGAAGCACACGGAGGCTACGTCAAGGCCGAGAACGCGCCCGGCGGCGGCGCCCGTCTAACCGTGAGCTTCGGTGCCCCGGTAACACAGAACGGTCGCCCACACCCGCCGACCACTTCGACGGCGTGAGCGACCGGGACGTTAGCCACGCCCCGGGTCGGTGACGGCGGCGGAGCTCGGCTTGGTAACGACGGTCGGGGCCGGCAACGCTGCCACCCGCGTCATCAACTGGTTCCACTGAGCGGCGCTCAGTGCGCTCGTGGCAGTCTCAAGCGGCGCCGGCGCGTTGCGCCCGGCGCGCGCGAGGTGCGCGGCGGACGCCGTGGTCGGGCTGAACTGGAGACGGATCTCCTTCGCGGAAGACGCCTCGGCGTGCGTGTTGCTCGCCCCCGGGTACCGCGTCAGGCTGACGATTTCGTGGGGCACGAATCCGCTCGGCAGCGTCAGCAGCGCACGGATCGTCAGATCGGTGATCGTGCCGGCTCCTTGGTGGTGCGCGATCGCAATGCCGTTGATCGCCGCGATGTCCACGGCGTCGCCGTTGTGTTGCGCAGAGAGGGCAGCGGATGCCGTGTATTGATCCTGTCCGCAGCGCAGCGCGCTGACGGTCGGGGCCAGGCCACTGCGCGAGAGGAAGGCAAGCACCGCGAGCACGCGCTTGTCGACCCTGCCGGCCGCTACTTCCCGGCGGTCGCAGGCGGTCATCGTGATATCGGGGTCCGCGAGTACGGTGCTCTCGAGCTGGTGCTTGGACATCAAAAAGAGATCGCTCGTGGTTGCCCCGAGCAGGGCGTTTGTTGCCTTGGCTCCCTGCGGGTGCAGTGCCGTTTGCAGTTGCTTCCAGTTGGCCAGCACCGGGCCTGGGTCGATCGTGCTCGTGTCGCCCGCGGGCTGAATAGCAAAGCGCAGGTGACCATCGCGATCGCCGCTGGGAATGCTCACTTGGCCGAGCACGGTGCCGCTTGCGACCACCGATCCGCGCCGCAGCGCGACATTCTTAGCTGTGCCCTGCTTTGCCTTACTGGCCGTACGTGCGGCAGCGGCGCGGGCGGTGGACCTCCCGGCAGACACTTGTGCCTCGGCAGTCAACGACACTGACAGCTGGCCGAGGCTGGAGGAGAGGAGGCTGCTCTGCGCCGATGTCTCCTCGAGAGGCGGCTGGGTTCCCGCGGTGGCGGGCTGCGTTGGGATGGGCGCTCGGGTGCTGGCCGCTTCCACCACGGGGGACTTCGTCGGCGTGCTCACGGAGTTCTCCGACGAGTAGCTGTGGGCAATGCTGCCGAGTCCGGCGTACGTGAACACGTCGCCGTAGACGTCACGCAGCACCAGATACTTTCCGAGTCGGTGCGAGTCGCCGATCTTCACGATGCGTCCATCCTCGACGGCTACGACCGATGCGTTCGGAGCGGTGGTCAACTCGTCAAAGTCGAGCGACTTCGGGGAGGCGGCGGGGCCTGATGTGCTGGCCGCCGCGGCGGCGGTCGGCGACGGCGCCGCCGTTGAGCCAGGGGTGCTGGCGCTCGAGACCTTGCTCGGGATCGCGCTCGCGCCTGCGGTCGCACTCGAAGTCGAGGAGGCCGCTCCGACCGGCGTGCTCCACACGAGCCGTTTGCCGGTCACGGGTAGGCGAGCGTCGATCAGCCCAGTCAAGGTCGAGATCACGGTCTTGGGGTAGGCGGAGATCAGCATAGCCCGGAGCAGAACCGAGCTGGCGTATTCCTCGGAGTGGTTGTAGGCAAGGATCGCCGCACGTAGATCGGTCCGGGCGCCGGCGGCTCGCAGGTACCGCGCCGCGGCGAAGATCGCATCCACAGGGTTGTACGGGTCGGCGTAGCCGGCGTCGAGGGCGTCCACGCCGTATTGCAGCCATGTGCTGGGCATGAACTGCATCCATCCAACCGCGCCCGCCGTGGAGACCGACAGGTCGTTGCCGTAGGCGGTCTCGACTTCGTTGATCGCGGCCAGCACCTGCCACGGGACGCCGTACTGGACGGCGGCGGCCTTGTAGACCGGCAGCAAGAACAAAGGTATGCGGTAGAAGTCGAGCGCCTGCGCAGAGGCTGCCGAGGAGTCCAGCGCCGCGGCGAGCACCCCTTCCTCGGCCACCGATTCAGGGGTGCGGGCAACCTTGTTTTCAGCTGCAGACTTCTTGGCGCTGGATGGGGTCTTGCTCACCGTGGTCGTCTTCTTCTTGCTGGGCTTCTTGCTGGTGTTCGGACTGGCGCTCGTGCTCGGTTCGCCCATGCCGGCGGTCTTCTGCTGTTCTCGCTGGTGCACTACCGTGGGCGCCCCTTCGACATCAGGCGCGGCGGGAGTGCTGGCGGGCGGGGCTGTTGCCGTCGTGGTCGTGGTCGTGGCCGGTGTGGTCGTCGTCGCTTCCGTGGTCGAGGTGGAGCTCGTCGACGACGAATCGCCACTGCTCGCTTCCGGACCGGGTTCGGCTGAGGTGGACGTCGTCGTCGGGGTCGTAGCCGAGTCGGCGGCGCTCGCCGTCGTGTTCACGGCGAGCGCGGAGCCGGTCAGCGGGCCGGCCATGCCGGCGGCGAGAGCGGAGAGCACTGCACGCAGGATCCGCTTGCGAGCGGTGATCACGCCCGCCATACCGACACTTCGGTCATCTCGGACTAGCCTTCTTCGCCCGTGGGCGGAGCGCCGCCGGCCGGAGCTTCGCCGCTCGGCGGAGGTCCACCGCCGCTCGACGGCCCACCGCCCCCGGCGGCTGGGCCGAGGTCGCTGCGGCACTTGCTCTCGGCGCTCTTGAAGGCCGTGCTGCTCGTATTGATGCCCTTGGTGTCGAACACGGGGCCTTTGCCCGAGGTGTTCGCTGCAGGCAGGTCGACACCGTTTTCACGCATGCAGGCCGTGAATTTCGCAAACGTCTTGCTTGAACCGGCGCCGCGGAACTGCGCGGCTCCGCCGGCCGGGAAGTTCCCGCCACCGCATTTCTTCAGCGCGGCTTGCAGCTGCGCGGCACTCTCGCCTTTGGGCAGTTTGAATCCACCACCGGCTGGGGGCGCCGACCCAGACGATTGGGGGTTGCCGCCGGCGGGCGCGGAGGGGAGCGTGATGCCCTGCTTTTGCAGGCATTCGCGGAGCGCCGTCGACCTGTTGGAGCCAGCCCCACGGGCGTTGCTCGACGTTGTCGCCGATTTGCTGTTCGCGGAGTTGGTGCTACCGCCGCTGCCGGAGGAGCTTCCGCACGCCGCTAGCATCAGGCAGGCACCAAGGCCCAGCAGGGCGAGGACCGGCCGGGTGCGGTGGCGGCTTGTTGGTTGATAAGTGCGAGGCGGGTGAGTGGGCATCTATCGTTCCTTGTTTGAGAGTTGTCGTATTGCTCTAGCCAGAGCCGAACAGCGCCGATGAGCCACCGCTGCTTGGGCTGCTGGTTGCGCCGGAGCCGCCGCCGCCGAGCAGCGCCGCGAGACCCGTGCCTGACGAGCCGACGCTGATCGATTCGGCGCTGACGGTCCCATTCGTGCCGGTGGCGCCGGTGACCGTCACTGTTTCGCCGGGGTAGATACCCTTGACTTTCGTCTTCACGGTCTTAGTAACGCTCGTGCTCGGTGAGGTTTTGACCTTGACGGTGTTGCCTTCGGAGTTCGTCACATACAGTGTGTTCCCGTCTAGGTAGGCCACGGTGCCGGAAGTCGGACGGCCGGCGCCCGTGCCGGCGCCAGGGAAGCCGCCCGCAGTGACGCCCGCTGGGGTTTTGCCGGTGCTCGACGTGCCGCCGCGAAGCGCCGCGAAGCGTGAGGCAAGGCCCGCTGGGGCGCCGCCGGGGGACCCGGAGGAGGTTTGGCCCTTCTGGACTTGCACGCCGGCGATGAACCCGGCAGCGATCAGCAGCACGCCGAGCAGCGCGAGCGGGATTGGTGTCAGCAGCCGTCGGCGCGGCCGGGCAGGCAGCTCGAGCTCCTCGGGCTCCTCGGCCCACTGGTCTTGCTCGTCCTCGATCGGCTCATACGCGAGCGTCTCCGGCGTCTGTACGGCGGGATCGTAGGCTGGACTGTCGTGGGCTGTCTGTTGCTCGTCGGGCATGGCGGGCTCCTGGATGGGGGAAGGTTGCTCACTCAAAGCGCAGTGCCTCTATCGGTCTCAGCCGCGCGGCGCGCGCTGCTGGGTAGGTGCCGAAGAACAGCCCGGACAGCGCCGCCGCGCCGAAGGCGAGGAAGATCGAGTACGTCGCGATCTCCGGCTGCACCCCGGCGATCTTGAACTGGCTACCGAGCACGCCGACGGCGACGCCGGTCAGGCCGCCGATCAGGGAGACCAGCACGGCCTCCGTCAAGAACTGCGTGAGAATGTCCGAGCGCCTGGCCCCGATCGCCTTGCGGATCCCGATCTCGCGTGTGCGCTCGGTGACGCTCACGAGCATGATGTTCATGACGCCGATCCCGCCGACCAGCAGCGAGATCGCGGCGACCTCTCCCAGCAGGGTGGTGAACACGCTGCTGGATGAGCTCGAGGTTGACAGCAGCGACCCCTGGTTGAGCACACTGAACCCCGGTTCGGAGGTGTTCTTGATCTTGTGGCGTTCCTCGATGATCTGCGTAACCTCGCCTTCGGCGGCGTTGAGCGCGGATTCGGACTTCGCCTCGACCGTGACCGAGTTGATCGACCCGGCGCCGGTAAGCGTGCTCTGCACCGTGGTGATCGGAGCCATCACGACGTTGTCCTCGTTGGTGGTGCCGTTCGTTCCCTTTTTGGCCAGGACGCCAACCACTTCGAAGTTGCTGCCATTGACCTTGATGTTCTGCCCGACGGCGCTGCCCCCGGCGAACAGTTCCTGCACGACTTCTTGGCCAATGACCGCCACGCGCCTGTGCGTGGTCACGTCTTCGGAGGTGAACGAAGCACCTTCGGCGACCTTGTAGCTGTGGGCGGTCAAGTAAGAGGGCGTCGTGCCCACGAATGACGATGGTTCGAAGCTGGTGCCGTTGTAGACGAGTTTTACGCTGCTCGCGTTCGCCACAGGCGAGGCGCTCTTGACATCCGGTGCGAGGTTGGGGTTCTGGAGCGCTTCTGCGTCGGCCTTGGTCAGCGAGATGGTGGCCGAGCTGGACGCGCGTGGGCCGCCGCGTCCGGCGCCCGTCTGCACTAGCAGAACGTTGGTTCCGAGTGACTGGATCTGGGACTTGACGGCGTTTGAGGAGCCGTTGCCGACCGCGATCAGGATGATCACCGAGGCGACCCCGATCGTCATCCCGAGGATCGTCAGCCCGGAGCGCAGCTTGTTCGCGGTGATCCCACCCCAGGCGATCCGCATTGTCTCAAGTCCGATCACGACTGTACCTGCGCCTGCGCGACGGCGGCCTTGACTGGGTGATGCGCGGACTTCAGGTGGTGCAGCACAGGCGGCGCGTCATGCACGCCGGCGATCCGGCGATCCTCGAC
Source organism: uncultured Actinomycetes bacterium (assembly GCA_937888775.1). Next base: position 7,139 of record CALAQT010000489.1, on the reverse strand, counting down.
GACCTCGCCATCGCTCAGGCTGATCACCCGCTTGGCCTGTTCGGCGACATCGGGCTCGTGGGTGATCAGGACCACCGTGCGGCCTTCTTCGTTGAGATGCGCGAAGATCCGCAGCACATCCCCGGTGGAGTGCGAGTCGAGGTTCCCCGTCGGCTCATCGGCGAGGATCAGCGTTGGGTTTGTCACGATCGCCCGGGCGACCGCGGCCCGCTGCTGCTGGCCCCCGGAGAGCTCCGATGACTGGTGGTGCAGACGGTTGGCCATCCCGACCGCACCGAGCGCATCCTCTGCGCGGCGGCGGCGCGTCGCGCGATCGACCCCCGCGTAGGCGAGCGGCAACTCCACATTCGCGATCGCGCTGGTGCGCGCCACGAGGTTGAAGCTCTGAAAGACAAACCCGATCTTGCGGTTGCGCAGATCCGAGAGGTCGTCCTCATCGAGGCTGCGCACATCCACCCCGTCGATCAGATAGCTCCCACTTGAGGGTATGTCCAGGCAGCCAAGGATGTTCATCAGCGTGCTCTTGCCGCTGCCCGAGCTGCCCATGATCGCGACGAAATCACCGCGGTCGATCTGCAGAGAGACCTGGCGCAACGCGCGTACCCTGATCTGCCCTAGCTCATAGGTCTTGGTGACCTCGCGCACCAGAATCGCCGGTGGCCGCGGACGCCGGCCATTGCTCGCCGGGGGCTGTCGCGCCGAGCGAGCGCGCTCGACTAAGGGCCGCTCGCGAGCAGGCCGCGTTCGCCCTCCAACGCCCGGGTGGGGGTTCCTTGCACGCATCAAAGACCTCATCCGCCCGGGGGTCCGCCGCCGGGGAATCCGCCGCCGGCGAAGCCTCCCCCGCCGCCGAGGCCGCCGCCGCCGCCGAGGCCGCCGCCAGTACGGCCGCTGCCCAGTTTGGAGGTCAGGCTTGCGCCGCTCGTGTTGCTCGACGCCGGCAGAAGCACCGTTTCTCCGGCCTTGAGGCCGCTGAGGATGATCGTGCTGCTGTTGCCTGCCAACCCTGTCGTCACAGCCTGGCTGACCTGCTTGCCGCGACGCTCCACGGTCACGCTGCCGCCGGTGATCGCGCTCGTCGGGACGTTGATGCCTTCGGCCTGTTTGACGACGACTTCGGCGGTCGCGCTCATCCCAGGCTTCAACCCGGACGCCGTTTGTTCGAGCTGGAAGGTGACGCTATAGCTCGCCGCCCCGCTACTGCTCGTCGAGAGAACAGGCAAGCTCACCACCTGCGCCGCGAACTTGCGACCTGAGAGCGCTTCGACGGTGACAGTGGCGATCTGCCCGACATGCACATTGCCGATTTCAGATTCGCTCAACGGCACTACCACCTGATAGCCCTGAACGTCCACCAGTTCGATGAACGAACTACTACTACTTTCGCTGCTCGTACTGCTGGTGCCCGTCCCAGTGCTGCTGGTCCCAGTGCTGCCGCCGCTCGTGCTGCCGCCGGAGCTCGAGCTAGCGATGTCGTGATAGCTGCCGCTGCTGCTTGAGCTCGTGTAGGTGATCTCCTGGTAGACGCCACCGCCGCTATTGCTGGTGGTAGTCCCACCGCCCGTTCCCGAAGGGCTGCTACCGCTTTCGGAAGAGCCGCTCCCGGCTGTCCCGGTGCCGGCGCTCGACCCGCCGCCGCTGCCGGTGCCGCTGCCGTTGGTACGGGTGCCGCTAGTGCCGCTGGTGTTGCCGCTGCTCCCGCCTGTTCCGGTAGCGCTGGAGGCGCTGCTACCGCTTGCTCCGCTCGTGCCTGTGCCACCGCTCCCGCTTGTCCCGGTGCCGCTGGCTGCACTCGAGCCGCTGCTACTGGATGACGCTTCCGCGCCTGTAGCCGAGACGCTTTCGCCGACCGCGTTCTTGACCGTCGCGACCACGCCTTCGGCCGGCGCATATAGCTTCGTCTCCGAGAGTGTCCGGCGCGCTTTTTCGACCGTCATCTGCGCGCTCTTGACGGTGTTTTCGGCGCTCACCAGGGTTGACGTTTTTGGCGGCGCCGCTTTGACTTCATTGGAAACAAGCGTTGACTGAAGCGAGAGTTCCTGGCTTGCGAGGCTGGTGCGCGCCTGTGCGATCGTCTGGTCGTTCTTCAGCTTGGTGGATGACTTGGTGTGCTTAGCGTTTGCTACGGTGTTGCGAGCGCTGTCGATCGACTGCTGTCCCTTGACAACCCCTGCGGCCTGATTGTTCTGCGCGCTCACTATCGAATTGCTGTCCTGGGTTACCTTCGATTCGGCGGACTTGAGCGTGGCTTCGGCCGATGTGACCTTTGATTCCGCTGAGCTGACCTTTTGTTCGTCGGAAGGCGACTTGCTTCTTTCGGTGGCGAGCAGGGACTTCGCTGCTTCAAGCCCAGACCTGGCTTCAACGATCGCCTTTTCATCAGCGCCGCGCTGGCTTATGTCCTGATTGACCGCGTCCTGCTGACTCTTGACTTCAACAGCTACCGACTGTTCGGCGCTCTTCAGTGACACCTCTGCTTGCGCGACGGTCACGCGGGCGGATGATTCTTCTGATTCCGCTGTCTGCTGGTCCTCTCGGAGCGACTGTTTCGCCGACTTGACCGACGCTCGTGACTGTTCGGCGGTGATTTCAGCCTGGTGCTGTTCCGCAGGCGTGAGTCCCTTGACCGCGTCCTGATAAGCGGCTTCATCGGTAGTCAGGGCGATTTCGGCCGAGCGCAGGCTCGACTCCGCGCTGCTCGGATTGACTTCGGCCAGCAGCTCGCCGCTTTTGACGTGGTCGCCGACGCTCACGAAGACACCCGTGAGCGTTCCGCTCGCGGCAAAGTTGACGCCGACGTTCGCTGCGGGCTTGAGAGTGCCGCTTCCCGAGACGGTCTGCTGTACGACACCCTGCGCCGCCGTCGCCGTGCGGCGGCTCTGGGCAGTCGCGGATGATGCCTGGCCGACGGTCGTGTAGGCGATGACGATCGCCACGACGCACAGCACGCCTAGAGCAATGATCAGCCAAGGTCGTTCGTTGCGTTTAGACACAGGTTCCTTCAGTCAGGGGTCGCAGAGCAAAGAAGGCACCGTGTCTCGCACAAACGCGAGACACGGTGGCACCAAGCATCCCTGCGCCAACCAAGAGCCCCGTAAAGAAACCGTTAGATAAGTGTATGAGTGCCCAAAGCGCGCTTGGCTCAAGGAGGACCCCCATTGAAGCCCGGCAGCGTCGGCGGGGTCGGCTGTTCGGTCTGGGTCGCCTGTTCGCCCCAACTCACCGCAAACGCCGAGCCGCCGCTCGACAGGGCTGATGGGACGGCAACGGCTGAAATGCTCGCTGCCGAGGCACGTGGCCCTTGAGGGAAGTTCTGAGCTTCACGCAGTTCGAGCTCGGTGGCGCTCCACAGCGGGTCTTCGACTGGGCCGGTCTGTCCCCCCGCGGTGGCTGAGAGATCCGAGAACGCCACGCTGCCGAAATCGGTCAGCGTGAGCGTCCTGCATATATTCGTCGGGACACACACCGACGGCGCCTCGACTATCCACTCCGCCGAAGACGAATCGATCCGCGACACACGTCGAGTTCGCGTGAACATCTTGCCGGTACTCAGATCGCGGATTCGCAACGTCACGTCGTGGTCCTTCACCGTGACCGACGCGACCATCGCATCACCGGCGTGCACCTTCAGCTTGAGCGTGATCGGCGCGGCGGGGACTAGCTCATACCAAGTGGAGTACACCGCGCTCCCAAACCGCGTGCAATCGGCGTCTGTACCGATCTGCTCCAATGCCTTCGACCGTTCACCAAATCCGCCAAGCCCAACCCACACAGCAGAGTAGTTTTGTCCCCGAGAGCTGCACGTCGCGGTGGGTACCGTCCACGAGCCCGAGACACTCTCGAAGGCTGAAGCTCCGCCCGCAGACGGCACGGCCGCGTAGCCCGCCCAGTTGCTGGTGACCGAGACCGCGGCATTCGCCGAACTGCTTGCCCACACGCCCAGCACGGCGCAAGCAAGCGCCACCACGCCGAGAACCCAGCCGACTCGCCGTAGCGTTCGAGTGCCGTGTTTGAGACTGGCTGTGCCCGCGGCCACCCGGTGAGGGTCAAACGATCATGCGAGAAACAGCTAAAGAAAGTGTAGGAAAACCGTAGGAATGCCCGCCGTCGGCCCACTTTTACAGTCTTCTAACACCTCAACCGCTTCGGCGGTCGATTACCCGGGTAGCTCCGCAGTCCACCAAACAGGAGAGACCCAATGCTCGTCAGCTCTGTCGACAACGCCTCGAACATCTCAACCGTTCAGCCACGTCAACACACACCCCCGCGCGTCCACGGGGCAGGCCTCGACGCAGGCGTCGCAGTCAATGCACTCGGCGGGATCGATGTACAGCTGCTCGGCCTCGGCGAACCCGGGCTCATCGGGGGTCGGGTGGATGCAGTCGACCGGGCACACCTCAACGCATGAGGAGTCCTTCTCGGCGATGCATGGCTCGTTGATCGTGTAGGTCACCGCAGGCCTCCTTGAGGGGGTCTTACAGCACCGATGGGAAAACCCTACCATCCCGGCAGTTGCTTTCCACAATTCAATTGTGTAAAACTTCTGTCGTGATCGACCCGCCGACCCTCTCGGGCCCGGACGATGTGCTCTCCCAGCCCACGAGGGCCCGCCTGTTCGCCCTCCTCGCGGAGCTCAAGCGGCCTGCCGGCACTGCCGAGCTCGCCGAGCGCCTGGGGCTGCATCCCAATGGAGTGCGCATCCATCTCGAGCGCCTTCGGAGCGCCGGCCTCGTGGCGCGCACGCGGGCCCCTCAGGCGCAGGGGCGCCCGCCCGACGCGTGGACGATCGCGCCCGGTGCACGCCCTGGCGGGAACGCCCCGAGCGCGTATCGCGATCTCGGTCGTTGGCTGGCACGGGCGATGCGAGCCAGACCCGGCGGCCTGCGCGGCATCGAAGGCACCGGACGCGAGATCGGCCGCGAAATGGCACCTGGCGGCCCCGGCGTCGACACCGGCCCCGACGCGGTCGAGGCGTCGCTGGCCGCGCTGGGCTTCCAGCCAGTCGTCCGCCAACGCGAACAGGACCGCTTGACGTTCTGCCTGGGCAACTGCCCCTACCGCGACGCCGTGCGCGAGAACCAGCAGGCAGTCTGCGCGCTGCACAAGGGCATCACCCGCGGGCTGCTCGACGTGCTGGACCCCCACGCCAGGCTCGCCGGCTTCGTGCCACGCGACCCCGCGGAGGCCGGGTGCCTGATCGAACTGCGCGGAGTCAGCGCCGGCCGCCTCGCCACATGAGCTCGAATCTGGCCGAGAACGCGCGTGCGCCCGGCCGACCTGGACGGCGCTGCCGGCGGCGCACGACCAGCCCCGGCTCGGCGCGTCCGAGCGAGGTGCTGCGCACGTTCTTCCTCAGTGGGCTCCTGTACATCGGGGCGTCCGCAGCCGCCGGGGTCGCATACGCGCTCAGCGGCGGCGACCGGTTGCACTGGCTCGCTCTGCACCTGCTCTTTCTGGGCGGGATCTCGCAGCTCGTGCTCGGCGCCGGCCAGTTCTTCGTCTGCGCGTTCCTGGCAACCGACCCTCCGCCACGCGGTCTGATCGCCGCGCAGATGCTCACCTGGAACGCCGGAACGCTGCTCGTCGCAGTCGGCGTCCCGACGGCCCACCCGGGTCTCGTCGAGGCGGGAGGAGCGCTCATCGCGTCAGGGCTCCTCCTCTTTGCCGTCGCGCTCGCGGGGATGGAGCGCCGCTCGCTCCAGCGCGCGCCCTGGGCGCTGCGCTGGTACCAGGCCTCCGCGGGTTGTCTCGGCCTTGGGGCTCTGCTTGGCGTGCTCATGGCTCGGGGCACGGCGTGGTCACACGGCAGCCTGCTCGGCGCGCATCTCGCGCTCAATCTCGCCGGCTGGCTCGGAACCGCGATCCTCGGCACGCTGCACACGTTCTTTCCGTCCCTGACACAGACTCGACTGCGCTATCAGCGCCTGCAGACACCCACCTACCTCCTGTGGCTGCTCGGCGTCACCGAGCTCGCTGTCGCAGCCGCCTTCGCAAGCGACCTCCTGATGGTCGCCGGATGGGGCGCGCTGCTGGCGTCGGCTGCACTGTTGTGCGTCAACCTCTTCGCCTCGCTGCGCGACGCCGCCCGCCCGCTGGCTCTGCCCGCCCGCCTGCTCGCGCTCGGCCAGGCGTTCCTGGCGGTCGGTCTGATCCTCGCCCTCGCGGCGACGATCGACGGTGGCGCATCGGCGCCCTTTCAAGGAGGCGCGAGCGGGGCGCTCGCGGCGCTGCTGCTCGCGGGCTGGATCGGCCTGACAGTGGCAGGCTCGCTGCTGCACCTGCTCGCGGTCCTCCGCCGGATCCGACGTTTCAACTTCACGATGCCCGCGCCGCGCCCCGCGCGAGACCGCGCGCTCAGCGGCGCTGCAGCGACCGGAGTAAGCGCACTCGCTCTCTCCCACGCCCCCGGCCTGGCGGGACTCTCGGGCCCTGCATCCGTCGTCATGCTTATCGCGGCCGCGATACTCGCGCGACAGGTGCTCACGCTCGCGCTGGGCACGGTCGCGCGCAAAGCGCCATGAAGCGCCGTTGCGCTCTGGTCGCGCGCTCCCAAGACCAGCATCGCGCGCTAACGATCGCCTCGTGGCGCGAGCGACACAAACGTAGCTGAGGCGCAAGCGCCTCCATTGAGCAATGGCCGGGACTGCCCGAGGATCGCCCCGTGCGTCCGAGGCGCGTTGCCATGCCTCACGGTGATGTCCAGAGCCCATCCCCGAGTTGATGTCGAGTCCGTGGCAGGTACGGACCTCTCCGCGACGAGCTCATATGGCTATCCCCACCCTTTCGTCGGGGGATGGCTGCCGACTTCCGGGGGTCTGCCGCAGTGACAGCTCGGCGTCGCTGCGCCAGGCTTCCCGCGTGAGCATCGACGATCGAGTCTCGCTGTCGGCGATCCTTTCGCTTCCCGGGCGTGACCGCGCCGCAGCCCGTTGTTGTCGTAGGCGCCACGCGCGATGACCCCGGTCGCCGTGGTCGCGGACACCACCCACTATCTCCCGAGAGCCCTCGCGGACGCGCAGGGGATTCACCAGGTCAGCCTGTACGCGGGTTGGGAAGGCGAGCTGAGGCGCGAGCTTGAGATGGTCGGCTTCGAGCGGTTCTACGAGCGTCTGCGCACAGACCCCGAGCTGCCCACCACC
>CALAQT010000488.1 GCA_937888775.1 uncultured Actinomycetes bacterium | reverse complement strand
CGCTCTTCCGATCTCCGACGCGCCGTCCGGCTGACACGCACCGACCCGGCGGCCTGCTGAGCGGCGCGCCTGCCGCGCGTGCGCAGGCTGCACGCAGTGCCCCGTCAGCGCACTGGAGGGATCACGGCTGACGGTGCTCGCCTGTGCATGATGTAGGTGGCCGCGAGGAACAGTGCGGCGGCGTAGGCGACGTTCACTGGAACCGCGGCGCCGATCGGCACGCTCCCTTCGATCGAGTGTTGGAGCAGCCGCTGTGCGCCCCAGAACGGCAAGACCTGCGCCAGTGTCTGCGTGGACTGCAGCGTGAGCTGCACGCCGACGACACCGATCAGGATCAGCACGCCCTCGAGCTCGTTTGGCGTCAGCGAGCCCACCGCGAGCCCGAACGGCACGCTCGTGAACGCGACGAGACCCACCCCTGCGGCCAGCAGCCACGGGTGCGGCGGGCCGGTGCCGAACACCATCACCACGCTGAAGATCCCCGACACAGCGACCCCGAACACCTCGAGCAACAGCAGGCGGCCGAGCAACAGCTCGTAGGGACGATAGCCCGCAAGCGCCAGGCGCTGGTCGACGGGACGCGCCGTGAGCGCAACGAAGATCGACGCTCCCGCAATCGAGAACGCCATCGCGATCCCTCCCGTGATCACGGCGTTGCTGCCGGAATGCGTGGAGGCTCCGTAGAACGCGAGCGGCAGAGCGGTCAACAACCCGAGCGCGAAGCCGCGCCGCGCCAGCTCGCGCCCGGTCATCTCAGCCGGAACGAGAATCCGCCGCAGCCTCACGAGCGCTCGCCTTCGACGTCGCGCGGGATCGTCATCTCCACGACCCGGTCCACGACCCGGTCCACGAGCGCTGAGTCCGCGAGCAGGTGCGTGACGATGACGACACCCAGGCCGTTCGCTTTCCAGCGCGCGACGTGCTCCCAGAAGCTCTCGTAGGAGCCGTGGTCAAAGCCCTGGTAGGGCTCATCGAGCAACAGCACGTTGGCGCCGCCCAGGAGCGCCAGCGCAAGGTTCACCTTCTGCCGCGCGCCGCCCGACAGGTGCCGGCACTGCGTGCGCTCAGCGGTTGGAAAGGCGAACTCCGCCAGCAGCGCATGACCATCACGGATCGCCCGTTCGCGTGAGAGGCCCAGGGCTGGTGCGAACAACGCGAGGTGCTCATCTGCGCTGAGCAGATCGAACAAGCCCGGCTGTTGCGGACAGAAGCCCACGCGGCCGCTCACGCTCACGCGGCCGCGATCCGGGTGGATCAGCCCAGCGCAGACGCGCAGCAGCGTGCTCTTGCCGGCGCCGTTCTCGCCGGTGATCGCAACCGCCTCACCAGCACTCACCGACAGCGACACGTCATCGAGAACGAGCCTTCGCCCGAACCACTTGCTGATCCCGGACGCCTCCAGTCGCGGAAGGCCCTCCTGCGTTGAAGCACCTGCGTGGTCTGCCCGAAGCGGCTTGGCCGGAGGCGGGATGGTCAACGCGCCCAGCGCCCGAGACGGTCGCCACGGCTGCCGAGCGACCTCCGCTGCGCGTGGCGGGTGGCTCGGAGGCAGCGTGGGGACGACGTTCTCACGGAGGGCCACTGAACGCTACAGCGCTCCTCGATTGCGCCGCGCCAGGAGTGCACGCGCCGCAAGGCCCGGTCATCCAGGTAGCAGATCTGCTGCCTTCGGTTTCGTGACGACGATTCCGCAGAAGGAGCTGCGTAACAACATCGGCGACGTGCTGCGCCGCGCTGAGACGGGTGAGCAGTTCACGATCACCGTTTCCGGCAGACCGGTAGCGGAGCTCGGCCCGGTCGCAAAGCGCCGCTGGGTCAGCACCGCAGCCGTGAAGGGCGTCGCGCGGACCCCAGCGCCTGAGACGCTCCCCAAGGACCTCGAGCGGTTTCCCGCAGGGCTCATGGACCCGTTCGAGTGAACCGGGTCCTGCTCGACACCTCGGTCGCGATCGCAGCGTTGGCTCAGGAGGACGTCGAGGCGGCCATCAGCGCCGCCTCACTCGCCGAGCTCCACTTCGGGGCGCTCGTGGCGAAGGACCCCGACGAGGGCGCCCGTCGTGCGCAGCGGCTCGGCGTCGTGGAGGCGACGTTCGATCCCCTCCCGATCGACACGGCCGTCGCACGCGAATGGGGTCGCCTGGCGGCTGCGATCGCAGAACGTGGAGGACAGCCACGACGTCGCGCGATCGATCTCGCCATCGCAGCGACGGCCAACGTCCACGGCGTCGCACTGCTCACCGCCGACAGCGCCGACTTCGCGATCATCCCCGACCTCGTTGACGTCCGGTCGTTCACCGCACCCGAGCCCTGACGCCGTGGCCACGCCGCGGGCAAACGACCCCAGAGTCCGCCGACCGGCCTCCCCGGGCCGATCGGTGCTCGGCCGCGTTCCGACCAGCTCGGGACAGCTACGGCTCAGGCGAGGTCCGCCGCTGTTGGCCCAGCCTTCTGTGAGAAGCACGGCGAGTCGCTGCCGGCAGAGCCGGCGGGCCTCGATTCGTCGATCGGTGCAGGGACTCCCGCGTGAGGGGGGCTGCGGCGCTGGCATCTTGGGCCGCGCTGACGTAGCTGTTCACTCACTCGCGGCGCGCCGATGGCGCGTGCGTTCGATTCACGAAGCCTCAGGATGGCTGTCAAGCTGTGAGCTTCGCGATGCCTCAGGAGATCGGAAAAAGGCTCGCATGGCATCGATAACTCGCTGGGTTCTGGCTCACAAGCGCACGGTGGTCGCCTTCTGGGTGGTGCTCACACTCGTCGGCATGGCCTCGGCGGGCTGGGCCACGAAAGCGCTCAAACAGAAGGCCTCGGTGCCCGGCAAGGAGGGCTGGGTCACCAACCAGCAGATCGCCCACGACTTCCACGGCACGGGCGGCAACGGCGCGCCACTCGTGCCGGTGGCGACGCTGCCAGCGGGCCTGTTGGTGAGCTCGCCCGGCGTCGTCTCGGAGCTGCGGGCGCTTGAAAGGCGCCTCGAAGCGGTACTGCCGGGAGCCGGGTGGCGGGCTATGCGAGCACCGGAAGCCCGGCGTTCGTCTCGCCTGCGCGACGTTGAACAGCTCATGCGTCTGGCCACCGAGCTTCGGCTTGGAGCCATTGAGTGAGGACGCACGTACCGCTGTTCCAGATGATCTCCCGTATGTGGGCCGCATGATCCACAGGCACGACGGCACCCCGCCGGTGGACGCCGCCGAGCAGCTCAAGACAGCTAAGGTTCAGGCCATGTCCGCCGCTCTTGGCCCCGCCTCCGAGCACGTCCCCGGCTCAGGGTGGGCCCACACGTGGGCCCACAGCCTGAAGCCGGCCCTTGGCTAGGATGCGAACAAGGGCCGATTAGCAGGGCATATGCCGACGTAGCTCAGCTGGTAGAGCACTTCACTCGTAATGAAGGGGTCCGGGGTTCGAGTCCCCGCGTCGGCTTTGAGAAACACCCTGGAAATCGAGGGTTCTTAGGCCCGAAAGAGGGCCGACGGCCTGGGTCCAGATCAGCCCAAATCGGCATGTTTCTGCTACCGCTGGTAGCAGATTGGTAGCACGAACCTGAGCCGCAGACATCGCCTGCGGGACGCTCACTCAGCCGCAAGTTCGTGAGGGACGAGGCCGGGTGGGGCAGGGCTGCGGGGTCAGGCCGTGGGATGATCGCTGGTGGATGGCCAATACCTATGGGAGGAACCATGCCACTGACGTGCTTGAGCGTGTCCGCTCCGAAATCGAGGAGCGTCTTGCCGTTCTCTCCGGTGCGGTCTCTGAAGCGCAGCAACTGGAGATTGCTCTGGTCGCATTGCGGGAGGTGCCGGTGGCGAGCCGTCCGGCTGCCGATGCTGTGAATGGCCGTCGGCGTCGCAAAGGGGCACGCAGACTTCACGGTCGTACGGGCCGCAGGCGCAAACGCGCTCACGCGGGCGCAAACGATCAGATAGTGCTTGCCAGTCTTCAAGGACAGGTGGAGCCGCTCGACATCAAGATCGTGGCCGGAAAGACGGGTCTATCGCAGCAGACGGCTTCCTACACCCTCAAGAAACTCGCTGGCAGAGGGCTGCTCACCCAATCCTCGGTCGCTGGGGGACGGGGGAGGCCAAAGCTCGTATTTGCCCTGGCCAGCAACGGGAAGGCGACTCAAGCCGGAGCCGCAACAAACGAGGCCCCAAGCCTCCAGATGTCCAAGACCAAGACTTCGGCGGCACCCGAATACAAAGCTCGGACGAAAGCCCGGCGCCGGAGCACAGCTCCAGCGTCCTCACGGGCAGACTGAGGCGACGTTCCCGGAACGCTTCGAATCCTGTCCCCGCCACATGTACGCGCCCGAGGCCAGGGACGGCCAGTTGCGGAAGATCCGGCCAGCGTCCAGTGATTTCAGGCCTCTCGACCGCGAGGTCGGGGCTTGTGAGCTAAGCCGAATCCTCCGGCAGCGTTCCGAGCAGAAGCATCTCGGAAGCACAGCCGAGTCGAGGTCAGAAGCATTTCGGATGTCAGCTGCCTCCTGGTAGTACGAGTTTGCGACGACTCCCGCGCGGCTTAGCAAGGTGGTATCCGCTGCCGCAAGCTGGGCAATCTTCAGCGGCAGGGAGGCGCGCCGTGCCGTCAAGGATCGAGGGGGACAACATGTCGGGGGCTATAGGACGGCTGGTCGGCTCGCGAGAGTGGGTCTGGTGCGCTGGGTTACTTGCGTAGGTGTGTCTCTCGCCTCTGCCCTTCTGGTCTCGCTCGTCGGCTTCGCGACCATGGCGGGTGCAGCGGAAATCACGGGATTCAAGGTCAAGCCAGCCTCGTTGAGTTCTGCTGGTGGGGAAGTGGCTTTCTCGGGCACAATGCCCGGTGTTGCTACGTGCACCGTGACGGTCACCCCGAGCTATGGCGGGCTGCCCTCGCCGTTTCCGTGCGGGGGAGCGGTCCGGTGGCGCTACGTGGTCGTGCCCCCAACACGACCAGCGCGACGGTCACCTACAGCTACGTGGCGACCACCAAATACCTGGATGGCACCACCTTGACATCAAAACCTCTGACGGTCGCCGTTGCACCTTCACCCGCGACCACATACGTCGCCCTAGGCGACTCGTACTCGGCGGGTGAGGGCAACCCCGGCAAGTCTCCGAACTCATGGGTTGATCGCGCTGGGACGGGATCGGAAGTTCTGAATGGCTGCGATAGGTCCGCTGCCGCGTACCCCATGCTCGTCAGCAAGTGGCTACCGACGCAGATCGCCAAAATCGGTCTACCAGCGATGAGCCTACGCTTCCTTGCTTGTAGCGGCGCGACGACCGAAGACCTCTGGCATTCAGGCGCATACCTGTCTCTCGCGCCAGCAAACGGCATTGAATGGCAGCAGCTTCAGGACACCGCCGATCTCGCCAAAGCCCGGATTATCACGATGACAATGGGTGGGAACGACCTGAACTTCTCGGACATTCTCACAAACTGTGTGCTCGGCCCGCCGTACCCGGCGTGCGACTCGGGGTCAAGTGATGGTTGGATCGCCAATCTTCAGCAGAAGATCAGCACTCTTGAGCCGGTTCTCCGAGAAACGTATGAACAAATAGAGGGAGCCGCCCCGAACGCAGCCCTTTACGTCGTCGGCTACCCCGACCTGCTGCCCGGCTCTTGAGGGCCGCTTTGACGAGCTGCACGCCCTCTGGATCGGCGCGATCCTCGCCCACATCGATTTCCTCGATGAGCAGATCGACCGTCTTTCTGATGCGATCGAGAAGCAGATCCGCCCTTTCGCCCCAGCCGTTGAGCTGCTCTGCTCGATCCCCGGTGTTCAACGGCGCGCCGCGGAGGTCATCATCGCGGAGATCGTGTAGGAAGCCTGCAAGCGAAGCGAGAAGGGACTAACATAGCGAGACGGTTGCGCCCGGTTTGTGGGGATCTACTGATGACCGGCAGTCTTCTTGGCGCGACTGTAGATGGGCAGTGCCTGGAAAAGCGGGGCGGGGGGGAATGGAGGTTTTGCGAACAGCGACACGTACATCGATCGGCTCGGCCCTGCCGGTGGCCGCCGAGGGTGTCGTTTCAAGCGCAAAGAGCCCCGCGGGGGCTGCGCATGCGCTTCGGGAGTTCGGGGGTCCAGGTCCGCTCCGGCAGCGCGCACGTTGGTCTGAGCCTGCGGGCTGTGGGCTACGGCGCCTCGCTTCAGGCAGTGACCGTAAAGCTCGTTGCGTCGGTTGTGCCGAACGTGACCTCAGTCGCATGGGCAAGATCCGACAGCTTGATCACGTTCGTCTCGCCCGCGGGGGCGGGCAGCGTTCATGTAACTCTAACCGCGCTCACCCCGAGCGGCACCGGCTCGATCGCGCCCGCGTCTGCTTCAAACTTGGCATAACCCCAGTCGACGCCGGGCGTATTGTTAAGGGTCAAGCTTGCCAAGTAGGTCAACACGAAGACCCTAGCTGTACGCAGCCGTTGGTAGTTCAGCGGCCGAGTGCCGCGTGGTCTAGACACGATGAATGGAGACAGACATGACCGGAAGGATTCGAGGGAGAACCACGAAGTTCGCTTCGGCGATTCTCGTCGCGATCGGCGCATCGGCTGTGACGGCCGCAGCTGCGAGCGCAGTAGTTGTCTACAACAACATTCCCAACCCATTGCCCGGGAATGGGTACACCGTGGGGGCCCAGGCAGAAGAAGTCAATGAGTTCGGGGGACAGGTCGGTGCCGCTGGCACGGCACGCAACAAGTCAACCGTCGAAGTCGTCATGTCCTCGAAGGCGTGTCAGCTCGGCTCCCAGGCAGCAGACTCATGCGCAACGCCGAAGCCGAGCAAGACGTTCAAGTGGCCGGTCACGCTCAACATCTACGAGGTCGGCCCCGGAAACTCCGTCGGCCTTCAGATCGCGTCGATAACCACGAACGTCAAGATGCCCTACCGGCCTGGCAGGGACCCCGTACACTGCCCGGACCCAGCAGCAAACGTAGAAGGCGGGTGGTACGACGCAACCGCCGATATACACGGACTACATTGCTTCCACGGCATGGCGTTCGTCGTGAAGTTCAAGACGAAGCTCAAGCCTATCCCTACGAACACAATCATGAGCGTCGCCTACAACTCGGAGAACTTCGGTCCCATACCGGTCGGGACGAAGCCATGCGACTCGACCAGTGCCGGGTGCCCCTACAACTATTTGAGCAGTGTCATCACCGAAACGTCGGAAGCTTGGCTCAGTGTCGGCGCAAACCCGACTGGAGACGTCTACGTAAACACAGCAGCCCCTGAATGGTTCGCAGGACCAGAATGCCAAGGCGCCCCAATAGGCGTATCCGGAGTATTCAGTCCTAATAACTGCCTGGGAACCATGCACATGCAGCCAGAGATGAAGGTGGAAGCCTCCTCCTAGAACCATTGCGTACCGGCAGACCGGAAGTCGGTTGGCGACTGCTCGTCGACAACCAGGGCAGCTGCCGTGATGTAGCCACCGGCGGGGACACGAAGAACAACCCCGCCGCCTGCAAAGCACAGCATCCGACCGAGGCCCCGCGAAAGCGGGGCCTCCGTCCTTCTGGCCGTCAACGGTCCGCGCCGTACTGCGAGCGGCATAGCATGATCAGTGAGATTGGCGAGCAGCCGTCCATGCTCGCAATGAGCGCTCCCCTACCGGCAGAAAATCCACCCCATCCCGATCCTCGCTTAGGTAAACGCCAAGCGAATTATGATAATTGCTTGGTCGCGCCACGAGCTTGCCCCGTCGCTCGTGGAGCTACGTAGTTGGAGGTCGAGCCGCATCGTCCGCTCCAGCCGCCCGCGACGCCTCGCCGTGATCGAGAAAGCCTGGGTGGCCCATGCCCGTAGGCACAGGCCACCATACCGGCTGTTTAGTGGCGGCCTATTCGAAGCTGACCGCTGACCGCTGACCCGCTGAACGTACCCTTCTTGACTGCTTTCGCGGCTTTCTTGCCTACCTTTTCGCCGCACGTCGCTCCGCGCGTATAGCTCTCCGTGGCGACCCCTGCGAGCGTCAGCGGAGAGTAGGAGCCGATCGTCACTTCGCCCGAGAATGCGCTATCCGCCGTTTCCGTCAAAGACATACTGAGCGTTCCTGTTGAGGCTTTCTGAGCCATCTATAGGAACGTCCCAGGGCGGCTCAGCGCCCGGCGCGACTGGCGCAAGGAGCATCGACAACACGTCAAACCAAACGCTCGTACCAAACCCGCGATTCGCGGCTAGCTGGAGCTGAATGGCGGTTCTGGGCGGCCGCTCTTGCGGTTCCTCAGCGCAGCGTGGCAACGCTGTGGCAACACAGCGCCCACAAACCACCACAAGCGCGTGACGCGGGTTCCTCGCCATAAGCGCCTATTTGCGGGCCAAACGTCCAACAGGCGCTAATGGCTGCAAGCGCCCTACCTTGCTCGTAATGAAGGGGTCAGGGGTTCGAGTCCCCTCGTCGGCTTGGGTTTGCAGGTGCTTCTTGCAGGCCGCGCCTACGATCGGTTCCGGATCCGCGGACATGCTTGGGACATCCCCGGCAATTCGTCCCCTAGCCCACATCTAATCGCCGGCATCCTCGGGCTATCGCACTTCCGACCTCTTCATTTCCGCTGAAGGCGTCGAAGTCGCCGGGATTTGACGCCTCGGACGGGTTTCTAGGAGAAGCACTCGAGAAAGCCAAGAAGGCTGGCGGGGTCCCCCGAAATGAGGACACTAAGATCGACCCGGAACCGGAGAGATCTTCGACGCAGGACTGGTGAACGCATCGGCACCGTTTTCGGCGATCTACCACGCAGTCACCGGTGACCAGAGCGGAGAGGTGTTCGATTAGGCACGTGGACCACCAGCCCGTAACACGCACCCGTGCCACGCTCGTGATCCTCAGCTCCACGCTCTCCGTCGATGAGGTGGCGCAGGCGGTCGCGTTGGAGCCGGATTGAGTCGTCAAGCGCGGAAACCCGGTACGGGGAAGTCGGGCGGCACCCATCAATACACGGCCGTCGCATTTCAGTCGGGCCTCAAGGCCGACTCGGGACCGGCGGAGCATGTAGGTGCGCTGCTGCAGCGCTTGAGCCCGGCGGCCCCGACTCGAGCTCGGGGGCTTATGCCGGCCCACGACATCAGCGGCAGACAAGAGCAGCGTTCAAGCCTTCGCGCTTGGCGAGGTACGCGAGTCCGTCCTCGACGATCCTCCGCGCGACGCTCTTGACCCTGGTGGGGGAGGCGAGCTGCAGCTCGCGGCTGCAATCGAAGCCGAGTTTGACCGCGTCGAAATCGAGCAGTCTCAGGAGCGACCTGTGAGTGGTCAGGCCCTCAGGCAGCTGACTCGGGCGGTCCGGGAGTTGTCATCCATCCCCGGTCCGCGCGGGCGCGACCACCTGCGCCAGGCGCCAAGGTGGGCGGCGTGCGCGATGGGTCAGAGACGCGCGGAGGCTTGGCCGGAAGAATCCTCGCGGCGTCCCGCCAATAGCGGCCGGGCCAGCTTGAAGGGCGACGGCCGCCCGTTGGCGCGTCCCTGGCGATCGCGCGCTAGCCGGCGCGGGCTCCAAGATGTATCCATAGGGGGGAAACGTGCGCCGGCTCGCTTATGATGCCGCCGTCGGGTTCGGCCTAGTGCAGATGGGAGGTGGCTCGCGTTGCCGGCGTTTTTCTGGGTGATCCTTGGCCTGATCGTGGCTGCCATCGTTGGCGGCCTGTTTCTCTGGATTCCGCTTCGTACCAACAAGGGCGAGCGCGGATCGCTCGGCTCGGCATTGCTCACGGGCGGCCTCATCTCGCTCGCATTCTGGGCGCTGCAGGACGTCAACGGCACGCGTCAGCAGTCGATCGCGCATCGACAGGAACAGCACGAACGGCAGATCGCCCTACGTCAGGAACAGCAGCAGCGTGAAGTCGCGGCGAAGCAGACCCTCCTCATCACAGTTGGCCTGCAGAAGAGCCTTGTGGGTGCCGACCTCGCCGAACGGGATCTCCGAGGGATCGACCTCAGCGGCAAGGACCTCGAAGGTGCTGACCTTCAGGGAGCGCAGCTCTCGCATGCACGATTGATCGGCGCTAATCTCCGCGGAGCGACGCTCGACAACGCCGATGTCTCGCATGCCGATCTCAAAGGCGTCAACCTGCGGGAAGCGCATCTCAACGGCGTGCGACTTCAGCACACGTATATGTTCGGCGCCGACCTGATGGGCGCGATCTTCGGCAGGGGCAACGGAGGCAGGGCTGCGGAGCTCAACGGCGCGACGCTGATCAACGCCGATGCCCATGGTGCATGCATGGCCGGCGCGGACCTCCGTAACGCAAAGGTCTCCGGCGCCGACTTCACGGAAACGAACATTACGGGCGCCGACCTCCGAGGTGCGGTCTTGGAATACGATGGCATTCCGCTGAACCTCCAACGTGCCTTCACCTCGGGACTCAGGTTCACGGCGACGTCGCAATCGCGCCAGCTGATCGTCGCGGGCAGCTGGCATCCACGCTCGGGGCCTCCGCGGGTGCCAGTGCCAGCTTCAGCGACCAAGGATGAAGTGAGCGAAATCTTCGACAGCGACACCCTTCGGCTGCGACATCGGGGTTGGGTGCGCCTGCTCGGCGTCAAAGGGGCGTCGCCTGAAAGCCGCATCGGCGGGCAGTCGACAGCTTACGTGCGACGGCTCGCGCCGCCGCACAGCACGATCTCCTACCGGCTCGGCCCTGAACCCCGAGAGCCTGAACCGCCGGACGTGGGGCGCTGGCTTGGCTACGTATGGCTATCCGACGGCACGTTCCTCAACCAGGCGCTCCTCGAGAGGGGCGAGGCCAAGCGCGACACCAAGCATCGAGAATACTCTCGCTACGCAACGGTCATCGCACGAGCCGAGCGAGACGCGAAGGCCGCGGCGCGGGGCCTGTGGCAGGCCTGTCCTGAATGATGGTGATCTGCCCGGCGCCGCGGCGACTCTAGCCCCCGTGTTTGGGAAGGGCGGGCGATCCAACCGTCTCTAAGCCTGCTGCTCTGTGCCCTTCCGCTCCTCTCGTTCCTTCCGCTCCTCTCGTTCCTTCCGCTCTTGCTCTTCACGATCCCGGCGGATCTTCGTCTCCTCTCCGGGCGTCAGCCCGTCCCCGTCGGCCCACTCCTGGTGCTGGTCCAGACGTCCCCACTCCTGGCGTGACATGTCTCCTCCATTGTTCGAGATCGGTTACCGGAACGACGGCATTGGCGCTCCACCGCTTCTTCTTCTTGCTCGCGACGATCAGCTCGACTCGATATGCAAGCCAATCGTGGTCAGGGACCGTTGCGAGCGTCTCGTCGCTCACAGTCTCCTGTGCCTCGATCCACTTGTGCGCGCTGAAGACCGGAGCCACCAACATGTGCTCGCCCCAATCGGGGAGCATGCCGGGTGCCGCATCGGTGATCGCGGCACCGTAGACGTAAACGACCTTCACGTCGTCTTTCAGCCGCACGATCGATGCGCCGGTGTTGGTCAGCCCGGCCCGGATCCGCATGCCGCTGATGCCCCCGCGTCGGAATGGCGTGACGTACACTGAAGGCTCGAGGCGCTCGGTGAAGGTGCGACCACGGACAAACTTGAAGTACGCCCATGCAGCCGCGCCGAGAATCGCGATGACGCCCGCACCTGGCTCCGAGGAGCCAAGAACACGGCGAATCGTAGAACTCGTAATGAAGGGGTCCGGGGTTCGAGTCCCCGCGTCGGCTCTCTCGAAACGCCCATGGCGGGATCGGCCCGCCAGCGGTCCTTCAGCGGCTGCCGGGCTGCGCGCAGTCCACCTTGGTTCCTCCCCGTCGTTAGCTCGGCTCGTGGCGAAGCCGAGAGTAGCTCGTCGCAAGGCCGATGGATCGTGAACCGGCATGATGAGGCCGATGGAACAGCCTCTCCTGAGCGAACTGGACCGAGCCGTCAGCGACGGGATCCGATGAGCGCGCGGGCCGCGGACGAGCTGCCCGTCACCCCAGAGGGGGCGCCGCCGCGGCCCTCCCCGGCGCGGCTCTTTCAAGCCGCCAAGGCCCGACCGCTTACGACCAGCCTTGCCACGCTCCTCGGCTACGTCCTGCTGTCCGCCCTGATCTTCGGCCGCAAGACGCTGGGGGACATCGACCACACCGTCGTCGGGTTCGGCCCGTTCCCGGCGCTCTATGGGCGCGACCAGGGCGCCTATGTGTGGTTTCTGGCGTGGGGGGCGCACGCCGTATTCCACCTGCAGAACCCGTTCCTGACACACGCGGTCTATGCGCCCGGCGGCTACAACCTGACATGGGCGGCAAGCATCCTTGGCCCCGCTCTCGTCCTCGCTCCACTGACCGAACTGTGGGGCCCGATGGTGACGTTCAACCTGCTCGCCATTCTGGCGCCCGCCGGTGCGGCCTGGGGGGCATATCTCCTCTGCCGAGAGCTGACCGCGCGAACGAGCTCAGCCGTGGCCGGCGGGCTGTTGTTCGGGTTCGGAAGCTACGAGACCGGGGTGACGATCAACCACCTGAACCTCGCGCTGGTCGGCCTGCTGCCGATCGCGGCGCTGCTGGCGCTGCGCAGAGCGCGGGGCCGTATCTCCCGCGTCCGCTTCATCCTCGCCCTCGGCGTGGTGCTCGGGGCCCAGCTGTGGATCTCGACCGAGACCTTCGCATCTGCG
Source organism: uncultured Actinomycetes bacterium (assembly GCA_937888775.1). Next base: position 7,607 of record CALAQT010000488.1, on the reverse strand, counting down.
GTTGTCTTCGGAGCCCTTGCGCTGGTCGTTGGCTTCATCTCACGCGATCGTGCACAGCGACGGCTGGCCTGGCGCACCGCATACGAGGCTGCGGTCGCCGTCGCGGTTGCTGTCCTGATCGGCGTGCCATATCTCTGGTATGCCCTGACATCTACGAATCCGCTCGGGAGCCAATCCGGGGTGAACGACGGCGCGGATCTCGCGAACTTCCTGGCGCCGACCCCGGCCACGTGGCTCCGTCCGGTGACGACAAAATTCGCGGCCAACGTGCCGGAGGACCTCGCCTACATGGGTCCGGTGCTGCTGATTGTCCTCGGCCTGTTCTTCCTGGAGTGCAGGAAACGTCGACTCGCTCGGTTTCTCGCGCTGTTCCTGCTCGCGGCCACCATTCTCAGCCTCGGCGGAGTCCTGAGGGTGGCCGGAGAAACGACCAAATTCAGCTTGCCGTGGAGCGTCGTTGGCGAACTTCCTTACGTCTCGCACGCCCTGCCGGAGAGGTTCGTGCTGTACGTCTCGCTTGCTGGCGCGCTCTGCGTCGCGTTGTGGCTCGATCGGCCCACGTTACGCCCCGCACGGTGGCTGGCGACCGCGGTGGTCATGGTGAGCTTGCTGCCCAACCTCGACGGGGGTCTGTGGGGGACGCGCGTCGACCGACCGCCGCTGCTATCGAGTGCGGCGCTCGCCCGCTACATTCCGACCGGCAGCACCGTGCTGGCGCTCCCGTTCGGAATCGACGGCAACTCGATGTACTGGCAGGTACAGGCCCACTTCGCGTTTCGTCTTGCCGGCGGCTACGTCGGGTGGGCCCTTCCTCGCGAATACCAAGGTCTCGCGATCCTCCGAGAATTACACGGCCGTCCTCCTCGCCGTGAACTCAAAAGGCGCCTCTGCTCGTTCATCGCCCTGACCCACACGTCCGTGGTGATCGTGCGTAGGCACACTCGTGGTGACTGGGAGGCCATACTCCGTCCGCTGCACGAGCGGCCGATCCGCGATGGTGGATTCGCGATCTACAGCGTCGACCGAAGTGCATGCACGACGGGCACGACCCGCTCCCCAGCCCGGTAAACCATCCACAGTCGGCCGGTTGAACAGCTCCCTGGCGCTCGCCAGACCTGGAAGCCTGATGGAAGCCTCAGCGGTCGTCAGAGCACCCGCAACGATCGCCAGGATCAGCCGGACTGTCAGCAAACGCCGCGTGTCGTCGTGAACCGACCTGCAGAGATCGGCCCCCGCGCGCTCCTCGTAATGACGGGGTCAGGGGTTCGAGTCCCCGCGTCGGCTTGGGCCAGGCAGCCTGTCGTGACGGACGCTTGGTATCACGCGGAAGCAGCAGTCAGGTGGGTCCGGGCGCGAGCAGGCGTCCGCCTCGCACAGGATCGCCGGCTTGTCGGTACGTCGTCCGCTACGTTGGCTGTCGTGCCGCTCGCCTCTCCGCGCATCCAGGTGATCCTCGCCAGCACCCGGCCGGGACGCTTCGGCGAGAAGCCCGCGGCGTGGCTCATGGACCGCCTATACACGCGAACCGACCTGGCCGCGGAGCTGATCGACCTGCGCGACTACCCGCTCCCGATCTTTGACCAGCCTGCGCCACCGGCCCGCACGCTGCGCGACTACCCCAACGAGGGGATCGCCCGCTGGGGCCGCACGCTCGACGAGGCAGACGGATTCGTTGTCGTCACGCCCGAGTACAACCACGGCTATCCAGCTTCGCTGAAGAACGCGCTCGACTACGTCTTCCCCGAGCTCAACCGCAAGCCGATCGCGTTCGTCGGTTACGGCAACGTGGGAGGTGCTCGCGCGATTGAGCAACTGCGCCTCGTCGCGGTCGAGTTCGAGATGGCCCCGCTGCGGCACGCGATCCACATCCTGCCGGAGCTGATGGTGGCCGCGATGAACGCTGACCCGTTCACCCCGGATCTCTTCGCGCCGCTCGACGGACGGCTCGACGTCGCAGCAACCGACCTGGCCTGGTGGGCCAGCACACTCGCTGCCGCCCGCTCGGAGAGCACCACGGGTACCGGAAGCCCACAGCTGTAGCGAGTGTCGATCCGCTACTGCTAGCGCCCGAGAAGTGTGGCGGTCGGCGGAGGTCCCGGATGCTCTTGGCCCGGGCGAGGAGCGAGCATCCGAGGCCGTGCGGAGGGTGTGGCCGCACGACCGTCATGGGCCATATCAAACCCTGTCCCGAACCATGTCCCGAACTCCCCGATTCTGAGGGCACCTGAGCGCACCTGAGCCGCGTGCAACGTGGCTCAGGGAAGCCGAGAACAGGCCGAATCGCAGAACTCGTAATGAAGGGGTCCGGGGTTCGAGTCCCCGCGTCGGCTTGGGGGGCGCGACGCAGGATATGGGGGTGTGCCTCGACACTCGCGAGGCCGCAACCGAGAGCGGCGACACGGTACACGGCGGAAAGCAAACTGGCTGATGCCATCGCGCGAGTTGCCTAGCTGCACGGCCCGCTTCGCCGCAACCCCCTGCATCGGCATGGTTCGCGCGCGTCACGCGAGCACTGCGCCCCCACGACGCGGGGTATGCTTGCGGCGTGTTACGGGGGGTGCGGCTACTAGTTGCGATTGCGACCATGGCGATTTGTTTCGCGGGTTCGGCTGCATCGGCGTCATTCGCGTCTGCACGCTCGGGTTCGCTGACTGTGCGCGTGTTGGGGTTGCCGAGCAGTGAGCGGCCGGCCGCAGTGCTGTCGGGTCCTCATGGCCAGCGCCGAGCGATCACGGCACGCGAACTCACAATCAGAAGCGTCCCTGTCGGCACCTACCGGCTGACGTTGAGCCGCGTGACGATCGAACGTGCCAGCGGAGCGATTCGGCGCGGAGCGACCGCGACAGCTTTGACGCGGAACGTGACTGTGCAGGTGGCACGGGGGCACCATGCCGTGCTGGTCGGCAGGTACACGAGGATCGTCAATCCGGGCTTGAAGGTGCTCACCGGTGGGGTGTTGTCCGTTGCCGGCGACGCGGCCGATCCATCACGCATCGTCCTCGCGGGCCATGTCGCTCTGGTCCACGGCGCGGTGCTGTCGCTGCCGCCCAGCGTGAGGTTGCCGCGAGGCTTGCTGTCGAACGTGGTAGCAGTCGCCTATGCGCGGGGGACGACGTCGGTGTCGCTCACGGCTGCGAGTATCTATCAGGTAGCGCCCAACTTCGAATTTCAAGTTCCCCTGCAGTCCACGCAGGCCTCAGCCGCCAGCTTGTCGGCCCAATGCGGATCGACAACTGGGATGTCCCCGTACAGACGAATCAAGAACGTCTCGTTCTCGGGCGGCTGGTCGACCGCAGATGTCTTTGGCATTCACGTCAAAGACGGAGTGCGGGCATCGGTGCATTTTCTCGTCGAAGCTGGTCTTGACGTGACCGCAGGAGTTGGACTGTCCTGCTCGGCCAGCGTGGCCTTCTACGCGGACGGTATGGCAGGCCCAATCCCGGTCACCGCCGGCATAGAAGGCGACCTCACCGCATCGGCGGCATTGGGCGGGGTACTCGAGTCCGGAGGCAGCATCGAAGTGAACGCCGGCGGTCACACAGTCGGGCTCCCGCCCGCTCTCCTGCTGATCCCTGACGTCTCGTTCGGTAACCCGCATTTCACGCTGACGGCGAAAAGCCTCGCCCAGGCGACAGCGGGGATCGGGCTCACCGTAAAGGCGGGGGTGGGTGTCGGGGGCGTCGGAAGCCTCACGCTGAACGTCGGCGCGGACCTGAAGTTCAGTGCCCAGCCTGGCTCGTGCACTTGGAACGCAGACTTCGGAGCCTTCTCGGCCGAGGGCCAGCTACTTGATTGGCATTTGAGCACGCCTTCCACGCCGGCGATCTTCACCCGGCAGCTGGGCGGGAACTTCTGTGCCGGCAGTGCGCCACCTCCGCCTCCGCCTCCGCCACCACCGCCTCCCCCTCCAAGCGCCGCGCGGCACATCGCGAGTTTCGCCGTGACGCCGGATCTCGGGTGCACCCTCACAAGTCAAGAGGACGCACCTGATGAGTTCTACACCTCCTTTGGCAGCGCCAACGACGCGTGCGGCACGTTCGTGGCCTATCAAGGGACGCTCTACGGCCCAGCCAGCATCCCGGCGGGTTGGAGTCTGGGCACCTACACCGCGTGGACAGCCCAGTCGCAGAGCCTCACCGGAAACGGGAGCACTGCTCAGCCGTACGTTCTAACCACCGTCGTGTCGGCGCCGGGCACGGAACTGAGCGTCACCGAGACGGACAGCTGGGCCGTCGGCGATACGAGAATCAATTCCTCATACGAAGTGAGTGGCGGAGCCGGCGACACGAGTGAAGTGACCCTTTATCACGCCCAAGACTGCTACGCAGGTGGCTCGGACGTAGGCACCGGGAGCCTGGACCCGGCCACTCAATCGGTTGGGTGTGTCCACGAAGAACCGGATGGCGCGGTATTCCAGGAGCGACTTACTCCCGAGACCGCCGGGGCTCAGAGCGTCGAGGATCTCTTCTCGACGGTCTGGGCGGATGTGGCGACGCAGGGGCCGCTTCCGGGAAGCTGCACGTGCTCGCAATCTCAGGACAACGGCGCCGGTACGTCTTGGACGTTCCCGTTGCAGGGAGCTACTCCACTCGCGTACGCCCTGCAAGTGTCCTTCGTGGAGGGAGGCGCGTAGGGCAGCGCGGATCTAATCGCGCTGTCGCGCGGCGGGAGTCGCGCCGCGCGGGTTGCTCGACTAATCCATCGCAGCGGTCGCTTGGCGCCGAAGGACCGCTCTGCTGGCCCACGGCGCAGACACGGATCGCGTTGCCGGCGTGATCGGGATCGCAATCGATCAGGCGTCGCTTCGCGCCTCCGAGCGTCGCGCGAACGTGTCCCGAGTCGTGTCCCGAACTCCCCAGTTCTGAGCGGATCTGAGCGCACCTCATAACCCACGCCAGCGGTCAGCGGAGCTCACAGCACGGTGTGTCATGGAACTCGTAATGAAGGGGTCAGGGGTTCGAGTCCCCTCGTCGGCTCTGGGGCCTGCGGCAGCCATGGAGGCCAGCGAGGAGAGGCTGGCCGCGGTGGCGCAGTCGCTGCGCCCCGCAACCTTCCGGCCTGGCCCGCGACAGGAGCCGAGCCGCTCGTCGCCTCTACGGCAGACGGGCAGCGTAGATAGTCTGATGCCCTTGAGCGCTATCTGACTGGTAAACGGTGGTAGCGGTGTGCTGCAGCGTCCAGCCATACCAGTGCATTGCTCCGGGTTCGCTCGTGTATTTCGGCCCGAGCAGCAGACGGATTGTGCCGTGCCATTGCGTGCCGTGGCTGTCCAGGCGCGTTGCGTACATTGCGGCGCTGTTGTTCTTTCCCGGCGCGATCCACGAGACCACGGCGCCGCCGAGCTGGAGCCAGACCGCTCCGTTCCTGCTGCCTGGCAGGTCCTCTTCTCGGCGGGCTCCACAGCGCAGCAAGGCAAGTTGGACGGGTTCGAGGCCTTTCTCCTCGACTGCAAATGGGGGCGCGTAGGCCGGTTCACGTTCGACCTGGCGGTCGAGTTCTTCGCGGGAGAGGGCGCGGGTCAGAGGACGACACAGCGCCCGCGTGAGCCCTGGATCGCCAAGGTCGATCACGTCCGAGCCTGACGCCACGGATTTGGTCGCTTGTCCTGTGTGCCAGTTCACATAGAACCGGTCGCGGTACTTGTATGCCACGGCTTCTCCGCTGCTCCACTCGCTGCCGATGGAGTGCAACTGTGGTCCTTCGGGATCGAACGGGAGCCGGCTGATTTCGTATTCGCGCGCGGATGCGATGTCCTCCACCACGTAGCGCGCCTGCCAGTATGCGCCACTCGTAGCGGGACAGCCGAAGAACACGTGCGGACAGCTGGCAACTTCGCAGCGATACAGCAGCTCTCCGCCTCCCACCGCGAGGAGCCCGCCTTCGAATCCGCCGCAGCCGCTCGGATTGGGTCGATCGACGGCTCGCCCGGTACGTGCATCGATGACGCGCGTCGTCCCCGCGGATGGCTCGAACGCTGCCCAGCGAGTACCGTCGGTCAACCCCGGGCTGACTGAGGTGGCGATCAGCTTGAGCTTCAGCGTTGGGTATGCGCTCGACTCCTGAGGCGTCGAGAGCAGAGCCGTCGAAGCTGCCATGACAAGCAAGGGCAAGACGGTGGCGACTATCCGTACGCGGGTCATCGCCCCCATAACCCTAACCCGGAGATCAAGTTGTGGCGTCGGCGCGTGAGGCGATCGCCCGCAGAAGGCCGCACCGGCGTTGGAACGTGTCCTGAAATATGTCCCGAACTCCCCAGGTCTGAGGGCACCTGAGCGCACCTGAGTCACGTGCACATGGCCCAGGAAGCCGAGAGCACGCCGGATCGTAGAACTCGTAATGAAGGGGTCAGGGGTTCGAGTCCCCTCGTCGGCTCTGCGAGGAGGCCCAGGAACGCGGGGTTCGGACTGCGACGGCCGCCCCGCCCACAGTACACGTACCATGCACCAAGAGTGTATACTTAGTGTATGAGCATGACGAGAACCAACATCGAGATCGAGGATGACTACGTCCAGGCGATCATGGATCGCTACGGCGTGCGGACGAAGACGGCGGCGGTCGCGCTCGCCCTGCGTCACATGGCCGGTCAGCCGCTGACCCGCGAGGAAGCGCTCGAGATGCGCGGGGCGCACGCCATAGCCGAGACACCCGCAGACCAGCAGCCGCGCTCGGCCGCGTGATCCTTGCCGACACCTCCGCCTGGGTGGAGTACGACCGCGCTACCGGGAGCCCTGTAGATCGTCGCCTCACGCATCTGATCGAGAGCTCCGGCCCGCTTGCCGTCACCGAGCCGGTCCTCATGGAGGTGCTGGCCGGCGCGCGAGACGATCGTCAGGAGGAGCGGCTGCGCCGTCTGCTTCTGCGCTTCGAGCTGCTGGCCTTCGACGCGGTCACCGACTTTGATGCGGCGGCGCGGATCTACCGGCGTTGTCGCGCGGTGGGAATCACGCCGCGCGGGCTGCTCGACTGCTCCATCGCAGCGGTCGCGTGGCGCCGCAAGGCCGCCCTGCTCGCACACGACGCCGACATGGACCGCGTTGCCGGCGTCATCGGGATCGCAGTCGACCAAGCGTCGCTTCGCGCCTCATGGAACTCGTAATGAAGGGGTCAGGGGTTCGAGTCCCCTCGTCGGCTTCCGAGAAGGCCAGCAGCCCAGGGGGACCCCAACCTCGTGAAGCGTCGGCTGCAGACGTTCGAAGGTGGCGATCGCCCCGCACGGTCTCGGTCAGCATCGGCCTGTAGCGGAGGCAGCGGCGAGCGACGGCCCGATCCGACCGCCGCTCGCACATTCGGCTACGGCGCAGTTGGGCGTGCGCCGTCGCGCCCGCGTGCGTCGATGCACACGGAGGTGCGTTCTCCGCGTGGATACTCGTTGACGCCGCTGACATCCGATCTGTCGGTGCGGGCGAGGGCTGCGGTGAACGCTGGCGCGCTCCTGCTTTTGGTGGCGGTGGCCGGCTTGGCTATGAACAATCTCGACCTGTTCGGCACGAGGACGTTCAACGGCTTCTTCAACGATTGGGTCTACAACGGTTGCGAGGTGGGCGCGGCGGCTCTCGTGCTCGCTCGAGCGCTGCTTGTGCGTGCAGAGCGCCGCGCCTGGCTGATGC
>CALAQT010000487.1 GCA_937888775.1 uncultured Actinomycetes bacterium | reverse complement strand
GTGTCCGCTCGCTCGACGCCGAGGATCTCGTGAAGTCGGTCATTGGTATAGACGACGTGACGGTCCGCGTCGACTTGAAAGAGCCCAACCGGAACCGCCTCGGCAAGGCCGTCCAGTAGTTGCTCGCGGGCTCTTAGTTCTTCGTGGGTGGCCATCTCGTCTGAGATGTCGACCATCTCGCTAACGACACAGCGGTGGTCGGGATCGTCGAGCAGGTTGTGGTTCGTGACCTCAAGCCACACCCAGGATTCGTCCCGGCGGCGATGGCGCAGGCGCACTCGGCGTCCAGGACCCGAAGATGCGAGCATCTCCATCCAGTTCTCGATCGCGAGCGCGTGGTCGTCAGGGTGGATGAACTCGATCGAGCGGCGACCCACCATCTCCTCGGCGCTCCAGCCCAGGATCTGCGTCATCGCCTCGTCGACCTTGATGATGAAGCTGCGCTCGTCCTTGCAGAGGGTGGCGAACCGGGGCGTGACCTCCGGAATTTCGCGGGCCTGAAGGACGAGGCCGTCGACTGCGTCGGCGGGGGGAAACACAGCCAAGACCACGCCGTGGGTCTCGCGGAGGTCAAGCCCACAGAACTTGACCGTGGTGTCAGGATGGCCCGCCAGGTGAACCAGGCATCGGGCGGCCCCCCCAGCTAGGACTCGGTCCCAAGTCGTCAGCAGCCTCACGCGATCGTCATGAATGACCAAGTCCAGGCCCGAGCGAGCCTCCAGGACAGAATTGCGCTGGAGCGGGACTGACTCGGGCATCGCAACCGAGACGCCGTCGTGCCTGAGCGCGGCGGCCGGCGCCTCCGGATACAGAGCCAGCAGCGACGTGAGCAGCATCTCCAAAGCCCTGGCATCCAGGTGCTCTTCGTGTTTCCGATCGAACGCATCGTGAGCGAGATCCATGGTCTCAGGCCGAGCCTTCGGCGGCGGCGGAGCTTGGGTTTGGGCTCGCGGCACAGAATCAGTCCGGTAATGCCCGCGGACAATGCTGCAGGCAGGTATTGCGATGTCCTAATGCGAGTCTATGATCGACCGGAGCCCGCTCAGGCTTAAGCGATCCAGCGAATCCCTCATGCTTGGAGTGGACGCCAAGCGGCGTCCAGGAGGGAGTCGACATGGCGAAGGGCAAGCGCTTGCGCCGGAGTTTCGCCAGAGGGGCGTGCCGCGCGAGCGTACGTGGGAGTGCGCGAGGACGCGCGCCGAGCGGGCCCGACTTGCGAAAGGTCGCGAGCCTGCTGTGCCCGCTATGTGGCTGTTCAATGATCTTGAACCTGCCCGAGCGGATCGACAGCCCTCTGCTTTGTCCAGTTTGCTATCGGACGCAGCACGCCTCGGCTGCGTTCCTGCTGCGCGTGATCACAGCTGAGATGCGCCAGGTGCTCGACACTGCAGACGAGCGCGTACCAGCAGGCGCACACGCTTCGCTTGCAACTGGCTTTGAGCAGCTGTTGCGTCTCGAGCGCGCGCTCGGCGGCCTCGGCGGCGAGGACTGACCCGTGGCCGCTGTCGACCGAACCAGCATCAGGCAGACCGGAGGGCTCGTCCGCCGGAGGTGCCCAGATTGCGGCGTCGAGGTCGAGGTCGGTCGGCCCGACATGGTGATGAACGCCGAGAGCACGAAAGCCCAGCGGAATCGCTACTGCGGTCCTCGGGCCGGCCGCGTGCAATATGCGCGCGGGCCCCAGCTGGCTTGGGTGCGGGTGAGGAATAGCGGCACACCGCGATGTGGTTGCTGTCCCAAGCAGGCTCCAACATCCTCTGGGCGAAGCGCAAGAAGAGGATCTCCTCCAGGCCCATCTTCCCGAGGTGATCGATCCGTCGGGCTAGCCTTTGCCTTTGGCTTCTTCGGATTTGCCTTTGCCTTTGGCTTCTTCGGATTTGCCCTTGGCTTCTTCGGGCTTGCCGCCGCCTTTGGCTTCTTCGGGCTTGCCTTTGCCTTTGGCTTCTTCGGATTTGCCCTTGGCTTCTTCGGGCTTGCCGCCGCCTTTGGCTTCTTCGGGCTTGCCTTTGCCTTTGGCTTCTTCGGATTTGCCTTTGGCTTCTTCGGGCTTGCCGCCGCCTCTGCTTTCTGAACCTGGCGAGTGTTCGTAACCGGAGCCGGTGGTGGCCGACCCTGAGGGCTGCGAACTGATGCCGGGCCCGCTGGACGACGCTGAAGACAAGGCTGTGCGCGATCCACCACCGACCGGAGTGCCGGGAACCACGGGCCGCCGGCGAGTCCCATGACCGGGACCCGGGCCTTGCTGTCTGCCAGCGACGGCGGGTCCTCGCGCCGCGAAAACCAAGCCGAGGTGCACCTGCCGGTTGGCCGCAACTGCCTTCGTCGACACGATCTGCTTGGGATGTGGCTGGGTGGCTGGCCGTGCAATGGTCGCGGTACCGACAGCCGCTACTGCCGCGACGGCCGCTACCTGGGCCGCCGTCGCGACTCCGGCTACGCCACCACCAATCCACGAGAACACCTGCGTCGGGAGACTTGTCATCGAGGCCCAAAGCGCGAGCGGACGTCGGCCAGCATAGACCCCGCAAAACGCCCGTACGACGCTCGGATCGAGCTGGACTCCCGCCTCAAACTTGAGGATGTCGATCGCCTTCTTGTGCGAGCGCGCGGGCCGATACGGGCGTGCAGAGGTGATCGCGTCGAAGGTGTCGGCCACGGCGATGATACGCGCCCCGAGCGGGATCGCCTCGCCGGACAGGCCGCTCGGATACCCGGTCCCGTCGAGCCGCTCATGGTGGTGGCGGACGATCGATGTCAGTTCTGCGTCGCCGAGCACCATGGCCATCCGCGCCCCGTCGACGGGGTGCCGCTTGATCACCTTGAACTCGTCGTCGGTCAGCGGGCCCCGCTTGCGGAGGACAGACGTGGGCGTCTCGAGCTTTCCGACATCGTGAACCGCGGCGGCCGTGCGGATCCGGGCCACCTCCTCCCGCCCGAGGCCCATCCGCCTGGCGAGCATCCAGGCATTACGGGCGACCCGGCGGGAATGCCCGTGGGTGTAGGGGTCCGTGGCCTCCAGCGCCGCGCCCAACTTTTCCAGCGCCTTGGCTTGAGCTTCAGCGCTCAGGCCGTCGGTGACGCGCTTCTGCGCCTCGTTCATCGGCCCGAGCATCTGCAGCGCAGACGCCAGGCGGCGGTCGTTGCGCCAGCGACGGATGAACCCCCAGACCATGAGCTCCCCGAACAGGAGACCTCCGGAACTGGTCCGTGTCTCCCAGAAGGCGCGGCCGACATAGGAGGCACCGAGCGAAAGGCCAATCGCGAGCGCCATGCCAAGGGGTGCCGTTCCGATCGTCCCCGAGGTACGCAACCACCATACGACGAGGATCGGGCACACCGCGACGAGGAACGTCGCTGCCGCAACCTGCCACAGATACCGCCTGAGCCGTACAGGGTTCAACGCGGCGACCATATGCTCGGCTCCCGATCCGGCAGCCTTCTGCGCCGATCGAGGTTGAGGTGCCGGATCTGGCGGTTGCTGGTCTTGACACCCCCGCTCAACGTGTTCGCCACGGCGCGAGAATGGCCGTAGTTCCTGAGCGTATCCCGGCTGCTGGTCGTGGCTTACGGCGTTCATGGCGCTGTGCCCTTCTCGGTGAGCACTGGCGGCCGAGCTATCTCGCCGAAAGAGACCTCTGGCTTTGCGTCCCCGCCTCACGACGGGTTTGCCCTTTTCAGTCGTTGGGTGTAGTCCCTTTCGGGCAGTATGCGCACGAACTTCTGCCCTTTGAGGGCAACTGGACGCTTGTTCGACGTGTCGCCGTTTGGCCGGTCAACCCGATCTCGAGCGGTATCGTCAGCGGTGGGCCGCCTCGGGTGCCACGGACCGCTGGGCGCCTGCTTCGCTATCCAAGCGAGCATCTCGCAGCGCACCGACCGCGTGCCTGGTTTGGACGAATAGCGGTAGCGCTCCCTCAAGGTACATTCCCGAACACTCGCCCAGGCGAGTGCAGCCTCGCCGCCGCAACGACGGAACGACACCCCGCTCGCCACTCGGACACGGTTGGCCGTGCGAGGGTGCGCGGGAGCGGCGGTACGGGCGTCCGTCCGTCCGGGGCGCTGCCGCGCTCCGGACGTCCGTCCGTCCGCCCTCCCGCCGCCGTGCCTCCGTGCTCACCCGGCCGCATACGGCGGCCCCCGATCTACCAGCTCTGTGACGAGTTCGGCCCACGCGCGGAAACCCTGCTCATCGATGACCCGTAGCTCCCGGTACGGCACCGCGACCTGCCAGTTGACCCACATGAATCGCCCAAGACGCATCAGCCTCATCGTGCAGGCCGTCTCCTGCGTCAGCTTGACCGACACATGCACGATCGAGCGCGGCATCGCCGCGGAGCGCACCGACTCCCACAACGTCGCCTTGCCGCGCCTACCCTTCACGAAGTACGACGAGAGGTACGCCGCCGCGTTGACCGCCGGCTCCGGCTTGACCTTCCGCTCGACAAACCCGAACCCATATTGCGGCGCCAGCTCAGCCAGCCGCCCCACATAGCACCGCGTCCCCGCCCTCTGCCTCGCCGTCACGTGAGCCAGGACCGGATGCACGTGCAGCACGCCTCGCGTCTGCATCTCCCACACCCGCGCGACCATCCAGACCGAGTCACGCCCACACCGCGTGACCGTGTCCTGGTAGGCCCGTCGATGGAGACGGCGCCACCGGTCGGGAGCGCTGTCGTTCCATTCCAGCGCCGCCTTACCGATGACGCAGCACCCGAGACTCCCCGAGTGCTGGTGCTCTCCGAGCACGCTGCACGCGCTTCCGTCCCATGGCAGCTCGCCGGCGCCGGGAGCCGTCACAGCGCTCAGCACGATCTCGCCACCGACCGCCTCAAGGTTGCGAAAGAGCTTCTGGCGTTGATCCCCGGCCCAGATGAGTCCGTACACAGGGCAGCGCCGCGACCGACACAGCCGCCCAGGGCCGTGAAGCCTCCGGCCACACCCGCGACAGCGCCGCACCACTTCTCCGCCCGAGAACGTCCGCGCCCGGTGCATCGCCTCGCTGAGTACCAGCCTACGGGACGGCGCCACAGCACCGCTCCCATTTGGGTCGCATGCGACCCAACACGACCGCTCCTGCTACCCGTCTGCGACCCACCCCCCGCCCGCCGCGCCGCAAATCGCCACTTTTCCGTTCGCGGTCCTTCGCGCTTCTGCGCGGGCGTTTCTCCTGCGTAGACCCGCCTTTCGCGGACCTCCGCAGGAGACTCAACCAATGGAGACGGTGGACTCAGGACGCGACACGTTGCCGCGTGCGTTTGCCTCCTACTTGTCGGCCAGCTGCCTCCGAGCTGCCTCCGTGAGCGTCTTACCGGACTCGGGAGGCCCTGTACCCACGGGACTGCTCGTGTCGCGTCCCGTCCCTGCGCTACGGGCCGGATGTCCAGTCCTGACGCGGAATGTCCGCTCGCGTCAGCCGATCGGCATAAATGGGCCCGGCAGGACTCGAACCTGCGACCTACCGATTATGAGTCGGCAGCTCTAACCAACTGAGCTACGGGCCCGCAACGCATTCGGACCGACGGCCCGCGCGCGCTGGGCCAGACGCTACCAGCGAGATGTGGAATGCTCCCGCGCGCCCCCGCAGGGCTCGCGGCGGGGCGCAACCGGTCAACAGAGGAAGGGACGGCAGATGTCAGGAAAGCGTGCAGCGATCGTCACAGGGGCATCGAGCGGCATCGGGCTGGCCATCGCCCGGGTGCTCGGCGAAGAGGGCTACGGGCTGACCGTGGCGGCGAGGCGGCCGGAGAAGCTCGAGGCGGCTGCGGAGGGCCTGAAGGCGGACGGCTTCGACGTGCAGTCGATCGCGGTGAACGTCTCCGATGAGGCTCAGATCAAGCAGGTTGTCGACGCCCACAGCGAGCGCTTCGGCCGGCTGGACGTGCTCGTGAACAACGCGGGCGTGGGCGTAGGCGAGTCCGTGGCGGACATCGCCACGAAGAAACTCGACATGCAGCTCGACATCAACCTGCGCTCGATCGTGCTCTTCTACCGCGAATGCATGCCCCTGCTCCGAGAGGCGGCTGCGGAGCACAAGAACGCGCTCGTCATCAACACCTCGTCGATCTCCGGCAAGCACGGCGAGGCGTGGCTGTCGGTGTACTCGGCCACCAAGCACGGCGTGGTCGGATGGACGCAAGCGATGAACAAGGAGATCGGCAAGGAGGGCATCAAGTCCACAGCGCTGTGCCCCGCGTTCGTGGACACGCCGATGACGGATTTCGTCAAGGAGCACGTGCCTGCCGATGAGATGATCCGCCCGGAGGACATCGCGGAGTCGGTGCGCTTCCTGCTGCGTGTCTCCCCAGCGTGCGTGGTGCCCGAGATGATGTTCGTGCGCCCGGGCGAGGCCCTCTGAGCGACGGGCACTAGGCGCAGGAGGGGACCGGCGGCCCGACCCGCTCGGTCCCCGGCGCGGGCGTCTCGCTGAGAAACTCGCGTGCGGCCCGCCTGCGCAGCCTGCGCGCGCGGATGTCCCCCGAGGGGTCCGCTGCGTCGGGCAGCCGGCGGCGCCCGCGGCGGCTGCGGCCCACGAGCTCGTGGTGCTCGGCGATGGCGCGGTCGAGCTCGAGGCCCGCGGAGCTCGAGAGGCTGTCCTCGAGCTGGGCGATGAGCATGCGCAGCTCGCGCGCAGTCGCCGGGCGCTTGCGCCCTCCCGCGCGCGCGAAGCGGTCCCACGACTTGGCGAAAGAGAGGAAGTCCGTGCGCCCCCCGCAGCGGTGGGCCGCGAGCATCGGGCACACGCCTCCATGCTCGTCCACATAGGCGCCCACGAGGATGCGCTCATGGCTGCGCACGCCCTCGAGCATCGCTTCGCGCGTGAGCACCGGCATGCAGTCGATCGCCAGGCGCAGGCCCTCGATCGAGCTGTTGCTTTGTCGGCGGCGATTTCGCATAGGCTTCGGCCCGCCGCCTGGGTCGTTGGCTCGCGGCGGGTGCACGGCCCAGAGTAGGTGACGCGTCCCTCTCCGGCAACGGATCCCTCCCGCTGAAAGGAAACTTGCACATGAAGCTCGGCGTGCACATCGGTTACTGGGGCCTCGGGCTCACCTCCGAGGACCAGCTGAACATCGTCCAGGAGGCCGAGCGGCTCGGCTACGACTCCGTGTGGGCCGCCGAGGCATACGGCTCCGACACGGCCACGGTGCTCGGATGGCTCGCAGGCCAGACCACGAAGATCCGCCTCGGCGCGGGGATCTTCCAGATGCCCGGGCGCTCACCCGCGATGACCGCGATGACGGCAGCGACGATCGATCAGCTCTCCAACGGGCGCATGATCGTCGGCATCGGCTCCTCGGGGCCGCAGGTCGCAGAGGGCTGGCACGGGCAGCGCTTCGCCAAACAGCTGCAGCGCACGCGCGAGTACGTCGCCGTGATCCGCATGGCGCTCGCGCGCGAACGCGTGGAATTCAAGGGCGAGACGCTCGAGCTGCCGCTGCCCGACGGGCCCGGCAAGGCGCTGAAGCTGACGATCGCGCCGGTGCAGGAGCGCATCCCGATCTACCTCGCAGCGATCGGCCCCAAGAACACCGCGCTGGCGGGCGAGATCGCCGACGGCTGGATCCCGACGCTGTTCTCACCCGAGCATGTCTCCGAGCTGCGCCCGCTGCTCCAGGAAGGCGCGGACCGCTCGGGCAAATCGCTCGATGACTTCGACATCGCCCCCACCGTCAGCCTGTGCATCACCGACGACATCGAGGGCGCGCGCAACAGCATGCGCCCGTTCATCGCGCTCTATGTCGGCGGGATGGGCTCGCGCAAGCAGAACTTCTACAACCACCTCGTCCAGCGCTACGGCTACGAGGCGGACGCGCAGAAGATCCAGGACCTCTACCTCGAAGGCAAGCGCGAGGAGGCGATGGCCGCGGTCCCCGACTCGCTGATCGACACCGTCTCGCTGTGCGGCCCCAAGGACGTGGTGCGCGAGCGCCTGGCCGTCTACCGCGATGCGGGCGTGGGGACCCTCGGCGTGACCCCCACGGCGTTCACTGCCGAGGAGCGCCTGCAGCAGCTGCGGCTGCTCGCCGAGCTGGCCGCCTGAGCGGGCGCGCATGAACGCCGCCGGTGCTCCGCCCAGGCGCGTGCTGCTGGGCGCATTCGGCGATCCGGGGCATGCCTTTCCGATGATCGCCCTCGGCCGCGCGCTCGCGGCCCGAGGGCACGACGTGACGCTGCAGACGTGGGAGCGCTGGCGCGAGCATGTGGAGGCCGAGGGGATCGCCTTCGCGCCCGCGCCCGAGTACCGCGTGTTCCCCTCCGGCCCCGAGCCTCTGGACTTCTATGAGGCCGTCGTGCACGCCACGCGCGACACCGTGCCGCTCGTGCGCGAGCTGGCGCCGGAGGTGGTCGTGGCGGACATCCTCACGCTCGCGCCCGCCCTTGCGGCGGAGCTTGAGGGCGTCCGCACAGCCACGCTCATCCCCCACGTCTATCCGCACGGCGAGCCCGGCTTCCCGGTCTACTCCCTCGGCGCGCGCATGCCCCGCACGGCCGCCGGGCGCGCGTGGTGGCGCCTGGCCCAGCGTCCCGCGGAGCGTGGCCTGGAGCGCGGCCGTGTCGAGCTCAACGAGACGCGTGGACGCCTTGGCCTGCCGCCACTCGGATACGTCCACAACGGCATCAGCCGCGAGCTCGCGATCGTGGGCACGTTCCCGCAGCTGGAGTACCCGCGGACGTGGCCCGAGCATGTGCACGTCGTGGGCCCGCTCATGTGGGAGCCTCCCGCGCAGGATGTCGAGCTGCCCCCCGGCGAGGACCCGCTCGTGCTCGTCGCGCCCTCCACCGCCCAGGACGCCGAGCACCGCATGCTCGCCGCGGCACTGCGCGGCCTGGCCGACGCGCCGGTGCGCGTGCTCGCCACGTGGAACCGGCGCCTGCCCGCGCGGCCGCTGCCCGTGCCTGCGAACGCGCGGCTGGTGGAGTGGGTCTCCTATTCGCGCACGATGCCGCAGTGCGACATCGTCGTCTGCCACGCCGGGCACGGAACGCTCGCGCGCGCCCTCTCCTGCGGCTGCGCCGTCGTGGCCTGCCCTGCCGTGGGTGACATGAACGAGAACGCCGCGCGCCTGGACTGGGCGGGCGCGGGCGTGCGTCTGCCGCGGCGTTTCCTCACCGCGCGCACGCTGCGCCTCGCGGTCGAGCGCACGCTCGAGGACCCCTCGATCCGCGGTCGCGCGCAGGAGATCGCCGCGTGGTCGGCCGTGCACGACCCTTCGGCGCGTGCTGCCGAGCTCGTGGAGGAGCTCTGCGCAGAGGCCCGCACGGCGTAGCGCGACGCGGCGCGGCGACGAGCTTCACCGCCACGGAGGGCTACGGGTCCGACGGGTCCTGGCCTAGGGACACGTCAAGGTCGCTGCTCACGCGATTGCGTCCCGTGCGCTTGCTGCGGTAGAGCAGCTGGTCGGCTCGCCGCAGGACGGAATCGGGCGAGTCGCATGGCGTTGCGAGCGTTGCCCCGAACGACACCGTGACGCTCAGGTCGCCTCCGCGTATCGGCAGCGAGCTGGCCGCGACGAGCTCGCGGAGGACCACCCACGGCGTGCCCGTACTCGTCGTTGAACCCCTTGAAGTGGTCTATGTCACAGAATGCGACCGCGAACGGAGCGCCGTGGCGTCGCAGCTCGGCCAGACGGCTGGAGAGGGTCAGAGGAAGCGCCTGTTCGGCACCTCGGTGAGCTGGTCGACCATAGCGAGGTGCTCGAGCTCGGCGACGCGCTCCTGGGTCGCGGCCAGCGCGGAGTCGTCGGTGAACGTCTCGATCCCACCGATGACCTTGCCGTCGTGATCGCGGATCGCATTCACCGCAACACGCACCGCCACGCGGTGACCGAGCTTGTGATGCAGCCAGACCCGAGTCTGGCGCGACTCCCCGTCGGCCATCGTGTGTGCCAGGGGGCATAGGCCGAAGCACACCCGGTTGCCGTCCGCGTCGATGTGGCGCAGGATGTTGTCGAAGCAGTGGTGCCCCACCACCTCGGTGGCTGCGTAGCCGGTGATCTACTCGCACGCGCGGTTCCAGAAGCGGATCGTGCGCCTGCGATCGACGAGGTAGACGGCGTCGCTCAGGCTGTCGAGGACCTCGAGGAACTAGTCGGGCTCGCTCAGCGCCGCCCCCAATGCCGACACGTCAGCATCGCGTGTGGCCGTGGATGCCATGCTTACAGCATCGGCGAGCGCCAAGGGCGCGCGTGACCGTAGTCTCCCGAATCGCCGTCGCGGCGAATACGCGCCCGCTGGGCGCACGATTTCGGGTGGCTGAGGAACGGGGGAACCGAGATCGCGGCGAGGACGGCGATCACGAGCACGACGGTGAGCAACTCGACCGGGGCGGCGCTAGCCCTCCATCATCACGACGAGCGTGTCCGGGTGCACGCCGTCGTACTTCATCGCCTCGGCTCCCGCCTCTGAGTCCAGCATCGCCTGCCAGGCATCCATGTCGGGGATCTCTGCGACCAGCGCCACCTGCTTGGAGCCCTCGCCGCGCGCGAATGTGCGCACGGTGATGCCGAGGGGGCCGAAGAGCTCCTCGCGCTTGGGCGAGCTCAGCCAGTGATCGACGTCGTCTACGTCGTGGAGGATCAGAACTGTGGCCATCATGCCTCTGCTTTCCCGCAGCGAAGCGCTGTGTGGTGAGAGTGTCGAGGCAAGCAACCTATCCGGGTTCGGCTTTTGCTGCACCCGGGCAGCATGTCGAATTTCCGGGCCCTCACGCCGGGCGGGCCGCCCCTACGCGGACCTCATGGACATCGGAAGACCGACTCTGGGGGTGGGACTCGAACCCACAACCTTGACCTTAACAGGGTCCTGCTCTGCCATTGAGCTACCCCAGATCGCCCGATTTGGGCTATCCGGAGGTCGAAGCGATACCGCTCTCGACCTCCGCGTGGCAATTAGAGCACAACAGCACGCACGTGCGGACCTCCGCACGTAGATGCTCAATGCTGCGAGCCATCCCGCCCTGCGCGATCCCGAACAGCTTCTCGGACGGGTCGAGGTGATGGAACTCCAGGGCGGATAGCGCTCGATCGTAGCCGCATCGCTGACAGCGCCAACCTGCCTCCGCGACAAGGGTCTCCTTGACACGCCGGCGCCTTCTCACGACCGCCTCCTGTCGGCAGCGACAGCATCGGAAGTAGCCTCGAGCCTCGCGGACGTGCTTGGTCTCGCCATGGCTTGGACAGATGATCAACGCCTCGCTCAGTCCGGCCTCCAGCGCCTCCCGCGCCCCTGGACGCGATCGCCTTCCGGCGGCTCCCCCAGTCCGAAGGCCCTACTTCTGTAGCCAGTGCCGGACGGTCGCCTTGCTGCGGCTGACAGCCTCAGCTATCTCGGCGATAGACGCACCTCGCTCGACGAGCGCCACCAAGTCGTCACGCGCGATCCCTCCCCTCGCGGCGCACGTGGCGCGGCGCGACGCCGCCAGGCCGTATTTCGTGACCCAGTAGCTCACCGTCGCTTCGTGACGCTCGACCCGCCGACCTATCTCCGCGAGCGACAACTCCTCTGCCAGGAACCCTTCGAGAACCTCGCGATCCATACACCGCATTGTCGTCGCCGCGAAATCTCATCCCCGAGAAGATGCACACCGCAGCTTGCCCCGACCGTGACAACTCAGCGACGCGCCGCCAGCTCGGTTCCAGCGGCCCGAACAGCGCACGCCTCGCCGCCCCCTACCTCTCCCCAGTCTCCTCCAGCACCTTCGATTGGGCCTCATCGAACGCGTGCTTAATCTCCCCGCGCCGCGTTGCCAGCGCGCTCACGTCGGCGTCCTGCTGGCCGCGCGCCTGCTGGATCAGGCGTTCCAGGCGCGCGAGCTCCAGCTGCAGGCGCTGCACCTCGAGCATCGCGGGGTGCGACTCGTCGCGCCCCGCTTCCACTACGAGCTCCGCGAGCAGCCGTCCCAGCTCGGGATCCCCGTCGAGGCCCTCCCCCTCACCCTGCGTGTCCGCCATCGGCTCGATGAGGCTGCCCTCGCGCAGGTGCCAGGCGGCCCTGCGCAGCAGATCGCTCGAGAAGTGCTCCTGCAGGTCGAGCTCGGCCAGCGCCGCCTCGCCCTCGGCAGGCGACGCGATGCACAGCGCCAGAAACGCCCGCTCGGTCTCTTCCCTGCGCGAGAGTCCGCCGCCGCGCGAACCCGACCGGCCGCCGTTCTCCCCGCGCCCCGGTGCGCCCACACCGCCGCCCGCGCCGCCCCCTCCTTCCTGCCCGCCGGGTCCTCCGGCGCGCGAGCCGCCCGGCCCCTAGATCGGAAGAGCACACGTCTGAACTCCAGTCACGCCAATATCTCG
>CALAQT010000486.1 GCA_937888775.1 uncultured Actinomycetes bacterium | reverse complement strand
ACATCATCCCCGATGCCTCACCAACATGCAACCTATTTACGCCGTGTAGCACTAGTACAGCGAGCCCGTGTTGACGACGGGCTGAGTGTCGTGATCACTACAGAGCACCACCAGCAGGTTGCTCACCATTGCCGCCTTGCGCTTGCGATCTCCGAGGAGAGTTGCTCGTTGATCTCGTCAGCGTTTCCTCGCAGCGATGGAATGTCGCTCCCACGCGTGTCGTAAGCATATCCGCTCGCGACGTGACGAACTGGCCTCCGCCTGTACGCGGACGAACTCGACGTAGTTGTCAACCGCGAAGAGAGCGCGCGCCGTGTCCTCCACGCTCCAGACCACCGCAGCGGCGATCTCGATGGGGTTGCCGTCCGCATCGTTGACCTTGAGCATGCCCCCCAGGAGCACCGACCAGCCTGAGAGCGCGAACGCGGCCCGCTCGGTCAGTGGAGCCGGGTTCTTGGCGAGTGAAATTCCCCCGCTGGGGTTCTCCGAACTCATACCGCCCTCCCGTGCTTGACGAAGGTACTAGCGGAATGAGATCACGCAGATATGTTCCCTGAGACGCCAACGCAAGCTCGTGGGGACAGCCCGACCGCCAACGGAGCTCCGGCCCTCGCGGCCGACCACCTCACCAAACGGTTCGGTGGGCGCACGGCATTCGAGGACGTCTCCTTCACCGTTGCCGCCGGTGAGGTGTTCGGCTTCCTGGGGCCGAACGGCGCGGGGAAGACGACCACCGTCCGCACCCTGGGGACACTGATCGCGCCGACCTCGGGGTCAGCCGTCGTCGCCGGCATCCCTCTGACCGCGGACAACGGCAGCGAGATTCGCCAGCGCATCTCGGTCATGCCCGAGAACCCGGGCCTCTACGGCCGCCTCACCGTGACCGAGAACCTCGAGTTCTTCGCCGGCCTCTACGGCCTCCGCAGCCCTGGTCCTCGGATCGACCGGGCGCTCGAAGCCGTCAACCTTACGGCGCGGGCCAACGACATCTGCGGGAGCCTCTCCAAGGGGTTGCGCCAGCGCGTCGGGCTGGCCCGAGCCCTGCTCAACGATCCGATGGTGATGTTCTTGGACGAGCCGACATCCGGCCTCGACCCGGTCGCCGCGCGCGAGGTGCACGATCTGATCAACGGCCTGCGTGAGCGCGGCGTCACCATCTTCCTCACCACCCACCGCCTCGAGGAGGCCGAACGTCTCTGCGATCGGGTCGCCATCCTCAACACCACACTCCGTTCTGTGGGACGACCCGAGGAGCTCCGGGAGAGCCTGTTCACCAGGTCCCTGCTGGTCGAGACCGCTGCACCACTGCGTGCGCCCGATGAGGTATTCAACGGCACGACGGGAGTGGAGAGCTGGCGGCCCGAGGGCGCGGCCAGTTACGTGTTGAGCGTCACCGACCCGAGGACGGCCGCTGCGCACGTGACCCGAGCACTGGTCGCGGCGGGCGCCGACGTGGTCACCATCACCGAGTCCCGTCACTCCCTGGAGGACGTCTATCTCCAACTGATCGATGAGGATCCCGAGGCACGCCCGCGATGAGAATCAACATCGGCCGGCTCGCCGCGGTCCTCCGCAAGGAACTCCGCGAGTACCGCCGCAGCCCCTTCATCATCGGGACCATGGCGGTGCTGCCGCTGGTCTTCCTCATCGAGCCCATCGTCACCATCTTCCGGCTCGGCCCGACGGTTCCGGCAACCACTGTAGACAAGGCCGTCGGAGCCACGTTTCTGCTGCTGCTGGTTGCGCCCGCCTTGCTACCCGCCGTCATTGCCGCGTACTCCGTGGTCGGAGAGCGCGAGCAGGGAACCCTCGAGCCCCTGCTGACCACCCCACTGCGCCGCGAGGAGCTGCTGCTCGGCAAGGCGCTGGGCGTGGTCGTTCCCTCGGTCGCCATCGCCTACGTGCTCTTCGCCGTCATCGAGGTCACCGCGCGGCTCTTCGCCAGCAACGCGGCGGTCGCTCCGGCCCTGTGGCAGGGCTCCCATGTCCTCGCGGAAATCCTCTTCGCACCACTGCTGGCGGGATGGTCGATCTGGGTTGGCATCGGCATCTCAGCGCGGGCAAGCGACGTCCGAGTCGCCCAACAGCTGGGAACGCTGGCGAGCGTCCCGCCACTCGCGGTGGTTGCTCTGGTGTCCTTCAACGTGTTCACTCCAAGCGTCACCCTCGCGGTGGTGTTCGCACTGGTCCTGCTTGTGGCCGACGTCATTCTGTTTCGCGTCGTGTCGGCGGTGTTCGACCGCGAGCGCTTGATCACGGGGGCCAAAGCCCAGAAGCCCGTCGGCATCACGGATCCAGTTGCTCGCCGGACATCGGCGTGAAAAGCTTCGGTAAGTAGGAGGGCTTGATGATGGCCGCTGCGACACTAAGGTTGTCGAGGAGATGGGGCGGAACAGGTAACGACCGCGAATGGGGCATGGAGATCGATGGCAGTGTGGTCGGCTCGATTGCCTATCGACAGACAGTCGAGCTACCCATCGAGCCAGGGCATCACACTCTGCGCCTCAGCGGGGGTGGGCACGTCAGTCCGCTGCGGTCCTTCGATACTGCGGACGGAGACGTCGTCAGCTTCAGGTGTCGCAGCGCTCTCGTGTGGCCGGTCATGGTGGCTGCACTCGTCAAACCAGACCTCTGGATCTCGCTCAAATTGGAGTGAAGTGGAGGCCGGACGTCCATGGGACGTTCATCGCGCGTCCGTCAAACGTCCACGAGAAGCTGGGCGAGCCGGCGCGGAGTCGCGCCGAGTGGGGAGTGAGCTGCGCCGGCTCTGCCGGTGCTGCGAGAGGGGCGCATCGCCCCTCTGTAAGAACAACGGGGCCCCCCCGGCCAAGCGCAGCTTGGCTGGGGAGACAATGGCTGGGGAGAGAGGATTCGAACCTCTGATTGGCTGATCCAGAATCAGCTGCCTTACCACTTGGCCACTCCCCAGCGGGCGGGGGGAAGTCTACCCGAGGGCCGCCTCACGAACCGCCCCGGAACCCCTCGCCGTGAGTTCAGCACGGGTTTGGCGCCCACCACCCGGGTCTATACTCAATCCCTGATGGATCTCCCTGAGTTGCTCCGCTCCCAGGCCAAGCGATACCGCTGCGCGGTCTGCAATACCAACATGGCGGATTGCGGGATCAAGGTGATCACCCAGCAGGGCAACCGGGCCCTGGTGCGGGTCACCTGCGCCTCGTGCAACGACGAGAACCTGCTCCAGATCATCTTCCAGGCGGACGGTGAGTTGATCGAGAACGCGCCCCAGCGGGTGCCGACGATCAGCGAGGGCATCCCCTCGATGTCGGAGCCGATCAGCTCGGACGAACTGCTCGACCTTCGCGACCTCCTCTCCGCCCACCAGGGCGGCTTCCGCGAGCTGCTCGAGCGCCGTTGACGCTCGGCTAACCACCCCGGCGCCGGCCGACGGCGTCGGCCAGAGCGATCCTGCGCGCGGCCGTTGGCCCCGCCGACGGTAACAGCGAGGGTGACGGGCTGGGCGTGGGTGTCACAGCCGGCACCGTGACCACCGGCGTGTCGGTCGGCGTCGGTGTGGTCGAGGGCGTCGGGCTCGGCGTCGGTGTCGGGCAGCCCGTGCTCGTGTTGAACCCGGTGTCGCTCTGCGAGCAGTCCGGCAGCGAACCGCTCACCGGTCTGAAGGCGCTGGGTTTGGAGAGCGTGTTGACGAACGGTACGGCGATCGCCGCCCCCGTGCTGGTGCCGAACACACCGTTCATGCCCTGCTCGGCGGGGTTGGTGCCGCTGGTGTGGCCGGTCCACGTCGCCACCACCCAATCCGGCGTGTACGTCATGTAGTAGGAGTCAACAAAGTTGTCGGTGGTCCCCGACTTGCCGGCGGTGTCGTACTTGAATCGCAGGTTCCACTGCTTGGCGTAGTTGCGCAGGATCGCGGTGATGCTCCATGCCTGCGCCGGTGTCAGCACATCACCGTAGTTCGGCGCCGTGGTGAAGTCGCGCAACACGGCGCCTGTGCCGTCTGTGATCTTGAGAATCCCACGCGCCACCACCTTGTGGCCACCATTGGCAAACGCGGCGTATGCGGACGTGTGGTCGATCATCCGCACCGCCGACGAGCCGATCGCGGTGCTGAGGTTGGGCGCCTGCGGCGTCAGGGTCGACGAGATGCCCATGCTGTAGGCGAGGTTGATGACCTGCTGCACGCCGGCGATCTGCATCGCCTGTTCGGTTGCCACGTTCCGCGAGAGCACCAGCGCGCGCGCCGCGGTGATCGGCCCGAGGAAGCGGCCGTCGAAGTCCGGCACCCCGCCCAGTTTCTTGGACTCGCTCGCTGTGTCCTGGAGGATGCTGTCCGGCTTGAGCACGCCCTCCTTGAACCCGGTCTCGTACACGTAGGGCTTGAACGACGATCCCGGCCGTCGTGACGCGAGGACGACGTTGTACTGGCCGGCGATGTCGTTGTTGGTGAAATCGGCCGACCCCACCATCGCCTCGATGTTGCCGGTGCGTGCGTCGATCATCAGCAGGGCGCCGTTGTTGGCCCCGCTCGATGTGAGCTTGGCCACTCCGGCCGCCACCGCCGCCTGCGCCTTGGCCTGGATGCCGAGGTCGAGCGTGGTGGTGACCACCAGGTCGCCCTGCAGGAGTGACGGATCGTCCTGCCCGAAGATGGTCTGCAGCTGGTCCTCGATGTACTGGGTGAAGTGCGGCGCCGCGCCCGCCCCGGTGCTCGACTTGCCCTTGTTGAGGTCGGTCTGCAGCGCCTGCTGGTTGACCTTCTGCTGCGCCACCTGCGCAGCGCTGGGATTGCTGCCCCCAACCAGCGGATTCACCGCGTCGGCGTCCGACTGCTTGATGTCACCCACCGCCACCAGGCTGTTGAGCACGTAATTCATACGCGCGTACGCGGCATCGGGATTCTTGTAGGGATCGTCGGAGGACGGCGCCTGGGGGAGACCGGCGAGCAGCGAGGCCTCCATCAGGTTGAGGTCCTTGGCGTGCTTGCCGAAGTAGCGCAGCGACGCCGCCTCCACGCCGTAGGCGTTCTCGCCGTAGTAGGTGATGTTGAGGTACTGGTCGAGGATCTGGTCCTTGGTGTAGCGGCCGTCGAGCTGGTTGGCGAGCAGTGCCTCTTGCACCTTGCGCAGCGGGGACTTCGCCGCGTTGCCCCCGAAGAACGCCTGCTTGGCGAGCTGCTGCGTGATCGTGCTCGCACCCTCGGCGGGGCGGCGCAGGATGAGGTCGTCGACGAACGCCTTGAGAACGCGCCCCGGGTTGAACGCTCCCTCGTTGTAGAAGTTGCGATCCTCGGCGGCGATGGTGGCCTTCTGGAGGATGGGCGCGATCTGGCCGATGGTGACGTTGTGCTGGTTCTGGTTGTTGTGCCCGACCTCGGCGATCAGCGTCCCGTGGGAGTCGAGGATCCGGATCGTGCCCGTGGCCTTGCCGATGCTGTTGATGTCGGGCAGCGTGGCCGCGGCGTAGGCGATCAGTCCACCGACGACAGCCGCGCAGAGCGCGAAGAACCCGAGCCCGACGGCGATGACGCGCTTCCAGCGGCGGCTCAGCCGCCAGCGCCGGCTGGACGCGCGCGCTCGCGTCGCCCGGGGGGAACCGGGACGGCCGGTGGGCGCGCTGGACCTACGGGTGCGGGCCATCCGCTCCTCAGGCCGGACCGGCCGCCGCGGCGGCCTGGTCCCCGGCGCGGGTCATGAACCGGCGCGCGGCGTACGTGCCACCGGCGGCGGCCGCTGCCGACACCGCCCGGATGGCCAGCTTCTGCCACACCGGTCCGCTGTCGGCCTCGAGCTTGGCGCCGTCGAGCTTCTTGCGGATGGCGGCCAGCTCGGCGGCCATCTCCTGCATGGAGGTGGGCGCATGGGCCGGGGCCTTCTCCTCGCCGCGCAGCGCGCGGCGGAGCACGAGGACGCCGACGGCCGCGGCAACCACCACACCGCCGACGATCGCGTAGCGCGGACCGTCGCGGCGGAGCCGCGCCTTCCAGTCCAACTCAGCGCGAACCCGCGCCTCGAGCCTGTCGATGTTGGCTTCGAGGGACTGCTTGGTCAGCTCCCGCTCGCGTTCCGCTTGGTCAATCGCTTGACCCACGTCACATCCTCCTTGACCGAGCCGACCAACTCCATTCCGGTCCTCCTCGCGCGCTTCAGCGACCGCCACCCGCTCATCGCGAGCATGCCACCGACGACCAGGAACAGAGCGGCGCTGAACAGCCACCACGTCCAGCCCGAGAACACGCGCCCCGCCAGGAAGGTGGGCACGGCGCCGAGCGCGAAGATCACCATCAGCAGCAGGAAGAACCCCGCCGCGGCGAACAATGCGCTGGCCACCGCCAGCCGTTTGACGGCGGCGATCGCCTCGGCCTTGGCAAGCTCGATCTCGGCCTTGGCGAGGCGAACCGCGTCGTCGGCGACCTCGCGTGCGATCGCGGGAATGCTGTCGTCGCGCTCCGCCCGGGCCACGCTAGGTGTCCAGCTGCGAGACGTCGATGTCGCGCAGGCCCTCGGGCGGCGGGACACCGTGCTCGTGGAGCAGCTTCAGCAGTGTGAGCACGTATCGGACTCCGGTGAGGTTGACGCCGTGGTTGCGGGTCAGATTCTGAATGGTCTGCAGTTTGAAGATGTCGCGCTGCGAGAAGCGCCGGCGGTTGGTGGTGGTCCGCTGCGGCACCACCAGGCCCATGTTCTCGTACATCATCAGCGTGCGGGGATGGGTCTCGAGGATCTCCGACGCCACGCTGATCGTGTAGATCGGCTTGTCGAGGCCCGGCTGCCCTGGCGGGGCTGCACCTCGCGGCTGCGCTATTCCTTTAGCCATTCGTCGATTCCCTCGGAGAGGACGATGGGCGACGTCTGGGCCTTGACGAGGAACTCCATGGCACCGAGCTTGAGCCCGCGGTCGACGAGCTCCTTCTCGCCGTAGTTGCTGAGAATGATCACCGGGATGTCGGCGGTCGACTCCTGGTTGCGCAGCTCCTCGAGAACGATGAATCCGTCCTTCTTGGGCAGGCGAAGGTCGAGGAACACGATGTCCGGCGTCAGCTCGGTGGCCCGGCGCACGCCCTCCTCGCCGTCGACGGCGACGTGGACGCGGTAGCCGTCCTTCTCGAGCTTGAGCTTGTACATCTCGAGCGTCTCCTGGTCATCCTCGATCAGCAGCACGTCGATCGTCGGTTCGTCGTCCACGCTCACCTCGTCCTCCCGCTCCTGAGCCGAACGCGCTGACGTCTGCGCTCGCTTCCCGGAGTATACCCGGGAGGTAACAGCCCCTCATAGCACCATGATCTCGTGACAGTGGCCCCGGGGCCTTAGGTGTTAGAGGCGAATGTGGGTGACGTCGATGTCCTCGAGATACGCCGGGCGGGGGAGGTCGTGCTCGGCGAGCATCCTGAGAAGCTGGATGACGTAGCGCGCCCCGTTGAGGTTGAGGCCGTGCTGGCGGGTCAGCCGCTGGATCGCCTGGAGGGTGAGCACGTCGCGCTGCGAGTAGCGGCGCCGGTTGGTGACCGTCCGCTGCGGCACCACCAGCTGGAGGTGCTCGTACATCATCAGCGTGCGCGGATGGGTGGCCAGGATCTCAGCGGCCACGCTGATGGTGTAGATCGGCTTGTCGAGGCCGACGCGGTTCGGGGGCGGGGCGGGGGGAGGAACCAGGGTCACCCTCCGTAACCCAATCGGGGTCCGCTGCGTATCACGCCCCAGACCATGCCCGAGATCACCACGCTTCGCAACCCCCAGGCCGGTCCCTCGGCCCCGCGCGGAGATGCCGCCCTTTGGGTCCGCGAGCGCTACCTGCGCCGCCGCAGCCAGCGCCGCCGCCTCGGCGACCGCGGTCTCACCGCCCTCTGGGTGGCGGTCGGGGCTCTCATCAGCTGGCTGTTCGTGGTCGGCTTCGCCGCCCTCCACTAGGAAGGCCGCCGCCGATCAGCTCGCTGAGATCCTGGAGCTGGAGGGCGATCCAGCGGTTGATGTCGGCCGAGCGCACCGTCTCGCGGATCCGCTCCGCCCGCGCCGCCCGCTGGATCGGGTCCATCATCAGCCCGAGATAGAGCGCCTCGGCGGTCTCGTCGATGTCGAACGGGTTGACCGTGAGGGCGAAGTCGCCGAGCTCCTCGTGTGACCCGGCGTTCTCGCTGAGCACCAGCACCCCGTCGCGGCGGTTGCAGAGGACCCCTTCCTTGGCCACCAGGTTCATCCCGTCGTAGATGGGGTTGACCAGGAGGACGTCGAACTGGCGATAGCCCGCCAGCGCCCGGGCCATGACGTCGTCGACCTCGACGCGGATGGGCGTCCAGCCTCCTTGGCTGAACTTGCGGTTGACTCGCGCGGCGACGCCGAGCACGCTGCCAAGGTAGGCGCGGTAGTCGTCGATGTCCTGCCGGCTGGGCTGCAGGTACGCCCAGAACTGCACTGACCCGTACAGCTCGTGATGGTCCTCGAGCATGCGCTCGTAGGCGAGGAAGCCGCGGACGATGTTCTTGCTGAGGTCGGTCCGGTCGACGCGCAGGATCAGCTTCTCAGGCCGCCAGGAGAGCAGCAGCTCCTCCTCGGCGATCACCGCGTCGCTGTCCGCCTGCTGCAGGAGGCCCTCGACGTCGATGCTGATCGGATAGTTGCGCACCCAGACGGTGCGCCCGTCGACGAAGACGGTGCGCTCGCGGAAGTCGACGGAGAGGCCGAGGTTGTCCTCGCACGTGAGCAGGAAGTTGCGCACGTCCCGGCGGGTCTGGAAGCCCACCAGGTCGGCGCCGAGCAGGCCGAGCACCACCGCGTCGCGGATGCGCTTGGGCAGGATGGTCCAGTACTGCGGCGTCGGCCAGGGGATGTGCACGAAGTGCTCGATGCGCGCCCCCGGACATCCCTCGCGAACCATGGCGGGCACGCAGTAGAGCTGGTAGTCCTGGACGAACACCAGCGGTGGCAGGGAGCTGGCCTGCGCCTCGCGGATGACCCGGTCGGCGACCATCCGGTTGACCCGCACGTAGCCCTCCCGCCACGCATGCAAGGTCGCCGTGTCCACCACCGGCTCGCGGGCCAGGTCCCAGAGGTAGTGCTGGATGAACCAGAGGAGCGGGTTGCTGACGCTGTTGTAGTAGAGGTCGTACGCCTCCGCCTCCGGCTCGACGAAGGACACGCGATAGCTGGTGCCGTCGTCGGTGGTCAGCTCCGCGGGGTCACCCCGGGCGGCCAGCGCCCGGTCGGAGGCGTCACGCGCGACCGCGACCCAGAGCGCGTGCGTCGACGCCGCCAGGGAGCTGAGCGCCGTGACCAGGCCGCCCGCGCCCTTGACCAGCCGCTCCGGCGTGCCCCGGAAGGGATCGGCCGGCTCGAGCGCGAGCGGGGCGCGGTTGGCGACCACGATCGGCTGGACGGTGCCGAGGAGATCGCGCAGGTGCGTGGGAATCGCGGGCAGGGGTCATCCTCCTCAGCGACGAACCAGCCGGGGGCGGCCGCTCAGCCGAGGACCACGTCGTAGAAGTAGCGGTCCCGGCGAGGCACGTTCTGGTCGACGTGGATGTGCTTGACCTCGGTGTACTCGCGCAGGCCGTAGCTTCCCAGCTCGCGGCCGACGCCGCTCTGCCGGTAGCCGCCGAACGGCGCCAGCGGGTTGAGCAGGTGCCAGTCGTTGACCCACACGGTGCCGGTGCGAAGCTGCTTGGCCATCTCGATCGCCGCCCTGGTGTCGCGTGACCAGATGCCGCCGGCCAGGCCGTAGATCGACCGGTTGGCCCGGCGCACCACCTCGCCCGGATCGCTCCAGCGCTGCACCGCGAGGACGGGGCCGAACACCTCCTCGGTGGCGATGCCGGACTCCGGGGTGACGTCGGCGATGATCGTCGGCTGGACAAAGAACCCCTTGTCGCCGGCGCCCGCCGCCCGGCCGCCGCCGCAGAGCACCGTCGCGCCCTCCGCCCGGGCGCGCTCGATGGCGGCCAGGATGTTGTCGTACTGGCGGCGCGAGATGACCGGGCCGACCTGGGTGTCGAAGTCGGTGGCGTCACCCACCCGCAGCTCCTTCGCGGTGGCGACCAGCCGCTCCATGAACGGCTCGTAGATATCGTCGTGGACCAGCAGGCGGGTGCCGGACTCGCACATCTGGCCCTGGTGGAAGAAGGTGCCGAAGAGGGTGCCGTCGACGGCGATGTCGAGGTCGGCGTCGGCGCAGACGATGTTGGCCGACTTGCCGCCCAGCTCGAGCGTGACCTTCTTGATGGTGGGCGCGGCCATCTCCATGATGCGCCGGCCGACGGCGGTACTCCCGGTGAACGAGACCTTGTCCACCTCCGGGTTGGTGACCAGCTCCTCTCCGAGCTCGTTGCCCGGCCCGGTGACCACGTTGAGCACGCCGCGGGGGAGCAGACCAGTCTCGTCGATGGCCCTGGCCACCTCGAGCAGGGTCAGTGGCGTGTGCGGCGAGGGCTTGAGCACGATGCTGTTGCCCATCGCCAGCGCCGGCGCCAGCTTCCACATGGCGATGATCAGCGGGTAGTTGAAGGGCACGATCCCGGTGCAGACGCCGATGGCCTCGCGCTGCACGAAGTTCCAGCTGACGTGGGGGATGTCGATCCAGGGCAGCGGCTCGTACCAGGGGATCTGCAGCGCCTGCTCCGCCATCGAGCGGAACGTCTCGACGGCGATGGGCGCGTCGACGACCGATGCCTTGCGGATGGTGGCGCCGGCGGTCTGGGATTCGAGCATCGCCCACTCGGCGCTGCGTGCCTGGAGGTGCTCGGTGATCTCGAACATGATCCGGCTGCGCTGCAGCTGCGTCTTGTTGCGCCATTCGCCGGAGTCGAAGGAGCGGCGGGCGGCGGCGATGGCCCGCTGCGCGTCCTCGCGGCCACCGGCCGGGGCGAGGGCCACGACCTCCTCCGTCGACGGGTTGATCACCTCGAAGGTCTTCCCGGTGTCCGAGGCGGTCCACTCGCCGTCGATGTACTGCTGGTAGGTCGTCACCTCTGGCCGTACGATGGTCGCCACGCTGTTACCTCCTGTTGACGTCGACGTCGATTATGCCGCTCGGTCGACGCCGCCCGGCCCCATCGGACCCGTCACCACCGGGGCGCATCGTGATGATCAGGTCAAGAATCTGCAACAGTGGGCTTCGATCCCGGCACGGCGCATGACGGTGGCGGTCCGGCGGTGCAGAATCCGAGCAATGGCATCAAACCGGTCGTCCCGTCCCCGCGTGCTGCTCGTCGATGACGACCCGCGGCTCATCCACATCGTGAGCCTGTACCTCCAGGTACAGCAACTCGAGGTGATCACTGCCGATTGCGGCGAGACGGCGCTCGCCCACCTGGAGCGAGGCCTTCCCGACCTGGTCATCTCGGACATCATGATGCCCGGCATCGACGGCATCGAGCTGTGCCGGCGCATCCGGGCGATGGAGGGCGCGGCCGACCTGCCGGTGATCATGTTCACCGCGCTCAGCTCCGACGCCGACCGCGATCTGGCGCTCGCCGCGGGCGCCGACCGGGTCATCGCCAAGCCCTTCAACCTGACCGGCCTCGGCGGCGCGGTGCAGGCCATGCTCCCCGATCACCTCGCGGCGAGCGCGTAGCGGCACACTAGACTCCGGCGCGAATGTACGAGCATCGCGCCCAGTTGCGCTTCTCCGACACGGACGCGATGGGCCACATCAACCACGCGCGCTTCGCGACCATCTTCGAGGACGCGCGGATCGGCCTCCTGCGCCACATCGCGGGGGGCGACGACGACCTCGCCGCGCGCGGAATCATCCTGGCCCGCCTCGAGATCGACTACCTGCGCCCGCTCATGCTCGACGACGACCCGGCGCTGGTGCGTGCGCGCGTGGTCCGCATCGGCACCCGCTCCTTCTCCATCGACTACGAGCTCGAGCAGCGCGGCGAGGTCTGCGCGCGGGGCGTGTCGGTGCTGGTCGCATACGACTACGCGGCGGCCGGGACGCGGCCGCTGACAGCCGTTGAACGCGGCCAGCTCGAGCGCGCCCTGGAGGTCGTGCCCGCCCCCTGACCGGGCCCGCCGCGACGAGGCGCGGCGATGTCCGCGGCGTGTCCACTGCGCCCATGTAGCGTCGACCGGCTGGGCGGTCGGGCGATGTTCGGTCGGGAGGCGCGATGGAGCCGGTGTCGATGAACGACGGCCTCGACGTCCGCGAGACGGTGGCGGTCGGCCTGGCGGCGAGTGAGGTGGGGGTGTTCCTCCTCACCGTGCTGAGCGCCTACGCGGTGCTCCGCAGCGGGCTGGCCACCGCCGTGGCGTGGGGCCTGGCGGTGGCGCTCGCCGGCGCCGGCGCCGGCGTGGCCTGGGGACGGCTCGGC
>CALAQT010000485.1 GCA_937888775.1 uncultured Actinomycetes bacterium | reverse complement strand
CTCGCTAGCCCCGCCGCGCCGGTCATCACAACAACCGAGAACCCCGAAACTCGAGTATCGACTTGAGTGCGGCCAACGCTGACTCGTTCCGCCCGTCCGCGGGTCGGCGTCAGCACGATATGCGCGCCGGTATCCTCAAGCTCCCTGAGCGCGGCGCGTAGGTCAGCCTCAATCCCGTGCGCTAGGTCCTTGGCGCGGTCCTTGAACAGATACAGGTAGCCGTCCTCGGATACACCGCGCAGTCCCTTGCCGCCAGCGACGAATCCGAGTCCGAGCGCCTCCTGCCGGGACGGGTACAGCGACGGGTTCGACGCTATGTCCTGCTCAAGCGCGTTCCAGAGCCGTATTCCAACCGTCTCGCCGCGCTCGGCCATCTGCTCACCGATGTCATCGAGCACACTTTGGCCGATTGCCTGCACGTCTACCTCGGCGACGATACCGAGCACCCGCGCAACTTCGCCGAACCCGGCCGCGCACGCGGCGACGAACGGCGCTACACGGGCCGCTACAGCGTTGCTGGACTTCAGCACGGGCAGCACGGGGGGCGCCCAGTCCCCAGCCGTCAACCAACGTCCGGGCCAGCCGTGCGCCTCGTCAGCAAGCGCTAGCAGCCGGTTGGCCGTCTCGGCGTCGCGCATAAACGGGCCTTGCAGTTCAATCGCACGGGCAGCAGCGCCGACGCGCGCCGCCCACCTCCTGGAGATACAGCACCTGCTCGCCGTCGATCTGCGGCTCGATCTCGCGCGCGAAGTACTCCTCTTGCCCCGGCTGTACCGGTCCCGCGAGCACGAGCGGAATGCCCGCCTGATGGGCGACGCGGATCGCGCGATGGGCGCCCTTGACCGGATCAAAGCGCCCGACCCAGAGCAGGTACTCATCCTTGCCCTCGCGGAACGGCCAGTCTTCGACCCTTATCGGGTTCGGCACCACGTCCTTGATCCGCACGCCGGGCGGCGCGTGCTCGAGCTGGAAGCGGCTGATCGCCACCAGCCGCACTTTGTGGCCGTGGCGGGCGTAGAACGGCCTGGTGTCGTCGTTGAACGGCGCGTGCAAGGTGTGTACGACCGGGATCGGGCTGCGGGGCGCCATCGCGACCGCCGTGAACCCGGAGTGGTCGTGCACCACGTCGAACGGTTGCCCGGCGATCACCGCGTCGTCGACCGCGTCGTACGCGCTGCCGACGTGATCGGCCTCGTACAGCGACCACCCGATCCGGTCGGCGTGCCCGCTCTCGAGCGGCGAGCGGACACGCGCCGCTGACCGCGACCCCGGCGCCGCCAGCAGCATCACATCGTGCCCGCGAAGGGTCAGCTCGTCGGCCAGCAGCGAGACGACGGCCTCGATTCCCCCCTAGGCCGAAGGCGGCACCGGAATCCACGGTGGCGCGATCATCGCCACCCGAAACGCACTGCGCTTCACGCCCGGGTGAGCCTCCGGGGATGTCGCAGCCGAGAGTGCAGTCAACGGAACCGCTCCAGCTCTGACGCCGCCCCGGCCGAGGGTCCGTGGCGGGCGATGACGAGGTTGCTTTCAACCTAGTCGCCCATCCTCGAGCGCGCATCCGCAGACTGTCGCGAGGGCCGGTCCGGCAAACACGGATCGCCGCCGCGAACGGGTCTGGTACGGGTAGGCGCCAGCCCGGCGCGAGCGCGCCGGGCGACCCGCCGTGCCTCGCGCAGAGGCTCGGGCGTTCGCACCCAGCCGACGGTGGCCAGCACGACCGCACAGGCGGTGTCCAGGCTGGTGCGCCAGCCCGGGTGCACCGCCAACGGCCGGACCCGCGGACGAGTCCGCAACCAGCACCCCACCTCCTCCTCACCGATCTGCAACGGACTGCGCGCACCCGCTCAGCGACCGCCCGGTCAATCACCGCCGGATCCCACGGGCTATCAGCCAGAAAATGCTGCAGCGCCTCGTACTCCACACTCGTCCCGCCGATCCGCGCGACCATCGGCTCCAACGACTTACGCGCCCCGTCCATCATCAACGCACGCGCGTAGTACTCAGCAGCCCAGCGCTGCTCCGAGCGCACAAGACCCGACGCGACATCAGCGAAGTACTCCGCCAACCGATCGACCACCGCCGGCGCGACCCCGACCATCTCCTCATCGATCCCGATGTCCATCACGCTGGCAGCAACCATGTCAACCAAGTTCACCGTCGGGCTACATAACCCTTCCCACCACCTGTCAGAGCACTAGTTGGTTGCGGCGGTTTGCTT
Source organism: uncultured Actinomycetes bacterium (assembly GCA_937888775.1). The sequence goes on along the minus strand of CALAQT010000485.1, from coordinate 25,421 downwards.
GGCGGAACGGGCCACGCTGGCGACTAGGCCGCGCGCAGCTTTCGCGTAGTCCTTGACCCTGCGCTCGGACGCACCAGACGCGAACACTCGCGTGTACTCGGCGCCACCGCGGCTATCGACGTGTCCGGTGTCCGCGAGCGCATCCCAGAAGGCATCCGCGTGAAGCCGGTCCCGGTCGGTGGGTTTGCGGGTTGTGATTTTCGTTTCGGTTGCCGTCGCCATGCTTTGCTCCTCAGCTTTGCTTTGGTTTGGTTTGTACTGACCTACGCACTCAAGAATGCATCGGCCGGAACCCGGCCGCGGGCAACGTCCAGCTTGTGACGGGTGAGTGCCTTGGCAAGCTCGGCACGTTGGTCCTGTCCGTCTTTGACGGAGAACACCGGGAGCCCCTTGGCGCGCCACTTCTCCATCTCGGCAATGTCGTCCACGCGCCCACGGAAGAATCCGCCCATGCCATCACTGGCTACTACGAAGTATTTGGTCATCCTACGGTAAGCCTACCTCGCCCTTCATGGCAGTCGGAATAGTTGCGGTTAGTTGCGGTCAGTTTCACAGTTTCACTGGTGTTTCCCTGCAAACCCCGGCTTTTAGTGTGCTTGAGCCGCGAGTGCAACTGGGGGGGGCACACTCCGTAGGAGTGCCCCAGTGCAGTCGCAGTCACGCACTCAGCCCACATCCGTCGCAGTCGAGGATAGGAAGTGGCAGATGGAATTGCGCGCGCCCGGTTCGACGCGGACGGTGCCATCGGATATGAGCCAAGCTAGCTCCGATCCCTTGGCTTTCGTTTCTCCGGGCACGTTTGCGAATAGGTTGCGCTGCGTCACACCGGGCAAGTTGCCGATGCGGGCGACGAGGTCGGTGCGGATGCGGTTAGCCGTCACCGCTGTCTTCAATTCGCCCGTCGATGCGAACATCGGTTCCCATAGGAAGTGTCCCTCACCATCGCCGCCGACCTTGAACACCCTCCGGTCCGGTATGCCAACGGCGCCGCTCGTGTTCTTTTTCAACGTGACAACTACCTCGTTAGTCGTGTCCCGATCAAACCGTCCACTTGACTTGAGCTTGAATTGGACTTTGGCCTTGGCCCTCTTAGCGCGCGACCCTACGGCGGTGTCGCCGTTGGACTTGCCGGTATGGTCAAGCACGAGCGCCGCGGCTCCGAGCTTGCGCGCCTCCTCCGGGTAAGCCTTGACCCAGCGGGTTACGTCCACACCGCTGTTTTCGTCCATCCCAGCTTCGGCGAGCGCGTCGGTCACGGTGTCATAGACAACCAGTTGCAAATCACCCTTGAGCGCTCGCAGCGCGTCACGGTGCATATCAGGCTCCGTAGGCTCCGCGCTCGATCCAATCTGCCAGGACGGGAACGGGCAGTAGACGAACTGCTTTTCGACCACGTCCGGGTCTGCGCCTAGGTCAATCAGCCGTTGGGCGATTGCATCCCGGCCAAGCTCCTCGTCAAAGTAAACGACCGTGCCGCCGCGGGCCATCACGGCCACACTCAGCCACAGCGCCAGCCAGGTTTTGCCCGCTTCGGCGTCCGCGAAAATCCAGTGCAACTCGCCCTTGACGAGCCAGCCATCTATCGTCATCTCCGGTAGCCGCGGACCCTCGCGCATAATCCGGGCGACATCCTCCGGGCGCGGCTTGCCGTGCTCCGCTAGATGTAGGTACAGCTTGCCATCCGCAACTGTTTGAGCGAACGCCTCCCACTCCTCATAGTCGCGCGCTAGGCGCTCCTCCCATTCGTCCTGTAGGCGGTTAGTCGCGTTTTCAGTTGAGGTCATGCGGTTAGCCTACCTCGCCTTTCATGGCACGGCCGTACATGTCAGCGGCTAGCCGGGGCGCGCCGCTCAGCGGCGACTCGACGGCGAGCAGGCTCCCGCCGAGGTCGGACCGCGGCGTGAAACCGAGGTCCGGGTGCTTTCGGGCGAGTGCGTCGGCAAGCGCCTGCATGGCAAGCGCGACAGTGGCGGGTGGGGGAAATTGCTTTGCGATAGTCAGCTATCGAAGCCCCCGCGAGCTTCGTTGGCGCGCTTTTAGGTGCGCCATTCTACTAGACTATAGCAGACTGGCGAGCCTACTTGCCGCCGTTCCAGCGGACCTTGAAGCGCCGCGCCACGTCCGCGTGTGGTACGCGGTCCCGAATGGACACAGGCGCGCTCACAGTGACGTGCTCGATCAGCACCCCAGCGACTCGGCGCTTGTCATCGAGGTCGAGCATCGCCCACGCGCTCGCGTCCGGTAGCGCCGACGCAGCTTCGGCGCCGTCCCTAGCAGCTTCATAGGCGGCGCGAGTCTCGTCTATCCGGCCCTGTCGCACGCTCACAGCCCGCCTAAGCATCGCCGGGTCTAGGGCCGTACCAAGCGCTAGAACATTCTCCAATGCGGCTTGTGCGTCCTCCCAGGCGCCCCGTAGCCGCGTCAGGTCGGCGGCGGTCGTGAGCACGTCCAGCGATCCGGTCGAAAGCGCTTCGATCACGGCCCGCTCCACGAACTCGTCAGCCCTTGATTTTGAGACATAGGTTGGACGGCCGCAGGGCACGCCGTTGATTGTCCGCCGACAGGTGTAGGAGGGGTTCGAGCCCGTCACGGACAGAATGCCGCCGCAGGTTCCGCAGACCAGCAGGCCCCCGGCGATTCCGGCGCAGTTTCGACCGGTGCGCTGGATCGTGGTGCTCGACTGCGCCCTATTCCAGAGTGCCCGGGTCACGAGCGGCTTGTGCGCGTCCTCTACCGGTGGGCGATCCCCAAGGGTCACGGTGCCAAGGTAGACAGAGCTGGAAATCATATTGGCGAGCGTCGAGGTTGTCCAAGTGCCCGAACTGCCGCGGGGCGACCGCGGTTTCACGCCCTCCGCGTCGAGCCATCGGGCGATACTGACCCACGAGTGGCCGTCAGCCCGCCGCTCGAATATGCCGACGAGAAAGGGCGCCTCGGCGTCGTCGGGGACGAGCGCCTTGCCGTCCTTGTCCGGGTCGGTCTTGCTGCTTTCGATAGCCTCGCCTCGGTCGTCAAACTCGGCGGCATTGCGTCTGTACCCGAAGGGCACCCTGTTGGTCACGCCGCGAGCAAGCACCGCTGCCGCGATCCGGTTGCCTCGGTTTCGCGCGGTGAGATACGTCCTCTCCGCGACAACCGCGAGGACTCCGGTGATCGTGCGGCCGTCATCAGTGCGGTAATCCACACCGGGCAGATTCGAGAATAAAATCTCGCAGCCCGCCGCTTCGCAGGCATCGTAGAACGGTCCAGCGGTGCGCCAGTTGCGCCCCAGCCTATCGTCATACGCAATAGCGAAGCCAGCGGTTTCGCCGCGATTCGCCCGCGCGACAGCCTCGGCCCACTTGGCCGATGTGTGGACCGTGGACCCGGACTGATTGGTCGCTTGAAGTTCGCGCCCTAAGCGCCCGCCAGCTTGGGCGATGGTGGCCATGCCCGCAGTGCGTTGGTCACCAAGGGTCATCGTGGTTTCGGCGCCCTCGGTGCGCGACCCCATGCGGGACACTCGGATCAGCAAGTCATAGGTTTTGGCTTGGGGCACGATGCTCCTCTCGGTAGAGCACCGATTCTACCATATCCCAGGACGTAGGGCATGTGCGTGTGCAGTACGAGCGCCAGCTCCCCGCGTGGTTTGCTCACCGGCAGATCGCCAGGAAGTCAAGCGCTCCGTCGAGCCGGCCGTGGACACCTGACCGATCGCGGTCGCGCAGCGCGAAGTCGCGCGTGGAGATCGCCGGGGTGAAACGGTCATAGAACAACTTCGTGATCCCCAATCTGGCATGGACGCGGTCCCACCCCAGCGCCAGCGCCCGCTCGTGCAGGCGCAGCTTGCCGGCGTGGAATATGCCCAGCAGCTCGACGTGGTCAAACGCAGTGCTGCACAGATCGATGAACTCCTGCGCCCGGTACTCCTTCAGATGCCACGGGTTGTCTGACTTCTGGGCCCCGGGAGGCGCGAGCGTGAGGACGTTAGGGGTCGAGACGTAGGCCACCGCCCCGGGCGCCATCGTCCAGCGGAAGTGCTCGAGGACCGCCGCGGGGTCGTTCACGTGCTCGATCGTCTGCAGGAACACGACAGCGTCGAAGGAGGCCGGCTCACCGTAGGTCTCGACCAGTCCGCGGTCAAAGCGCAGGTTCTGGCGGCGGTACCGCCGGCGGGCGTGCTCGTGGGCCTCGGGATTGGCGTCGACGCCCACGACGCCGGCCGCCGAGCGTGACAGCACCTCCGAGCCGTAACCCTCGCCGCAGGCCATGTCGAGCACCCGCAGCCCGGCGACCCGGGCTCCGATCCACTCGTAGACGGCCAGATGGCGCCGGTACCAGTAGTTCTCGGCCGGAACATCGGGAAGCGTGCGCTCCCCTGTCAGTTCAAGCGGCGGCACCCCGGCGGGCTGGTCGCGTTGAACGTAGGCGTTCACTGGCACGCGGGACAGGGTATTGTGCCCGGCGCCATGGAGGCACTTCGGACCGCGGATCAGATCCGCGACGTCAATACGCGCTATCACGACGTCGCGGCCGACAGCTATGACTCAAAGTGGGGGATCGACTTTGGCTCGGTCGGCCAGGCGCAGGTGCTCGGCAAGCTGCGCAAACTGCTCGGCGCCGAGCTCGACGACGGCTACGAGCGTTCGCTTGAGATCGGCGCCGGAACCGGCTACTTCAGCCTCAACCTGCTGCAGGCCGGAGTGGTACGCGACGCTACCTGCACCGACATCTCGCCCGGAATGGTCACCACGCTGGCCGGCAACGCGCAGCGACTGGGTCTGGAGGTGCGGACCGCCCGGGCGGACGCAGAATCGCTGCCGTTCGCCGACCAGAGCTTCGATCTGCTGCTCGGCCACGCGGTGCTCCACCATCTCCCCAACCTGCGCCGGGCGTTCAACGAGTTTCATCGCGTGCTGCGCCCCGGTGGGAGGATCGTGTTTGCCGGCGAGCCTTCACGCTTCGGGGACCGGATCGCTTCGGTGCCCAAGCGCGGCGCCGGCGCGCTGGCCCCGGTGTGGCGCGCGCTGCTGCGCGCCAGTCCCGCCCCGCCGCCGGGCGGCCCGGGGTCCGGCCACGAGCGCGACCACGACCTGGAGCGCTTCGTCGACATCCACGCGTTCGCCCCCGGCGATCTATCGCGTCACGCGAGACGCTCCGGATTCACCGAGATCGTGGTCCGCGGCGAGGAGCTGACCGCCAACTGGTTCGGCTGGTTCAACCGCGCGCTGGAGGCTAGCGCCGACCCCGACGACGTGCCGATGCTCTGGCGCCGGTACGCCTTCCACGGTTATCTGCTGTTGCAACGGCTCGACGAGAAGGTGCTCGAGCCATTGCTGCCCCCGGCGATCTTTTACAACCTCCTGCTGACCGCGCGCCGCCCCTAAGGGCTCGCGAGCCCTAACTGCGGGCCGGCCGGCTCGGCCGACCGGGTTCGAAGGGTGAGCTGCGGCGGCGGCAGCCGCGCGAAATAAACTTCCTTCCATGGCCTCCGAGCCGTCGTCTGACTTTCCCCTGTTCCCACTCGGCCTTGTCGCCCTCCCCGGCGAGCTGATCCCGCTGCACATCTTCGAGGAGCGCTACAAGACGATGATCGGCGAGTGCCTCAGCGACAAGCGCGAGTTCGGGATCGTGTGGCTCTCCGACGACGGGCTGCGTGACATCGGCTGCGCGTGTGAGATCGAGCGGGTCCTGGAGCGCACCGACGACGGGCGGTTGAACATCCTGGCGCGCGGTACGCGCCCGATTCGCGTCCTGGAGCGCCAGGGACACCTGCCCTACCCGGCCGGGGTGATCGAATTCGTGCACGATCGCGCCGACGATCCCGATCCTGAACTCGCCGGCGGGGCACGCGCCGCTTACGCGGAGCTCGTAAAGCGCGCGACCGACCACGAGCCCGACGATCAGGAGCTGTCGGAGATGAGCGCCTACGACATGGCCGCGACCGTCGACTTCGGCTTGGAGGCCAAGCAGGGACTGCTCGACCTCCGCTCCGAGAACGCGCGCCTGCGGCTGGTCACGCGGCTGTTCCGGGCGGCGATCAAGCGGCTGGACTTCGTCGACCGAGCCCAGAGCCGGGCGCGGTCAAACGGCAAGGTGCGTTTCGGCTGATCGGGGAAGGCCTGCGGCCTTCCCTTGGGGAAAGCCTGGCGGCATTCCCCGGGGCGGATCCGGCTCTAGAGAAGGCTCTGACGGTGCCCGATCGGAGATCTGGCGATTCTCCCGCGGTGGCCCGGCGGGACTACGGGCTGCCGGCGACGAGCGTGAAGACGACCATCGCGGCGCCGAACAGCAGGCAGTAGATTCCGAACGGGGTCAGGTTGCGGTTCTTGAAGTACCGGGTGAGGAAATGGACCGTGATGATCGCCGTGACCGCCGCGAACACGGCGGCGATTACCGCCGCACCGCGGACGCCGCCGTTGCCGAGCGGACCGGTCAGGTCACCGACCTTGTAGACGCCGGCGGCGAGGATCGGAGGCGTCGCCAACAGGAAGGCGAACCGCGCCGCATCGCTGTTGTCGAGGCCGCGAGCCAGGCCGGCGGTCATCACGACACCGTCCCGGCTGATCCCGGCGATCAACGCGCTCGACTGGGCGACCCCGATCACGCCGGCCTCGCGGTATTCCATCGTGTCGAGTCGACGGGCGCCCTCGGGGTTGAGGCCCTCGCGACTCGCCAGTTCGCGCACCTCGGCCCGCCTCCGGTAGCGCTCGGCGGCGAGCAGAATGCAGCCGTTGACCATCAGGAAGATGGCCGCCGACAGGGGCTTGGCGAGCGCGACGCGGACCGGATGCTCAAGCGCGACGCCGAGGATCCCGACGGGGATCGTGGCGGCGATGATCAGCCACGCCAGGCGCTCGTTGGCGGTCTCGATCCGCCGCGTTCGCAGCGTGTTGAAGAACGCGCCGATGATGGCGATCCAGTCACGCCAGAAGTAGATCAGCAGCCCCACGGCGCTGCCGACATGGAGCATGACGACGAAAGCCAGCCACGGTGACTCCGACTGCGACTGCCAGGCGACCACATTGTGCCAGCGGAACAGCGTCGGGAACAGGACCGTGTGGCCGAGGCTGGAGACCGGGAACAACTCGGTAGCGCCCTGGAGCACGCCCAAGACGATCGCCTGAAATGTGCTGATCAGATTGTGGCTGGCGGCGAGCGCGATCACGAAGCCGGGAAGCGTACCCGGATCGCTAACGGCGAGCTAAGCGCTTCCCGCCGTGAGTACGGCGGAAACCACTAGCGCTAACCGAGATCTGACGCCGGCGTCGGATGCCGGAGCTTGCCTGGCGCGAGGTCCGGGCGGCATACTGGAGGCGTGGGCGCGCGTCGGGTGGCTGGGTTGGGAGCCGGATTGGCGGCGGTGCTCGCGTCGGGTGTCGCGATGGCGGCGAGCGGTCGTCCCGTACGCGCAGGTCCCGGGCCGTCGATCACCGCCCGCAAACCGCTTCCCAGCGTCGTTCGGATCGGTCAGCGGCTCACCGTCACCGGTCGCGTGCGCTTGCCCCCGCGCGGGGCACAGGTCGCGCTCCAATCAGCGCGCGGGAGCCACTGGCGCGTGCTGGCGAGCACGACACTGCGCCGGAGCGGAGCTTTCAGCCTGCACTGGCGGGTCGGCCAGGGCACGGCGATCGGTCCGCTGAAGCTTCGCCTCACCGTCATCCGGGAGGGACGGCTGCTGGTGGCCGGCTCATCCTGGCAATCCTTTGTCGGACCGGCCGCGGTGTACTGCAAGCCTGCGGTGCCACCGGCCTTCGCCATACCGGCGGGAGACGGCTGGATCGTCGGCGGGGTATATAGCCAGGGTGGGCCGTTCCCGGGCATCTACCGGTGTGACGACGCGCCCTACACGGTCACCGCGACGAACGCCTCCGGAACGGTCGTCGCCAGCCAGAACGTCGCGGCGCTGCACAGCTACACGCTCGTCGTGCCCGCGGGCAGCTACATGCTCGCGAGTGGGGGTTGCCACGGGAGCGCGACCGTGACCGCGGGACGCCAGACGCAGGCCGACACCAACTGCGATTTTCCCTAGTAATGCACTTGTAGGTCTGAGTCCGGGTGGGGCGACGTGCGAGGACGAACGACAAGACAGCGCGACGAAGAGAACGCGGCTTGACTCCGGGCCGGAGCCGCAGCGTCGAGCGGAGCTTCGGTCGGCGCGGGCGGGGGGCGGGGGGCAAATGACCAATTAACAGTCAACATCGCTCACGGCCCTCTTTTGGCGCCCCGGAGCGGTGAATCACCGGTCCTTCCGGCGCTGCCGGGAAGTCGCCCGCGAGACCAGCCCCAGATCAGCCCTCGGCTGGTCTAGGCGCTGATACCGCAGGCCTGCGCGGCGGCCTGGACGGTGAACAGCTCTGCCTGGGAGAGTTCGTGGTGCTTGGCGGCCGCCGTGTCAGGAAACGAGATCGTGCCGTCCTGCAGGCGGATCGTGTACTGGTACACGCTGTGTGGTCCCGCGGCGATGCGCAGCTTGGCCTTGGCGTCGCTGTCGAGGTTGCCGGCCAGATCCCGCGCCGTGATCAGCAGTGAGTCCGATAGCGGCTTGGTCTTCTGGGAGTTGCAGCGGATCGTGCCGCTGTCGTTGACCAGGATCGTCAGCCGCTGGCCCTGCCCAGCGCGGGTCAGCAAGAACAGATCAGCCGACTGCACCTCCAGGCCACAGCCGCACACCGCCAGCGACACACACAGGGCGAGCACGACGCGCCTCACGCGGCGCCGACCACGATCGCCGCTCCCCCCCGACGCGGATCTCCGCCGCCCGAGAACACGCCCGCGGCGTCGCGCGCCGCGGCCTGGGCGCCGCCGAAGAACAGGTTGAGCTCCCGGAACGGTCCGAGCGCTCGGCCCGCTGACTGCAGCACCCCGGTCTCGACGCCCGGCTCGGTGTAGACGACCCCGTCCTCGAAGTGGACTCGCGGCGCCCGGACGGCGTCCGCGGCCTGCATGCCGTCGTCAATCGAGCGGATGATCGTCTGCAGGATCGCCGAGCGGATGCGATTGGATCCGGCGCTGCCGACCACCAGTTCCGCCTGGCCGTCGCGCAGTACCACCGTGGGGGCCATCATGCTAGGCAGCCGACGGCCGGGAGGATGACGGTGGAAGCCGAGCGGATTGAGGTCCTGCTCGCCGAGCATGTTGTTCAGGTGGACTCCGGTGCCGGGCACGATTACGCCGGAGCATGACCCCGCCGAGCAGGTCACCGAGCACGCCCACCCCTCACGGTCCAGCACCGAGATGTGCGTGGTCGAGCCGAGCGGACCGGTCCGGCGCGTACCGGCGCCCCCCTCGCCGGCCGAGCCGACCGCCCGATCGAGAAAGCCGCGCACGAACTCAGGGTCGTCGAGGCCGGCCAGGAAGTCCGGCGTGCGTTCGCGCTGAGTCTGTTCCATCACCTCGACGATCCGCTCCACCGACAGTCTCCCGGGCGAGCCGTCGAGCAGCCCCAGCGCCCGGGCGATCAGGATCCCACCCGCTGATGGCGGTGGGTTGGTCAGTACGTCGCGTCCGCGGTAGCGCGCGCGCACGGGGGCTCGATCGACCACCCTATAGGCGGCGAGGTCGGCCTGGGTCAGCATGCCCCCCCGCGCGCCCAGCCAATCGATGATCGCCGCGCCGATGTCACCGGTGTAAAACGGAGCCGGGCCCTCGGTGCCCAGGCGCTCCAGCGCGTCGGCCAGTTCCGGCTGGCGGACGACATCGCCTTCGCGGGCCACCGGCCCGCCGGGGGCAAACAGCGAACGCGCCTCGGGCGTGGCGGTGATGATGCCGGCGAGGATCTCGACCACGTAGGCCTGCTGGGCGTTGAGCACCACGCCGTCCCGGGCCAGCCTCGCCGCCGGCGCGACCAGCTGCGCAAGCGGGACCCGCCCAAACCGCTCAGCGGCGGCACAGACCCCGGCCGGCAGCCCGTAGCTGCCCACCGAGGCGGCACCGATATTGAAAACCTGTACCACGTCGCCGAACGAGACGCTGATCGGCACCAGCTCGGCACGCCGGTCCGGCTCGGCTCCGCGGCCGGGGGCCTCAACGAAGAAGTCCAGCAGCACCGGATCGGCTTCCGGCGCCACTACCAGCATGTACCCCCCCGCCCCCAGCCCGGTCAGCAGCGGCTCGCAGGCGAACGAGGCCAGCATCGACCCCAACGCCGCGTCGACCGCATTGCCCCCCTCGCGCAGCACATCGGCACCGGCCCGCGCACTGAGCGTATGGCCAGCGGCAACAACGCCAAGCTGCGGGTTGGCGGCGGACATCAGCTAAGTGTGAACGCAGTGGGTCCGACGCGAGGCGGGAATCGCTCCTGGCGCCAAGCCTGCCCCGGACGCAGGAAGACGTCCTAGCGCTTTCGAACCGAGCCGCCACCGAAGCACGAACACGTCCCTGACGTTCATGGATCCTTCCACGCGAGCTTGCGAGTGTTGAGGACGCAGGGAGCGACGTGGGCGCCAGCCCACGAACGACCGAGGGCGCCGCCGGGCGCCCCTAGCAGGACGTCAGGTCAGCGGCGGGGGATGAACTCGGGAATGTCTATCTCCTGCGGCGAGCTCGAGCCCGAGCTGCGGCGCCGCACGCGACTGACGCGCGGCTCGCCCTCAGGTTCGCGCAGCGACCGCAGCGGCTCGGCGTCCCGTGAGCGGAGGCCCACGGGCTCCTCCGCGCGGCGACGCGGGCGCTGGTCGCCGTACCCAGTGGCGACGACCGTCACCCACACCTGGTCCTCGAGCTTCTCGTCGACCATCGCGCCGAAGATGATGTTCGCGTCGGGGTGGGCGGCCTCCGCGACCGCCTTGGCGGACTCGTTGACCTCCCACAGCGACATGTCGCGCCCGCCGGTGATCGAGAGCAGGATCGAGCGGGCGCCCTCCATGCTGGTCTCCAGCAGCGGCGAAGCGACGGCCTGTTCGGCAGCGTCGATCGCCCGCCGCTCCCCGGTGCCCATCCCGATCCCCAGCAGTGCGTTGCCGGCGTCGTGCATGATCGTGCGAACGTCGGCGAAGTCGAGGTTGATCAGCCCGGGAAGCGTCACCAGGTCAGAGATGCCCTGGACACCCTGGCGCAGCACGTCGTCGGCGACCCGGAACGCCTCGACCATCGATACGCCTCGGTCCAGGACCGACAGCAGCCGGTTGTTGGGAACCACGATCAGCGTGTCGACCTCGGCGGCCAAGGCTTCGATCCCGACCTCCGCCTGCTCGCGGCGCCGTGTGCCCTCGAACTGAAACGGGCGGGTGACGATCCCGACGGTCAGCGCGCCCAGCTCGCGGGCAATCTGGGCGACGATCGGAGCCGCGCCGGTTCCCGTGCCGCCGCCGGCGCCGGCCGCGATGAAGACCATGTCGGAGCCTCGCAGCATCGCCTTGATGCGGTCGTGCTCCTCACGCGCGGCGCGTCGTCCCAGCTCGGGATCAGAGCCGGATCCCAGGCCTCGGGTCACGCCGTCGCCTATGTGCAGCGTCTCATGGGCCGCCGACTGCTGCAACGACTGCAGGTCGGTGTTGATGGCCAGGAACTCGACGCCCGCGATCTCGGCCTCGACCATCCGGTTGATCGCGTTCACGCCCGCGCCGCCGACGCCCACGACGCGCAGCACCGGTACGCCGACCGACGGCGCGGGCGCGTAGGCGTCGCCGGGACGCTCGGGCCGCGCGTAGACATCCGCTACCGGCTCATGAGCGGGCACAAGCCCGGAGCCGGTCCGGGGCCGTTCGAGCACGTTCTCCGGGATGTCGGCCGAGAACGCGTTGCGCAGTCGCTCCTGCGGAGTCGGGATGTGAACATCAGCGGGCTCGGCGCCGAGCGCCGAGGTGCCGAGCGACGGATGGGGCTTGGTACGGCGTTCGGGCGGCTGGTCGGCCGCGGGCGGCACCGGACCGGCCTGCCCGGGCGTGGGCTGGGTGCGCGCGGGTTGGTTGGGGGTTGGGTGGGTGGGAGCCGAATCCTCAGCCGTCTTGCGGAACAGATCGGCCAGTGGCCCCTCACGCATGCTCGCGCGCTTACCGGTTGCCATGTGAGAGAACCTCCTTGGCGAGCTGCCTGTAGCTGTGGGCGGCCAGACCGTCGGGATCGTACTTCAGCACCGACATGCCCTTCACGGGCGCCTCGGCGAAACGAACCGTCTTGCGGATCCTGGAGGCGAACAACCGATCGCCGAAGTTCTCCTCGAGCAGCTCGATCGCCTCCTTGGCGTGGAGCGTCCGCAGGTCGACCAGCGTGGGCAGGATCCCCTCGATCTCGACATCGGGATTGAGGTTCTCCCGAATCATCGCCAAAGTGTTCTGGAGCTGGACCAGGCCGCGCATCGACAGATATTCGCACTGAACGGGGACGATCACCTTGTCTGCGGCGGTCAGCGCGTTGATCGTCAGCAGCCCCAGACTGGGTGGGGTGTCGATGAACACGTAGTCGTAGTCCTCCTCGACCTCCTTGAGCGCCTTCTCCAGTGAGCGCTCGCGACCGATCATCGTGGACATCGCGATCTCGGCGCCGGCGAGGTCGATCGACGCGCAGGCCACGTCGACCTCACGGTGCTTGACCACCTCGCGGATCGAGACATGGTGTACGAGCACGTCGTACATCGACTTGTCAAGCGTGTCGGGATCGATGCCCTGGGACATGGTGAGGTTCCCCTGCGGATCCATGTCGCAGCACAGCACGCGGTGTCCTTCCTCGGCGAAGGCCACGGCTAGATTGAGCGTGGTCGTTGTCTTGGCGACGCCACCCTTCTGGTTGGCGAACGCGATCACCTTGCAGGTGGCCATCACAGGAGGCTCCGATGCGTCGGTTTACTCATCGCGCCTCTATTCGCACGCCGGACGGGAATTCCTTTCGGCGCGGCGCCGCGCGAAGTCCCGGTACCGAACGAGCTCGCCGGGACCGGGCGGCGCGCCGGCAGCTATTTTCAACTCCCGTGCCCGAGCTTCTGAACCGACGCCTGATCTTCGTCACAGGAAAGGGGGGCGTCGGCAAGTCGACGGTCGCCGTCGCGCTCGGCCTGCTCGCCGCCCGCCGCGGCCTGCGCACGATCGTCGCCGAGCTGGCCAGCCAAGACCGTGCTCAGCGCACGTTCGATCAGCCCGGGGAGCACTACGCGGAGGTCGAACTGGCCGAGCGGCTGTTCACGATCTCGATCGACCCGCAACACGCCATGGAGGAGTACCTGCGCGTGAAGACCGGCCCCGTTGGGCACGCGCTGGGATCCAGCAAGCTGTTTGGGGCCTTCGCGATGGCCACGCCGGGGATGCGGGAGCTGCTGAGCGTGGGCAAGGTGTGGGAACTCGCCCAGCTGCAGCGCAGAACGGGAGGTGCCGCCCCCTATGACCTGGTGATCGTCGACGCGCCGGCGACCGGTCACGGGGTCGGGCTGCTGCGCACGCCACGAACGTTTGCCGAGATCGCCCGCGTCGGGCCGATTGCGCGTCAGGGACGGGCGATCGCCAACACGATCGCCGATCGTGCGTTCACCGCCGTGATCGCTGTCTCCACCGCCGCCGAGATGCCGGTCAACGAGACGCTCGTGTTGCGCGATTCCCTCTCCGACGACGACCTTCCGCTCGACACGGTGATCGTTAACGCGCTTTACCCGGAGCGCTTCAGCGCCGCCGACAGCGTCAAGCTGCGCGCAGCGCTGGAGCGCTCGGAGTCCGCCACGATCTCGGCGGCGCTCGGCGCGGCCCTGTCGGAGCGGGCCCGCACGCAGACCCAGCAGCTCCAGCTGGCCCGGCTGCGGGAGGGTCTGGCCACCGACGTGGTGACGCTGCCGTATCTGTTCTCCGAGCAGATCGGACCCGCCGAGCTTGAGCTGCTGGCCGATGTCCTGGAGCAGGGCCTGGCCCGGCATGAGGCATTGGCCGTCAGCGGCTGACCAGGCGCGCTCGCTCCGTCGGCCGCGTCACGGGCTCGCGACGGAATTACTGACGGCGAGCGCTTAGCCGCTGACGCGCGCCGCGTACGCGCCGGCGCGCAATCCGGATTCGATCGCGCCGTCGATGAACCCTGCCCAGCCGTCGGCGAGATCTGAGCCGGCGAGCATCACCCGTCCCTCCGGTGCCTGCATCGCAGCGTGATGATGCTCATACCAACCCGGCCGGTGAATCGCCCACGTCCCGCGTGAGAACTCGTCGGCCAGCCAGTCGTGGGCGGTCGCGCCGAGCACCTCATATCCGGGCAGGATCGCGTCCAGCTGGCGCTGCAACTCAGGCCGGTCGGTAGCGTTGCAGCGCTGCGCATCACCCCCAAAGCCGATCATCAGCTGAGTCCCGTCGGCGAGCAGCAGCTCGGTGTCCAGGTAGCCGAACGGGTGACCCGCACGGATCGCGTTCTGGCGCCGCGGTTCGCCGCGCACACGGAGGAACAGCTTGATCCCGCGTGAAGCCTGCCCGAGCGCGATCGCCCGGCGCTTTGGCTCACCGAGCGCCGGGGAGAACTCGATCCCGGCAAGCGCGTTGAGCGGCACGGCCACGACCGCGGCGCGCGCGCGGTAGCCCTCTCCCGAGCGCGTCTGCACCTCGACGCAGTCCGCGCGCCGGGTGACCGCCGCGACCGCCGCATCCAGGCGACCCTCCAACGGCGCGGCCGCGGCGATCGCCGCCAGCAGCGCCCCCGTCCCGGCGGTGATCGTCACGCGCCCGCCGGTGAACTGCGTCAGCGCGAGGCTGTAGCCCGACAGCGCGTGCCAGCGGAGCACGGACACCGCCCCGGCGTCATCCAGCGGCGCGTGGGCGAGCGATTCCAGCTCTGCGGCCAGCACGTCACGTTCTTCGGGCGACATCGTCAGCTCCTCCAGGCGCTCGGAGATCGTCAGGCGGTCAAACCGGGCCAGCGCTTCGATCCGCGAACAGCGGATCGTGCGGCATCGGCAGCGCCGCGTCGACCCCGTCCACGAACTTGTCCCAGCCGCGCCGGGCGATCGCATCGCGCTCCGGCATGGTCCCGGTGCGGCGCGTGTCACCTTCGTACCAGGCCGCGACCTGCGCGTCAGCGCCGAGCTCCACCGACAGTCCGGCGCGGGTGATCTCCGACCAGGTGTGAGGTTGGTGCCAGTGCACCCAGGCGCCTCCGTACTCGATCTGCGCGCCATCCCACTCGGCACTCCAGGTCCGCCCCCCGAACGAGAACAGGATCGCGATCGCCACCGGGACCAGCGCCCAGGCGATGTAGAAACCGTGGGGCCAGCCGTCGGCCAGGTGACCTTCTCGCTCTCCTATGTGGTGGTGATCGTGCGCAGCCGGCTGGCCTCGATCGGCGCCCAGTACGAGGAGGCCGCACGCGATCTGGGGGCAACTCCATTCCAGGCGCTGCGACTGGTGCTGGTTCCGCTGCTGCTACCCGCGATTCTGGCCAGCATGCTGATCGTGTTCGCGCTCTCGATCGACGACTTCGTCGTGACCCAGTACATGTCCTCCAACTCGACCACCACCACGATCCCGATGTATCTCTACTCCAACGCCCGCGGCGGCACCACGACCCCCGCTCTCAACGCACTCGCGACGATTCTCGTGTTCACCACGCTGCTAGGGATCACGATCGCCTACGTGATCTACACCACGCTCGGCAAGCGCGCCTCGATGGGCGAGGTCTCTGCGCTGCGCGAGCTGTCCGGGATCGAGGCTGCGTGATGGCCGGCGACGTCCAGCTACGCGCCCTGACCAAGCGCTTCGACGACGCGGTCGCCGTCGACGGGATCGACGCCTCGATCAACGCGGGGGAATTCTTCTCGCTGCTCGGCCCGTCAGGTTGCGGCAAGACCACCACGCTGAGGATGATCGCCGGATTCGAGCGCCCGACGTCGGGCGAGATCCTGCTCGACGGAGTGGATGTCGCCTCGGTCGCGCCCCATCGACGCAACGTCCACACGGTGTTCCAGAACTATGCGCTGTTCCCGCACCTGGACGTGTTCGACAACGTCGCCTTCGGTCTGCGCCGCCGCAAGGTCGCCAAGGACGAGCTGCGCCGTCGCGTCGAGCAGGCGATCGACCTGGTCGAGCTCGGCGGTCTGGCCGCCCGGCGTCCGCAGCAGCTCTCCGGCGGCCAGCAGCAGCGCGTCGCGCTGGCGCGGGCGCTCGTGCTTCGCCCCGCGGTACTGCTGCTCGACGAGCCGCTCGGGGCGCTCGACGCCAAGATCAGAAAGCAGCTGCGCATGGAGCTCAAGGCGCTGCAGGAGGAGGTGGGAATCACGTTCGTGTTCGTGACCCACGACCAGGAGGAGGCGCTGAGCATGAGCGACCGCGTCGCGGTCATGAACGCGGGGCGGATCGAGCAGATCGGGACCCCCGCGGCCGTGTACGAGAGTCCCGCCACCGTGTTCGTCGCCGACTTTCTCGGTGTCTCAAACCTGATGGACGCCGACGCCGACGCCGTCGCCTGGGGCCAGGGCGAGTGCACGGTGCGGGTCGGCGATTTCTCGCTGCGGGCCGGGTGCGGCGAACTGACCGCCAGGGGCAGAGTCAAGGTGGTGGCCCGGCCCGAGCGCATAACCCTGCTTGAGCACGGCGCGCAACGTGAGAACTGCCTACCGGGGATGATCGAGCGGACGGTCTACGTCGGCGCCAGCCTGCAGGTGATCGTGCGGCTGGCCACCGGTGCCTCGGTCCAGGCCTCGGTCACCAACACCGGCGAGACCGATGTCCACACCCAGGGAACGCCCGTGGCAGTGCACGTCCCCGCCGACGCGCTACGGGTACTCGCCCGGCCGTCGGCGCGCCGGCCAACGGCGAGCAGGCACCGTCGCTGTCCCCTCAGACGGTCAGCGCCGGACACTGACCCGGACCGGGACCGGGTCGCCCCAGTGCCGTGATTCCGAAATAGACTCACAACGGTGAGTGTCGCCGAGCTGTTGGAGGGCAAGCGCGTATGCGTCTGTGGTGGATCCGGCGGCGTCGGCAAGACCACGACCTCGGCCGCGATCGCGCTGGGGATGGCGGCGCGCGGCGCCAAGGTGGCGGTCGTGACGATCGATCCCGCCCGACGGCTGGCCAACGCGCTCGGCCTGGAGGAGCTCGAGAACGAGCCCCGGAGGGTGGCACCTGAGCTGCTCGCGGCCGGCGGACTGGAGATCGAGGGCGAGCTGTGGGCGATGATGCTCGATCCCAAGCGGACCTTCGACGAGCTGATCGACCGGATCGCGCCCGACCCCGAACGGGCGGCCGAGATCAAGGCCAACCACGTCTACAGCGAGCTTTCCACCGCCGTCTCCGGATCCCAGGAGTTCACCGCCGTGGGCAAGCTCTACGACCTCGACCGCGAGGGAGACTTCGATCTGCTGGTGCTCGACACGCCCCCGTCGCGCAACGCGCTGGACTTCCTCGACGCTCCTGGGCGGCTGACCTCGTTCCTGGAGGGCCGCGCGCTGAAGGCATTCATCCGGCCGACCGGACTGGGCATGCGCGTACTCGGCCGGGGGGCGGCTCCGTTCCTGGGCGCCCTGCGCCGCGTGACCGGCATCGACCTCCTGGCCGACCTGTCGACCTTCTTCGCCCTCCTGGGCGACATGACCGAGGACTTCAGCGTCCGCGCGGCGGCGGTCGGAGAGATGCTCACTGCGTCCACCACCGCGTTCGTGCTTGTCACCTCAACCCAGGCCGCCGCGATCGACGAGGCGATCTGGTTCCGGCGCACGCTGGACGACAGCGGTCTGCCGTTCGCCGGCGTGGTGGTCAACCGCGTGCACCACGACACGCTAGGCGACAGCGAGCCTGAGGACGTGCTCGCCGCGCTGAGCGACGAGCTGACGCCCAAGCTGGCCGCCCAGGTGGCGGAGAACTTCGGTGATTACCACGCGCTGGCCCGGCGCGACCGGCGCAACATCGCGCGCCTGGAGAGCGAGCTGGGAGATCATCCGCTTCTGCTCGTGCCTCATCTCGACGACGACGTCCACGACGTCGAGGGGCTGCTGCGAATGCACCGCTATCTGTTCGCGTCAAGCGCCGAGCGGGAGCGGATGATCGCCGAGGTCGTCGCCTGAACGGCCGCATACCGTAGGGCCGAAGGGCCATGCGGGCAGCCGGCGCCCTCACGGCGATCCGTCGGGCCTGTTCGGCATGCCCGCCTGATCGGCGTCCACGAGACCCAAGCTCACGTCCGGAGCCCCCTCGGGCGACCACGTCCGCCACGACAGCAGCACTGGCCCCCACGCATCCTTATCGAGCGGCGGGCCACCATCCGCCCAGGAGATGGTCAGCCTTCCCTGATGCAGCAGCTGCCAGATCGACTGCTCGGCGAGCGCGATCCGATCGCTGACCCGCCAGCCGGGGTGACGCCGGTTCAACAGCTCAATCAGCTCTGAGATCACCAGCTCGTCCACGGCACAGCGCTCCAGGATCTCGGCCTGCAGCTGGGAGACCGCCTCAGGCGCCTTCTGCCCCGCGCTGGCGGCTCCGGAGGCGGCGGCCTGACGCTCCAGGGCCAGCAGCTGGTCGGTCACCTCGGTGCAGTTCTTGGTCACGTTGGCCCAGCCTCGGCCGAGGCCCATCTCCTGAGGTTTGAGCTGCGGGCCCTCGTAGATCGTCAGCCGCGCTTTCTCCGGCCCCCAGTGGCGGTCGTCCAGCTCCACAACCTCGCCGCGGACCCAAGCCCCCAGGACCCGTGTCTGCAGCTCGTCGGGCGTGAGGTTGAACGCCCGGGCGACGTGGGGGAATTGACGCAGCTCGACGTGGAACATCCCTCAAGGTTCGCATCTTCGGCTCCACCAGGATCGCTATCCTGCCGGTACGAGCGGTGAGGCTCGCTCCACCAAACGCGGTCGCCCCGGTCGCCAATGGCCTCTGAGTGGAACCAGCCCGTGGTGAAAAGCAGCTTGCTGTCGCGCTGCGCGGCCTGAGCGCCGCGATGGCCCGCCGACCGCCGCGACATGACGGCGATCTTCGGCACCGGCTTCTGCGGCGCGCTGACCACGTTCTCGACCTTCCAGATCGAGCTCTTGCAGATGCTCGCCCGAGGCGAGCTGACGCTGGCGCTCGTCTACGGTGCCGCCAGCATCGGGGCCGGCTTTGCCGGGGTCGCCACCGCCACCGCACTCGTGCGCCGCGCGAGGTTGACCTGGTGATCACCGCCGTCCTCGTCGTCACCTGCGGTGGACTGGGGGCGATCGCGCGGTTCGTCGTCGACGCTCTGGTGCAATCGCGGCGCGGTTGCGAGTTCCCGCTCGGGACCTTGATCGTCGACCTCGGAGGCTGCCTGGCGCTCGGCCTGATGGTCGGCCAGCGGATCAGACCTGGAGGCGCTCGAGCTCCCGGCGCACGACGACGCCCAGATCCAGCTGACGCTGTATGCGGGCCGCTCGGACAGAACCGAGGGCCAGGTGGGATACGTGGCTGCCGTGTCGCGGCTGCGCGCCACCGGCGCGGTCGGCGCGTCGGTGATGCTGGCGGTGGACGGCACACTGCATGGCGAGCGCCGGCGGGCGCGCTTAATTGCCCGCAACGCGGGGGTTCCGCTGGTGCTGCTGGCGTTTGGCGACGCGGCAAGCAGCGGCGCGGCGCTGCCCGACCTGGCCGCGCTGCTCGATCATCCGGTGGCCACGATCGAACGCGTGCAGATCCTCAAGGCGGCCGGGACGCGCTTGGCCAAGCATCACGATGTGCCCGAGCTAGATCGCAGCGGACTGCCCAACTGGCAGAAGCTCAGCATGCACGTCGAGGAACAGGCCAAGGTGGACGGGCGCCCGCTGTACGTGGAGCTGATCCGCCATCTGCGTGAGGCGGGCGCCGCCGGCGCCACCGTGCTGCGGGAAGTCAGGGCCTTCCACGGCGAGCGTGAGCCGTTCGCCGACCGGCTCATGTCGCTGCGGCGCAACGGAGCGGTCACCATCGTGGTTGTCGATACGCCCGCGGAAGTCAGGCGCTGGTGGCCGGTCGTCGATCAGCTCACCGCCACCGACGGCCTGGTCACCAGCGAGCTGGTCCCCACCTCGCACCGCCTACGCCCGCGCGCCGGCCAGAACCAAGCGTCACAGCTCGATCACAAACGGGTCACGCGTCGGCAACTCTAAGCGGGCGCCAGAGCACGAGAGTGCTGGCGGTCGGCGCCGAAGGTCGCGGGTGGCGCCCGAGCTCAGCAACTCAAACAAGGGGAGCCCAGATGTCGCGCAAGCGCAAGGTGGCACTGATGGCAACAGCGTTGGCATGCGCTGCGCCGACAGTGCTGGTCGCCGAGGCCGCCGATGCCGGCGGTCTGCATAGCCATCGCCAGTCGAGCCGGTCTGACGCCGGCGGTTACCGTGAACGGCACGGGACCGACCGCCGGACCGCAACCCCGATCAAGCACGTGGTCGTGATCTTCCAGGAGAACGTGTCCTTCGATCACTACTTCGGCACCTATCCCAACGCGTCCGACACTGACGGTCAGTCCTTCCATGCGGCGCCCGGGACCCCGGCCGTCGACGGCCTGACCCCGGCCACCGGTCCGTCGCTGCCGCTTCGCTGCAGCACACCTCGAACCTGCTGACCAGCAATCCCAACCTCGACCCGCCCCAGCGCCTGGACAGCAGCGCGACCGGACTGACCGGGAGCGCCGGCGGGCAGCTGACCTGCGACCAGGATCACGACTACAGCGACGAGCAGCAGGCGTTTGACCGCGCCAAGATGGACCACTTCGTCCAGAGCGTCGGACAAGTAGCGGCACGTCGCCGTTCGGCACCCCGTGCAACCCCGCGACCGTGATGGACTACTACGACGGCAACACGGTCACCGGGCTGTGGAACTACGCCCAGCAATACGCGATGAGCGACAACTCGTTTGGCACCACGTTCGGACCGTCAGCACCGGGAGCGATCAATCTCGCCTCAGGAGATACCGGCAACGTCGATACCTCCCACGAGGCCAACAGCCCCTCGATCTCAACTCCAAGCTCGCCTAACGGCGATCTCACCGCCGACGGCCACGGCGGCTACTCGCTGACCAGCGACGCGCAGCCCTACTGGGACGATTGCTCCACCCGCGACGCGGTGGCGCTCAGCGGCACGAACATCGGCGACGAGCTCAACGCGGCCGGAGTGACCTGGGGCTGGTTCCAGGGCGGCTTCCGACCGACCACTTCCTACTCTCAGGCGCTCGCCGCCACCGGGAACGTCGGACAGCCGACCAGCAAGTTCGTCGCGGACGAGTTCAAGAACGCGGGCTTCCAGGGCTCGGTCGCGAACTCCTCCAATGAGGGCCTGTGCGACGCCGTTCATCCGATCGGAGTCGCGCTGGGCGGAACCGGCCAGTGGGGCTACAAGAACGACTACATCCCCCACCACGAGCCGTTTCAGTACTACGCGTCGACAGCCAACCCGCATCACCTGACGGTGCCCAGCGAGCCCAACGGGCGTGACAGCCTGGCCGGGCTAAGCGAGATCGGCTCCGACACCCAGTCCTACGAAAATGGCGTGCCGCAGTTCAACACCCCCAACCACCAGTGCGACAGCAGCGACTTCGACCAGTTGGTGGCGGCGATCGGGCGTGGGGAGCTTGCTCCGTCCGCGCTTCCCGGAGTCAGCTTCCTCAAGGCCCCGGGCTACCAGGATGGCCACGCCGGCTACTCGGAACCCGCCGACGAGCAGCGCTTCGTCACCAGCGAAATCGACTCGCTGATGAAGACCCCGGACTGGCACAACACCGTCGTGATCGTCAACTATGACGATTCCGACGGCTTCTATGACCACGTCTACAGCGGCGTCACCAATCCGTCAGCATCGGTCGCGGACAACCTGACCGACACGACACTGACCCCGCCGACATCGGGCCGCTGCGGGTCGCGGTCGCTGATCGCCACCACCCAGCCGCTCGGCGAGGAGCAGGGTCGGTGTGGCTTTGGCCCGCGGCTGCCGATGATCGTAATCTCGCCGTTCGCACGGCACAACTACGTCGATCACAACCTGAGCGATCAGGCCTCGATCATCAATTTTGTGCAATACAACTGGGGTCTGCCCGGGATCAGTGGCTCGGCCGACCAGGTGCTCAAGAGCCGTGACAGCTCCGAAGGAATCCCGTTCGACCTCGCCGGAATGTTCAACTTCGGGGATCAGAGCAACCCGAAGCTGATCCTCGATCCGGGATCGGGCCAGCCCGTTGACCACTAGCTGGTTCCGCGGGCGGTAAGACCGCCGGAACGGCTTCAGATGCAGAGCGAGCGGGCCCTAGGGCCCGCTCGTTTCTGCGGTCGCGCTCCCCCTGACTACATACGAGCCCCAGGACTTACGTGTTGTGCCTGGTGGGCAAACACTCCCGGCCCCCTGACGGGGACCGAGTAGGGAGCGGCCTTAGATCAGACTAGCGGGCCCTAGTCGGCGGCGACGCCGGCGGCCTCGGCCACCAGCTCGTCGGCCACCGCGCGCAGGTCGGCGTCCAGATGACCGCAGAGCGCGTCTCGCAGCATGGCGCGCAGGTGCTCGGAGAGCTCGCCGACCAGCGCGTCCTCCCCGGGCTGCGCGGGCGCGATGCCCTCGATCACCGCGCGCTCGAGCGTGATCGCGCGGCCGACCCGCTCGGCGAGCGCCGCCCGCTCTTCAGTCTTGGCACAGATCGCCGCCAGCCGGTGGGGGAGCCGGCCGCTCGCCGGTCCTTCTGGTTCCAGCAGCGCCCGCAGAGCGAGCAGGTAATCGGTCAGGGCCTCAAACGGAGCCAGGCGCTCGCATCCCATCTCAAAGCGGGCCAGCGCCCAGGCCAGCTCCCCGCCTCGCGGCAGGCGGCGGGCGATCAGATTGCAGAAGGCCCGCAGCTCGTCCTCCTGCGCGGCCGGGACCAGGGTCAGGAAGCGCGGGCGGCCGCTGCCTCCGATCGCCACCGGTCGCCAGGTCCCGCCGGCCGTGCGCGACCATGCGCCGGGACCAAGCGAATACCCGCCGCGCTCGAACAGTCGCAGCGCGGTCAGAATCCGCCGGAAGCGCGCCCGCGCCAGCGACACGGGCGGCGGCGCCGAGCGCTCCTGGGCAACGGCCAGAACGGCCAACACGTTGGGCTCCTCGCCCTCGCCCCAGACGGCATCCGCCGGCGCATCGGACAGGGCGTCGCCGCGGATCAGCGACAGCCCGTCGCCGAGGGCCAGCTCGGTCGTCTGCGGATCGAGCGCGACCCCCAGCAGCGGTGCGATCACCATCGCCGTGAACTGACCGCCGTACAGCGCCCGCTCCAGCTCGGCGTAGGCCGCCTCGAAGCGGGCGGACTCAAAGCCGAACTCGCTGCGCTCGTCGAATACGCAAGATAGGAACGTCCTCAGGGTCGCGTCGGCGCGCTCACGCGGCTCGGCGGGCAGCCGCGACTCGCCGTGCTCCAGCAGATAGGCATCCAGTGCCTGCAGGCCGGTCAGCGCGCGGGCCGCCGGGGCATACGTGTCAAGCACCGAGAGCAGACCCAGGCGCTCACGGATGAAGTCTCCGGTCAGTGGGCGGTAGCAATACAGCGGCACGCGGCCGCCGGACTCCTCGGTCACCTCGAACGGAATCTCTGCTCCTGACGCCTTCTCGGCCGCCAGGCGGCCGCCTGCGTCGAGCGTGAACGCTTCGAGCAGTTGGTGCAGCGTGGTGTTTCGCACGTCCGCCGTTTCTTCGCAGCGAGCGCGGATCCTGCCTGCGGACGGCGCCTTGCAGCGCCCGGGAGGGCAGACCGGCCCAAGCCGCTCCCGATTTGACCCCCTCATGTCGTGATCAGACATCTCGGGAGCAATCTCTGGATCACGGCACCAGTCAGCCGTCGCGTTCGAGCTGCCGCACGTGCTCGACGTTTGCGGCGTCGGCAGCGTCGTCACTGACCCGGGCCGCCAGCCAAGCGTCGAGGATCTCGGCCAGCTGGGCGTCTGAGGTGATCCTCAGGCTGAGGGCGAGGACGTTGGCGTCGTTCCAGCGCCGCGCGCCGGCCGCGGTCTGCGCGTCACCGCACAGTGCGGCGCGGACGCCTGGCACCTTGTTGGCCGCGATCGAGGCGCCGGTGCCCGTCCAGCACGCCACGATCGCCTGCTCGGCGCGGCCCTCGGCAACATCGCGAGCGGCGCGCTCGCTCGCCCAGGCCCAGTCGGGCCGTTCGTGTTGCACGTAGGCGCCGTGGAGGATCGGCTCGTGCCCGCGTTGCCGAAGCTCGTCGGGCAACGCCTGCGCGACGCCGGTCAGCTCGTCGGCCGCGACGGCGATCCTCATCGCTAACAGGTCAGGCGGCTACGACGGCCGGCTGGCGGGCCGGTGAAACCGAGCCGATCTCCGGCTCCAGCACAAAGTCGCCACCCAGCCACTCGCGTCCGTAGGTGCGCATGTCCTCGATCAGCGGCACCAACGCCCGGCCCTTGTCGGTCAGCACATACTCGACTCGCGGCGGCACCTCAGGGAAGGTCTGGCGCTGTACGATGCCCTCCTCCTCCAGCGCCCTCAGGCGCAGCGACAGCGTCCGCGGGCTGATCCCCTCCAGCGAGCGCTCGAGCTCGCAGAAGCGGGAGTGGCCCTCGGCGAGGTCACGAATCACCAGCAGAGTCCACTTGCCGCACACGATCTCGGCGGTGCGGCAGACCGGACATGTGTCGCTGGAAGCCATCTGAACACTGATTCTAGCGCAATGCTTTACGAACTGAAGCACGTGTCCGGGTCGGCGCCGGATGCCGACCCGGACCGCGCGACCGACTAGTTCACGGTGTAGCGGTGCCGGATCGGCCCCTGCTGGTCGACGGACTCAGGCGACGTCGCGGAGCTTCTGGGCTTCCGCCAGGGACTGCAGCTTCTTGAGCGACTGATTCTCGATCTGGCGGATTCGCTCGCGCGTGACGTTGAACGTCCGTCCGACCTCGTCGAGCGTCCGGGGATGCTCACCGCCGAGGCCGTAACGGAGCTCCAGCACGCGGCGCTCGCGGTAGCTGAGGTTCTCCAGGGCCTCACGCAGCGCCTCCTTGGTGAGGATCTCGGCGGCGCGCTCGTAGGGCGACTCGGCCCGCTCGTCGGCGATGAACTGGCCGAACTCGGACTCCTCTTCGTCGCCGACCGGCTTCTCCAGCGAAACCGGGGCCTGCGCCGAGCGCTTGATCGACTCGACTTCCTCCGGCTCGATCCCGGTCACCTCCGCGATCTCCTCGGCCGTCGGCTCGCGCCCGAGCTCGGTCACGAGCTTGCGCTCGGCCCGCCCGATCTTGTTGAGCTTCTCGACTACGTGCACCGGGATGCGGATCGTGCGCGCCTTGTCCGCCAGCGCCCGGGCGATCGCCTGACGGATCCACCAGGTCGCGTAGGTGGAGAACTTAAAACCCTTGCGGTAGTCGAATTTCTCCGCTGCGCGGACGAGCCCGAGCGTGCCCTCCTGAATCAGATCGAGGAACGGCAACCCCTGGTTGCGGTAGTTCTTGGCGATCGAGACGACCAGCCGCAGGTTGGATTCGACCATCTTCTGCTTGGCGTCGAGATCCCCGCGCTCGATGCGCTTGGCGAGGTCGACCTCCTCCTGGGCGGTCAGCAGCCGGACCTTGCCGATGTCCTTGAGGAACAGCTGCAGCGAGTC
>CALAQT010000484.1 GCA_937888775.1 uncultured Actinomycetes bacterium | reverse complement strand
CGACGTACTCCCGGCTGCGGGTCTCCAGGATCACCGCCTCGATGCCCTGGCGGTGGAGCAGATGTCCCAGCAGCAGACCGGCCGGGCCGGCGCCCACGATCGCCACCTGCGTCCGCTCGGAGTTCACAGCGGCCGCAACGATAGAGGTTTCGCCGATCGCACTGGGCGCAGAGCGATCTCAGTGTCCGCTATGCGAACGCGGCGTGACCACCCCGCTGGGCCGGCGGCGCTTACCGTGCTCCTGGCGCGGGAACGGCTGGGCGGGAACGGTCACCGGGTTGTAGGCGGCGCAGACGCCCGTGTTACCCGGCTTGGGCAACGACGGCCGGGAGTCATTCGGCTTGGCCCCGAAGTTGAACGCGCTCGTCAGATCGCCGGTCGCGCGGCGCCGCCATTGACTGAGGTTTGGGCACCTTGACCCCGAAGCGCGTCTCCAGGAAACGCAGCGTCGAGGTGTGGTCGAACACGTCAGAGCAGACCAGGCCGCCGCGTGAGAACGGCGAGACGACCAGCATCGGCACGCGGAACCCGAGCCCGATCGGACCGCGGATCCCGTTCGCCTCCGGTGGCAGCGACGAGACCGTCAGGAACTCGCCCTTGGTGCCCTTGGGCGGCGTGGGTGGCGCGACGTGGTCAAAGAAGCCGCCGTTCTCATCCCAGGTGATGAACAGCGCGGTGCGCTTCCAGATCTCCGGACGGGCGACGAGCGCCTCGATCACGTGGCGCGCGCCCAGCTCCCCGCGCCCCGGCGCGGAGAAGCCCGGATGCTCGGTCTCCTCCAGTCCCAGCAGCAGCCACGAGACCTGCGGCAGGTGGTTGTCGGCGGGATCCAGCCAGGCGGACATCGACATCAGCCGGTTGGGGTCGGTCGGACCGATCACCGAGCAGTGATAGCCGTCGCAGATCGTGAACGCGTCGGCGAGCTTGTAGTAGAACGGCAGGTCCGCGCGCGTGTAATAGCCCATCGTCTCGGGACCGGTGCCCGCCGGTTCGCTCGGAGGCACGTCGGCCAGCTCGTGAGCGCGCAGGAAGCCGTTCATCCGGCCACCGTTCCAGGAGTTGTGCTGGGGGCCCCAATCGTGAGTCAGGTCGGGCAGGCAGTCCGAAGGCAGGTGAAACGGGTGCAGCGTCTTGCCGTTGGTGCCGCGCTGGAAGAACACGCTGCGAGCTTTTTGGTTGCCGAACCCGTTCACGCCGGACAGCGTCCCGAAGTAATGGTCAAACGAGCGGTTCTCCTGGGTCAGGATGACCACGTGCTCGATGTCCTTGATGGAGCCCCGGGCCGGACTGGCGGCGGCGGCCCGCGCGATCAGGCCGTCGATCCCGCCGCCCAGCGCGGTCATCCCCAGGCCGGCGACCCCCAGGTCACGCAGCGCCTGTCGTCGCGTCACCCCGGCGGCGGTCATACGCGTGTCTGGCATCTGTTCCCCTCTCTCAGACGTTAAATGCCCCGGCGCGGGCGAGCCTACCAAGCGCATCGCGCAGTACGCTGCGCGCCGGTGAGGTGGAGAGCGATCAGCTTGGGCGGACTCTCGGCGTTGGCGGTCGGCGGTTTGGTGCTCGCCTTTGCGCCCGAGCTCTCGGCGGCTCGTGCGCCCCGACTCTCGGCAGTTCGTGCGCCCCGATTGTCTCGCCCTCGCGCGGGCGACTGCCCCGCCTGGGGCCGCCCGGCGATCGCCGCTGACCCCGAGCCCCATGCGCTGCGCGTGTTCGCGATCCAGTTCGCCCAGCGGCCCGCCGCGATCGTCAAAGCCGCCAGCTACGAGCACGCGATCGACTGCGCGATGCGCACCGAGGTCGTGCCCTATCTGGCCCACGGCCGCCCCAACCTGGTCGTGTTCGATGAGGACATCGGCCTGGAGACGAGCCTTGCCGGCCCGCGCGGCGCTGCGGCGCGGGCGCTGATGCGGACCGGGGTGCCGTCGTGTCACGGTCAGGCGCTGTGCCCCACGCTGGCCACGCTGAGCGCGATCGACACGGGCTACGGCCGGGCGCTGGACTATCTGGAGCCACGCTTCCCGAACCTGACCGGAGAGCTGGGCCGGAGCTTCGTGGCCGCCACCGACGAGTTCGTGCGCGTGTTCATGACCACGATGGCGCACGAGGCCCGCCGGTACGGCGTGTACGTGATCGCGTCCAACACGCAGGCGCCGTTTGCGCTGACGCGCAACCCGGCCGCGGTGGCGGCGCTGCGTGACCCGGCGACGCCAGGGGTCCGGGCCGTATACGCGCCCACCGCCGGCGTCGCCTACGACCAAACGTTCGTGTGGGGGCCCCGGGTGGTGCACGCCGGTCGCCCGGCGCCGCTGGCCAACCTGCTCGCCGACAACTACAAGGTCCCGCTGACCGCGTTCGAGCAGGAGCTCGGCTTCGGCACAGGCCCCACGGGCGGGGCGGCCGCGCGCGCCAATCTGCGCCCGATCACGATCCCGGGGACCGGGGCGAGGCTGGGGATCGCCACCAGCCAGCCGGCGTTTGTCTATGGCAGCGCCGCTGGCGGGCACCCGTGCGAGGACGTGGCGCTGACCTACATGCGCTGCCTGAATGCTCTGCACGCCAACGTGCTGATCCAGGCCGACGCCAACGACGGGCCGTGGACGGGGACCGACGGCGCCGAGTGGCAACCGCTCTCCTGGATGGGCTCGGCCTATCGCGCGGTCAGCGACCCGAGCGTCGATTTCACCTACGCTGTGAATCCGTTTATGGTCGGAAACCTCGCCGATCTCCCGTTCGACGGCCAGAGCGCGATCCTCCAGCGCGGGCGACTCGGCGGCGCCGGATGCCATTACGTCGGCAACGGCTCGTTCGTGCCCAAAGAGGACCTGCCGGCCTACCGAAGCTACGCCGGCTCCAAGTCCCAGTTCCTGGCGCTGGCTCCGTGGGCGGTCCCCGACGGCCTCCGCGTGCGGCTGCGGCCCGTCGGCGCCGCGCTGGC
>CALAQT010000483.1 GCA_937888775.1 uncultured Actinomycetes bacterium | reverse complement strand
TACTACGAGAACCTGACGCTGCGGGAGATCGGCGAGGTGCTCGGCGTGACCGAGTCACGCGTCTCCCAGCTACACACCAAGGCGGTTCTGCGGCTGCGCTCCAAGCTCGCCGGCGAGCTGGACTAGGGGCAATCGCCCAGGGGGCGGCAGCGGGTAATCGCCTGGGCGCATTGCGGGCAATCGCCCAGGGGGGCGGCAGCGGGTAATCGCCCAGGGGGGCGGCAGCGGGTAGTCGCCTGGGCGGATTGCGGGCAATCGCCCAGGGGGCAATTCTCCCGGCTGGCGAGTCCTCCCCGGGGGCGATCCGGGCGCTCCGGCGCGCCGGTGGGCGAGGAAGCTGTAAGGTCGCGTTTTCCGCCTGCGCGAGAGAGGAGACCTGGCATGCACAAGGCCGCGGATCGAATCCGCAACGTGGCCCTCGTCGGCCACCGCGGTAGTGGTAAGACCTCGTTGCACGAAGCGCTGCTGTTCCAAGCCGGAGCGATCAACCGGCTCGGATCGGTGGTCGACGGCAGCACCACGTCGGACTCAGACCCCGACGAAAAGGCGCGCCAGATGTCGATCTCGGCGGCGCTGAGCTCATTTGAGTGGCAGGAACGCAAGGTCAACCTGCTCGACACCCCCGGTGACTCCAGCTTCGTCGCCGACGCCCTTGGGGCCCTGCGCGTGTGCGAGTCGGCCGTGTTCGTCGTCAACGCGGTGATGGGCGTCGAGGTCCACACCAATCGGCTCTGGCAGCGCGCCGCCGA
This sequence comes from uncultured Actinomycetes bacterium, assembly GCA_937888775.1. The sequence goes on along the minus strand of CALAQT010000483.1, from coordinate 5,066 downwards.
GCTTGACCTGGCGCGGCTGGTGTTCGTCAACATGCTCGACCGCGAGCGCGCCGACTTCTTCCGGACACTTGAGTCGCTCAAATCGGCCTTCGGCCAGCACGTCGTGGCGACCGAGATCCCGATCGGATCCGAGCACGAGGTCTCCGGCGTGATCGACCTGGTCGACATGAAGGCCTACCGCTATGACGGGACAGCCCGGGATAACTGCGCCGAGATCCCGATTCCCGACGCGCTGCAGGCGCAGGCCGAGGAGTACCGCGAAAAGCTGATGGACGAGGTCTCAGAGACCTCCGACACGCTGATGGAGCGCTACCTGGAGGGCGAGGAGATCTCCCATGAGGAAATCGTGGCCGCGCTTAAGGATGGGACCAACCACGGCGCCATCTTCCCCGTCACCTGCGGCGTGGCGACGCGCAACATCGGGACCAACCGGCTGCTGGACGCGATCGTCGAGGACCTTCCCTCACCGGTCAAGCATGGCGGCCTGCCGGCTGGCGAGCTTACGCTCGATCCGGTCGAGGACAAGGAGCTGTTCGCCTACGTGTTCAAGACCCGGGCCGACCCGTTCGCGGGGCGGATCAACCTGTTCCGCGTCTACCAGGGCGTACTCGCCCAGGACTCCCACGTGCTCAACACCCGCACCCACAACAAGGAGCGCGTCGGCCAGCTGGTGACCTTCGAAGGCAGTCAGACCGGGCATACGCAAGAGTTTGGTCCCGGCGACATCGGTGCGGTGGCCAAGCTCAAGGAGACCCGAGCCGGAGACTGGCTGGCCAGCCGTGACGAGCCGATCGAGATGCCCAGCATCAAGCTCCCGGCTCCAGTGATGGCATTCGCGATCGAGCCCAAGAGCAAGGGCGATGAGGACAAGGTCTTCACTGCGCTGCGGCGCCTGCAGGAGGAGGACCCGACGATCGACCTGCACCGCGATCAACAGACCGGCGAGCAGATCGTGGCGGGTCTCTCGCAGGTCCACGTTGAGGTGATCGTCGAGCGGCTGAGATCGCGTTTTGGCGCCGAGGTCAACCTCAAGCCCCCGCGCGTTCCCTACCAGGAGACGATCCGCAAGCACGCCAAGGCCCACGGGCGCCATAAGAAGCAGACCGGTGGGCGCGGCCAGTTCGGCGACTGCCACATCGAGATCGAGCCGCTCGAGCCCGGCAGCGGTTTCGAGTTCGTAAACGCGATCAAGGGCGGCGTCATTCCCACCGGGTTCATCCCGGCGGTCGAGAAGGGCGTGATCGAGGCCATGGGGGAGGGCGCGGTCGCCGGCTACCCGGTCAAGGACGTCCGCGTGCGGCTCTACGACGGCTCCTACCACACGGTGGACTCATCCGAGATGGCGTTCAAGGTCGCGGGTTCGCTGGCCATGCGCCAGGCCCTGGAGCAGGCGGCCCCCGTGCTGCTGGAGCCGATCATGATGGTCACCGTCAACGCGCCCGAGGACACCGTCGGCGACGTGATCGGAGACCTGAACTCTCGCCGCGGCCGGCCGCTGGGGATGGAGCCGGTCGGCGCCGGGACGACCGACATCAAGGCCGAGGCGCCGATGGCAGAGATGCTCACCTACGCGCCGGACCTGCGCTCCATCACCGGTGGGCAGGGTGAGTTCACGATGGAGTTCCTCCGCTACGAGGAGGTTCCCGGACATCTTGCAAGTAAAGTTGTAGATGAGGCGCGGGCCGAGCGCGAGGCGATTAAGGCGTAGTACGCTCGCACAATGAGTGCCAGAGCGATCAGACCGTCGACCGCGGATTCGGCCTGTGACGTGTGCGGACGCACGCTGCTGCGGGGCGAGCACGCTGAGGTGTACGTGAGCGGTGGCTCGCGGCGTTCGGTATGCGTGCTGTGCACCTCACGCGCCGTTCATGGTGGCTGGGTGCGCGAGGGCACCGTTCCCGACTACGACGAGTACGACTCAAGGGTCGATCGGCGCCGCACCCTGTTCGGGCGGCTGCGCCCGCGGCGTGAGGCGATCTTGGGCAGCGACCCGGCGACGGCGTCGGGAGACGAAACCGAGCGTCCGGAGCGTTCCAGGCGAGCGGAACGGTCCGAGCGCGCGGAGCGCTCACAGCGAGCGGACCGGTCCGAGCGCTCACAGCGAGCGGAGCGGATCGCTCCCGTGCGGGCCGACCCGGCGCACGCCGAGATGGGACGCCCGCGCGAGCCCCGCCAGGTGCGTGCGGTACCCACCAGCTTCGAGCACAAGATCGCCTCGACGGTGTCGCTGTTCAACGCCTCCGAGCATCCGCGAACCGTCGCCGGCATCGGCCGCTCACTGGGCATCCCCGAGGTCTCCGTTCACCCTTCCAGCGCGCAACCCAGTCAGGTCAACGTGACCGTCGCCTGGGAGCTTTGCTGGTACCGCTACGAGGTCGATCTGTCCGACGAGGTGCCGGCGGTACGAGTCGCCGGACAGGGCTACGAGCTGGACGAGCTCACCGCCGAGGAGCGCCAGATCAACGCCGTCGCCGACGAGCATGGGGCGATCACCCTTGGCCACTGACCGCATCGCCACACTAGACAGACGTTCTATAGCCCGTTACCGGGCTGTCGAATAGCATCCGAGAGGTGATCTACTGCGTCGTGCCCGATGCGCTAGCCGGAGAGCTGCTGGAGAAGCTGACGAGCTACTACGCCGATGACCCCAACGTCTCGGTGATCGTCGACCGCCGCAAGTCTTCGCGTCGCGACCAACGGAGCTTGTCGGGCGGCGGGCAGCGGGAGGTCCGCGACCGGCGTCGCCCCCGCGTCACCGGTGAGCTGCCCGAGCTAGCCACCGATTGAGCCCGGAGGGCCCGATCTTCGCACCGACGCTCGTCGTCCACGTCGACGGTGGGGCGCGGGGCAATCCCGGTCCGGCCGCGATCGGCGTCGTGGTCTCCGACCCCGACGGCAGGGTGCTCGACGAGCACGCCGAGCGGATCGGAGTCGCCACCAACAACGTGGCCGAGTATCGCGCGGTGCTGGGCGGACTGCAGCGCGCGGCCGCGCTCGGAGCCAGAGAGGTGCAGATCATCAACGACTCAGAGCTCGTCGCCCGCCAGCTCACCGGCGTCTACAAGGTCAAGCACCCATCGATGAAGCCGCTCTTCCTGGAGGCGATCTCGGCGCTGCGCGACTTTGACGCCTGGCAGATCCGCAGCGTGCCGCGGGCCCAGAACGCGCGCGCGGACGAGCTGGTCAACCAGGCGCTCGACGGCGTGCGGTGAGCTCACAGCGGCCGGATCGCTAACCTTAAGACCGTGACCGACGCCCTGATCGAGCTCAGCGCTCGACTGCAAGAGACGGCTGCGCGGCTGCGGACTGGTGAGATCGCGCCTGACGCAGCCCTGGCGCTGATCGAGGAGTGCGCGCGACTGGCCTCTGAGGCCAGCTCGCAGGTGGATGAGCGGGCACGCGCAGCGCTCGAGCCGCTGCCGGATCTTCCCGGTCAGCTTCCGCTGCCGGCGTCGTAGTGGCCGCCCGACCATTAGTGGCCGCCCCCTCGATGTACCGTCCGGCCTATCCGGAGCATTTGCGTGCCGATGTTGAGCGCTACCTGGAGTCGCTGACCTTCTCCGGCGAGGCTGCCTCAGCGGGTCTGGAGGAGGCGATGCGCTATTCGCTGCTGGCCGGCGGCAAACGGATTCGTCCCGTGCTGGCCCTCGCCACCGCTGACGCGCTGCGGCGCGATCCCGCCTCCGTGCTGCCGCTGGCGGCGGCGATCGAGCTGATCCACACCTACTCGCTGATCCACGACGATCTTCCGGCCATGGACGACGACGACCTGCGTCGCGGCCGTCCCACCTGCCACCGGGCCTACGGCGAGGACGTGGCGATCTTGGCCGGTGACGGTCTGTACGCCGAGGCGTTCAGGCATCTGCTTGCCGAGCAACGCGGCGAGCCGGCCAACGTGCTGGCCGCCGCCCGCGAACTGGCGGCGGCCACCGGCGTGCAGGGCATGGTCGGCGGCCAATATCTGGACGTGGCCGGCACCGCCCAGGCGGGCGCAGCCGGCCTGCGCCGTTTGCACGAGCTCAAGACGGGCAAGTTGATCGGGGCGAGCGTCGAATGTGTGCTGCTGCTCGCCGGCGCCGACGAAGATGCCACAATTGCCCCGTTCCGAGCCTTTGCCAGCGAGCTGGGCGTCCTCTTTCAGATCGTCGACGACATCCTCGACGTCACCGGATCTCAGGAGACCCTCGGCAAGCAGCAGGGCAGCGACGAGCGGCTGGGGAAGCGGACCTACGTGACCGAGTTCGGTCTGGCGGGAGCCCGCAAGCTGGCCGACGAGTCGCACGAGCGAGCCCGAAGCGCGCTCAGCCAGGCGGCGCCGGTCGCAGCCGTGGAGCTGGAGCAGATCACCGATTTCATCGCGACCCGGAGCTACTGATGTCAGACATTTTGCACCGCATCGAGAAGCCCCAGGACCTCCATGGCCTCAGCGACGAGGAGCTGACGCAGGTTGCCGGTGAGGTGCGAGAGCACATCATCACGACCGTGGGCGAGATCGGCGGTCATTTCGGCGCCAACCTGGGCGCCTGCGAGATCGCCGTGGCCCTGCATTCCCTGCTGGATTCCCCGCGGGACAAGATCCTCTGGGACGTCGGCCATCAGGCCTATCCCCACAAGATCCTCACCGGCCGGCGGGATCAGCTGCCGACGATCCGCAAGTACCAGGGCTTGGCCCCGTTCTGCTCGATCGCCGAGTCAGAGCACGACATCATGGGCGCCGGCCATGCCTCCACGGCGATCGGGTATGCCGTCGGGATCAAGGAGGCGATGCGCCGCGGGCACGGCGAGGACGGGCACGTGGTCGCTGTGGTCGGCGACGGCGCGCTGACCGGCGGCGTTGCTTTCGAGGCGGTTCACCAGGCCGGGGGGGAAGGCACGCCGATCGTCGTCGTGCTCAACGACAACGGCATGTCGATCGCCCCCAACGTCGGCGCGATGTCGCGCTACTTCAATCGCGTCCGGCTGAATCCCAAGCTGTGGCACGCGCGCGAGGGCGTCGAGGGAGGCCTGACCAAGCTGCCCGTCGGGATCGGAGCCGCGTTCGAGCGCCTGGGCCCGCATTTCAAGGA
>CALAQT010000482.1 GCA_937888775.1 uncultured Actinomycetes bacterium | reverse complement strand
GCCCGCCGACGCGCCGGCCCGACGCCGCGCGCTCGATCGTGAACGTGACGTACGCAGCGCGGCTGAGGGCGAACGTGACGAGCGCGCCCGTCGCGACGGCGAGGCTGGCGCCCCGGCGCGCCGCGCGGAAGGCGCCCGGACGGATCGCCAGCCGGGTGATCGACGGCGCGAGAACCGTCTGCTGAGCGCGAGCGGCGGTGATCGGCCCGAGCGCGTTGTCGGAGACGACGAAGCTCGACCAGCCGCCGCCGTTGTGCGCGCGAACCGCCACGTAGAGGGATCCGTTCAGGTCCCCGCTGCCGACGGCGTAGCCCGGCGCGTTTGCGCCCACGTGGCTGGGCACGCACCCCCCGCCGGAAGCGGGCATGCAGTCGAGCCACTCGTATTCGTATGCGTCAGGCGAGCCCGACCAGGCGCCCGGGGACGCGGTCAGCGCGGCGCCCACGAGCGGTTCGCCGGCCACGTGCGGCCTGCCCGTGTTCGTGGGCGCCCCCATTGCGGTGACGGGACCGACCGCGTTGTCGCTGTTGACGAAGCTCGAGGAGCCGTTGGTGTTTTGGGCGCGCACGGTCGCCCACACGATGGTGCCCACGTCACCGGCGGCGAGCGCATAGGCGGGCGAGGTCGCCCCGCTGATCCGCGCGGGCAGGCAGCCGCCGCCGGAGATGAACACGCAGCGCCACCACTGGTAGGCGTAGGCGCTCGGTGCACCGCTCCACATGCCCGTGGAGACATTCAGCGTCGAACCGACCCGGCCGGCTCCGGTGACGTGCGGCGCCGCGGTGTTGGCCGGCACGGGCGCCGCGATCGGGCCGATCTTGTTGTCGGAGACGACGAACCCCGACAAGCCGTTCGCATTGTGCGCGCGGACGAACGCGTAGACCCAGCCGCCCAGGTCAGCGGTTCCGACGGTGTACGTGGAAGCGGTCGCTTCTTTGATCGGCGACGGAATGCAGCTTTCCGCCGGCACGCAGCGGTACCACTGGTATTCGTATTTGTCCGGCAGCCCCGTCCAGGTGCCGGTGGATGAGGTCAGCACCGCGCCGACGACCGGCAGGCCCACGCTGTGCGGCTTCACCGTGTTTTCCGGCACCGGCGGTCCGGCGCTCGTGAAGATGTTGTCGTTGCCGGCGTGCGTGCCGAATCCGTTGGTGGCGACGATCCTGAAGTGGTAGGTAGTGCCCGCCGACAGGCCCGACACGATTTTGGAGGCCGTGAGTGCGATCGAGCCCGAGCCGACGGCTGTCGTGGACGTGGTCGAGCCGTAGGAGGTGCTCGTGCCGTATTCGAAGCTGTATTCGGTTGCGCTCCCGTTCGGGTTGACCGTGCCGTTGAGCGTTGCTCCAGACGGGCTGACGCCGCTCGCGGCGCCGGTGCCCGCGGTCGGGGCCCGGTCCAGGCCCGCGCCATGCGGCGAGCCGAGCCCGGTCGGGCCGTCGTAGCCGGCGACGGCGTTGCACAGGTAGCTACCGCCGCAGAGCCCGTTGCTGCCGGACGTCACGTCGAAGTACGAGCTCACGTGCGAGTAGGGGTACTGGGGCGACGAAGCCGCCGACCCCATCAGGGCGTCGTAGGCGGCGACGATGGGACTGGCCAGGCTGGTGCCGCCATACACGGCCCAGCCACCGTCGACGGTCGAGTACACCGCGGCTCCCGTCGCTGGATCGGCGACGGCCGCGACGTCGGCGACGGTGCGGCTCGAGCAGCCGATGTCCAGCTGCCAGGCTGGCTTCGCCTCGTATTGGGAGCAGCCGCTCCCCGCTCCGGCCCAGGCGGACTCGGCCCAGCCGCGCGAGGCGCCCGGAGCCGGCGTCAGCGAGGTACCCCCCACCGCGGTCACGGACCGCGACGCTGCCGGGTACTGCACCCCGTAGCCGCTGTCGCCGGAGCTGGCGGTGACGGCGACGCCGGGGTGGCTGTAGTCGGCGTCGAGGCTGGTCTCGCTCGCGAACTCCGGGCCGCCGTAGCTGTTGGAGATCTGCGTGGCACCCAGCGCGGCGGCCTCGTTGGCGGACACGGCCAGATCGAAGGTGAAGCTGCTGTCGGCCTCCACCAGCAGGATGTGACAGTGCGGGCAGATCGCCGAGACGGCGTCGAGGTCCAGCGCGATCTCGCTCTCCCATTCCCGGTTGGGCGGCGGATAGCTGCCGCCTCCGCGCTGGTCGACCTTGCGGAAGCAGCCGCCGGCCGTCGTGCACGCGGGCAGGCCGTACCGCGAGCGGTAGGTGGCCAGGTCGGATTCGGCGGTGGGGTCGTCGTAGGCGTCGACGATCGCCACGGTCTGCGTGCCGCCCGCGGAGGCGGCCTCGCTGACGACTCCATAGGCGTCCTGCAGGTCGGCCGGCCCGAAGCCGAGCGGCCCGGGGCTGAGAAGCGGGGCGGCCGCCGCACCGCTCCCGGCGCCCGCGACGGTCACGACTTCGGCCAGGCAGCGAGCTCGCCCGGGCGGAACCGCTCGGCAGACCGGCCGGTGGGAGGAGCCGAAGGGCGGCTGAGGATGGCTGCGCAGCACCGGCGGCCGCGCAGCGAGCGCCGCATCGGCGGCGGACAGCACAACGGCCATCGTCACCAGCGAGAGCAATGCCTTCGGTCCGATGCAGCGCATGCCTCGCCTCTTTCCTTGGCCTGGCCCGAGTGCTACCTCGCGAATCTAGGGGCACGGCCGCTGCACTGCATCGGGGCCCGGCCGCCAAGCGCCTGCGGCGCTCTACCTACGCGCAGATGCGGCGCGCCCATCCGCGCGCCCATGCCACGGGCGATGCGCTCAGTCAACGTGATCCGCGAAGGCCTCGCCGCCGGTGCGAGCGCCGCCGCAGCCGCGTTCGGGCTACCGCCCGTCGAGGTGCTGTGGCAGCCGGAGATCTACGAGACGACATGAGCCCGGCCAGGGGGACGGCGCATGGGCGCCGCTGAGGATGCGGCCCGGCCCCCCGGGGGCCGGGCCTGACGATACCTCCTCACGGGAGCGCCGCTGGATGCCGGCGCCCATCGCCTGCGCGAGCATGGCGATCATCATTCGTCCAACTCGGCGCGCATGGCGATCTCCCTCCTCGCGCGCCTCGTCGCGACGATCATGAGAACGCGGTTTGACATCTCCCTCTCCGGCGAGCTTCCACTGTCGGGCTGCGTGCTCGTCTCTCACCACGACAGCTACTGGGACGGCGTCGTCGCCGTGTCGCTCTATCCGCGGGTCGTTCCGATCACGAGCGGGCGGTGGCGATCGATCCCCGCCGTTGGATGGGTCCTCGACACCTACGGCGTCCTCTGGACAGGCGAGGGAACCATCGTGAGCGCAGTCGCCATGGTCCGCCGCGGCGTCGCGTGCTGGATAGCACCACATGTCTACGATCGCGGCGCGAGTCGCGCCCCCCGCACATCTCGGCGCCGCTCGGATCTGCGTCGGCGCGAGCGCGCCGGTCGTGCCCGTGACGCTGAGCGGTCTCGGCCGGAGGGCCCGCACGCGCCGGCCGCGCAGCATCGCGGCGATCGCGATCGGGGCCCCGATCTGGCCCCGCCCCGGCGAGAGCGCCGCGGCGTTCTCCGCGAGGCTGGAAGCGACGCTGCCGCGATCGGCCTACTGAGATGGACGCTCGTGCTCGCGCGACGCTCCCCCACAATCCATGCCCGGCGCAGGCGCTAGCGGCGATGTCGTCGATGTTCGAGCTCGTGGGTCGTGATCTGTGCGACCGCCGTGCCGATCAGGGAGCCGACGACCGCGTCTCCGGGATAGTGGACGCCGGTGTGGACCCGCGAGTAGGCGACGAGCGCGGCGAGCGCGCGCAGCGGAACGGCTGCCTGCGGCATCACATGGCCGACTCCTGTCGCAAACGCGAACGCGGCGGCAGAGTGCCCGGAGGGAAACGAGGTCGAGATGGGCATCCGCACGTGGCGGCCCAGCGCGACGCGCTCGGCGACACGGTCCGGGCGGCGCCGCCGGCTGAGCGGCTTGACGGCGACGTTCACCACGGTGGCCGTGAGCCCCACGGAGACGAGTCCGAACCTAGCCGCGCGACGGCCGTTCGACCGGCCCGTCAGCATGAGGGCCGCCGCCGCGGCGATCGACAGCTTGGAGTAGTCGGCCGAACGCGAGATCCTGCGCATCGCCGCATCGAGCGTGGGCGTCGGGGTGCGCGCGATCGCCGCGTAGAGTGCAGCGTCAACGCGTTCAGCATCCTGCAGCCAGGCCCGGCGCGCGGGCACCGGACCCTCGGCAGGAGCGGGGTCGATCTCGTCACGACTCACAGGAGGGCGATTGTATGAGCCGACGCCGGACGATGGCGATCCTGGCGATGCTCTCCCTGCCGGCGCTGCTCGCTGTCGCCGTGACGTCCATGGTGGCCAAGTTCCCCGGTGCTCTGCTGCCGCTTTCATGCGTCGCGCTGGCGCTGGCGGCCGCCTGGTACGGCCTCCTTCGGCGCGGAGCCGCGCGTGTGCTGGGCGCGACGGTCGCGGCACTCGGGCTCGTGGGCGCGGTCGTGCTGCTGTTCGTGGATGGCCTTGCGTTCGAGGGGGTGCTGATCGCCGCGGGCTTGGCGCTGCTCGTCGGCGCCTCCCGAGCGGCGTTGAGGCTGCACATCGCACTGCCCATGGCGACGGCGCCGGGGCGGCCCGTGCTGTTCCTCAACCCCAGGTCCGGAGGCGGCAAGGCCACACGCTTCGCGCTCGCCCGCGAGGCCCGCGCGCGTGGCATCACGCCGATCGAGCTGCAGCCCGGGGACGATCTCGAGAAGCTCGTGCTCGATGCCACTGCCGGGGGCGCGGACGGGCTCGCGATGGCCGGCGGCGACGGCTCGCAGGCGATCGTCGCCGCGATCGCCTCCGAGCTCGACCTGCCGTACGCATGCGTGCCAGCGGGCACACGGAACCACTTCGCCCTCGATCTCGGCGTCAACCGCGACGACGTCGTCGGGGCTCTCGACGCGTTCGTGGACGGCGGCGAGCGGCGCGTGGACCTGGCCACCGTGAACGGCCGCGTGTTCGTCAACAACGTCTCACTCGGCCTTTACGCCGAAGCGGTGCAGCGCCCGGGCTATCGCGAGGCCAAGCTGCGCACGCTGCTCGACCTCGTCCCGGACATCATCGGCCCGGGATCACGGTCGTTTCCAGCGCGAGCGGCCGCCTCAGGCGCGCCCGCCCGCTGCATCGCCCCTGGCGCGAGTGGACGGCTCCCGGCTTCGACGTCGAATCCCACCGCCCCGTCGCGGCCGGCATCGACGGCGAGGCGGCAACGCTCGACCCCCCGCTGCGCTTCCAGACCGTGCCCGGGGCGCTGCGGGTGCGGATCGCGCGCACGCATCCGGGCGCCTCGCCGTCGGCAGCGATCCCGGACGGCGCATGGGAGACCGCGCGCGCGCTGATGCGGATCGCGGCCGGCAGCGAGCCGGCAACTCAGGCGCCGCCGGAGGACCTTGACGGTCTCATGCACCGCGCCACGAACACGGCCCAGCCCGCTCCGAGCAGCACGCCCGCCACCACGTCCCCCGGATAGTGGACGCCCAGGTAGACGCGCGTAGCGGCAACCGCCACGACGACCGCCAGGGCGAGCGCAGCGGCTGCCGCGGTCACCCTCCTCGGCGCCCCCAGCGCCGGCAGCGCCAGGACCAGCGAGAACCAGAGTGCGCTTGCCTGCGTGGCGTGGCCCGACGGGAAGCTCGCGCCGGCCACCACCTGCAGGTGTGCGACCGGCGGGCGCGGCCGAGACACGAGCAGCTTGACCCAGTTCGAGAGCAGCATCGCGCCGCCAAGGCTGAGCGCAACCGCGACGGCCTCTCGGCGCATGCCCGCGCGGCCGAGCGCCGCGCAGCAGATGAGGGCGAGCGGGACGAGAACGTAGGCGCTGCCCGCCCACGTCACCACGCGCGCCGCGTCCGTCAAGGCCCGCGAGCGCTGCCCGGCCACTTCCCGCACCGCATCCAGGTCCGCCGACCCGACGATGGACAGCCACAGCTCCCCCACCCCCCAGCCGACGAGCAGGAAGACCGCCAGGCCGACGAGCAGCCGTGCGGCGAGCGTCCTCGCCGGCAGGCCGCGCCGGGGGCGCTGCTCGCCCTCCTCCCCCCGCCGCTCACGCGAGCCGTCTCCGGTCACCTCGATGCCCGCCCCCTTTCCGGTTTGCACCGCAGACCATGACACCACGACGATAGGCCTGCGAGGTAGGCTGCGCCCATGGAGACAGACGGTCACGGTGCAGAAACGCTCCGGTTCATCGAGTTGCTCGGCCGAACGCGTCAGCCGATCTGGATGAACACCCAGTACTTCCCGGGGAAGTCCTTTGCGATCGTCGTTGAGATCGCCCATGAGGACCCGGCTGTGGTGCCACTGATCAGGCCGACGCCCTCCTTCGTGGTGGCCCAGTCGGACCTGCTCTATGCGACCTGGCTGCTGAGCGAGACCAGCCAGGCACACGACAGCAAATGGATGCCTCAAGTGGCGTTCGATCTCGCCGAGCATGTGGGCGGCACGGCATTTCCATACATGCTGATTCCCGGCGTGATGGTGCCCGAGACGACGGACCTTCCCACGAGGGAGGGCTACGCGCGCCTCATCGAGATCGGCGACTGCAGGATCTACGACCCGGCCGAGCTGGCGAAGCTTGTCGCCTTGGGGAATCAGCGCTAGCCGAGGAACCGGCCCCGCCCCGGCGCAGGCCGGATCTGAGTCAGAGGAGCGTCGCCGGAAGCGGCGTCACGCGACGGGAGGCAGAGAGCTGCCCCCGATGGCCGGCGAGGCCCAGATCTGATCGAACGCGCGTTGATCATGGGGAACCACCCAGCACTCGGCGATCCGGCCGTCGGCGACGCGGAAGATCGCCACCGTTCCCCACGCGAATGTCTCACCGCCGCGCTGCACCTCCCCTCGCGCAAGGACCACGGTGCGCTCGCCGTCGGAGAGCACGCCGCGGACATCGATGCGAAACGTCGCGTCGGCGAGCTCGCGCCGCCGGGCGAAGTAGCCGAGCACGTCGTCCCGACCGCGATGGTCGCCTCCGAGCGCGCTGCTTCCCGGGACATGCCACGTCACATCCTCCGCGAGCAGCGCACCGACGGGCTGCTGCTCGCCCCCGGCGTAGAAGCGATTCTGGCGATCGTGAAACTCGCGAATGAGCTGGGCATGCGGATGCCGGTCCCCCATTTCGGCAGCGTATCTCGCCTGCCGCAGCAGGCTCTGGTCGCTACTGCGGCGTGGGCGGTGGCCCGACGGCCGCTTCGACCTTGCGGTGGGCGCGCACGACGAGCTGCTGCTCCCTTAGGGTGGGTCAATGACGCAGGCGCGCGCAGCGATCGTGACTGGCGGAGGGCGCGGTATCGGGCGTGCGGTCGCGCTGGCGCTGGCACGCGACGGCCGTTCGGTGGCGGTGGCGGATCTGCTCGCCGATGAGGCGCGGACCGTGGCAGCGGAGATCACGAGCGCTGGCGGCAGCGCAATCGCGGTGGAGCTCGATGTCACCGACCCCGAGTCCGTCAGGCGCGGCATCGAGATGGCCGAGGGGTCGCTTGGCCCGCTTGAGATCCTGGTCAACAACGCGGGCTGGGATGAGCTGCGGCCGTTCGTCGACACCGATGAGCAGTTCTGGGAGCGCGTGCTCGACGTGAACTTCAAGGGCGCGCTGCGGATGACGCACGCGCTGCTGCCCGGGATGGTCGAGCGCGAGTTCGGGCGCATCGTGTCGATCGGCTCTGACGCCGGGCGCGTCGGGTCCTCCCTGGAGTCGGTCTACTCGGGCGCGAAGGCGGGCGTGATCGCGTTCTCCAAGACGATCGCCCGGGAGACAGCACGCGCAGGCGTCACCGCGAACACGGTCTGCCCCGGCCCGACGGACACGCCGATGCTGGCGGGGATCGTCGCCGTGCACGAGGACGCCGAGCGCGTGATCGGAGCGATGACGCGCGCTGTGCCGATGCGCCGGCTGGCCCAGCCCGAGGAGATTGCGGCGGCGGTCGTGTTCTTCGCCTCCGAGCAGGCCGGCTACATCACCGGCCAGACGCTGTCGGTGAGCGGCGGTCTGACGATGGCGTGAGGCGCTGCGTGGGCGCGAGGACCTGGCGCTCCGTCCGATGCCGCTTGAAACCCTGACTGGAATGGAGGATGCGCAATGGAGGATGTCGCCTACGAGGTCCAGGAGGGGCTCGCTTGGATCACCATCGACCGCGAGGAGCGGCTGAACGCGTTCCGCGCGCGCACCGTCGATGAGCTCATCAGCGCCCTGAAGAGCGCGTGGGCGGATCCAGATGTCGGCGTGGTGGCGCTCACCGGAGCCGGAGAGCGGGCATTCTGCGTCGGCGGCGACCAGAAGCAGCGCGCCGAGACCGGCGACTACGGCCCATCGGAGAGCGGGCTGTTCGAAGTCGAGACGCTGCACCGAACGATCCGCGAGATACCCAAGCCCGTCATCGCCGCCGTCAACGGCTACGCGATCGGCGGCGGCCACGTCCTGCACCTGATCTGCGACCTCTCGATCGCGGCGGAGCACGCCGAGTTCGGCCAGACCGGCCCGCGGGTCGGCTCCTTCGACGCAGGCTTCGGCACCGGCTACCTGGCGCGCGTCGTCGGCGAGAAGCGCGCCAGGGAAATCTGGTTCCTCTGCCGCCGCTACGACGCGGAGACGGCCGAGCGGTGGGGACTGGTCAACCGCGTCGTGCCCGCCTCGGAGCTGCGCGCGGAGGTACGCCGCTATGCAGATGAGATCCTCGCCCTCTCCCCCACCGCGCTGCGCTTCCTGAAGGCGTCATTCAACGCGGAGACAGAGCACCTCGCCGGCGTCGGGCAGCTTGCGTTCAGCGGCCTGCACGAGTTCACCGGGTCCGAAGAGGCCCAAGAGGGGGTGCGCGCGTTCGCCGAGAAGCGCGACCCCGACTTCTCGCGCTTCCGCGCCCAGACCTAGGCGCCGACCGCGCTCGTCTACGATCGCTCAGCAGTTCTGGATCGAAGCGTCCAGCCGCCCGGTTCGCTCGAGGTGCACACCGTGGAAGACGCGAATGAAGTACGACTGCGAGAAGCTCGGGGCGGCACCACCGCATTGTTCACCGATATCGCGCTGAGGCCCATTGCTCTCCACGACCACGCGGTCTGATCCGGCGGCGACGACGGCGTCGACCCGCTCGGTGAGCGGCCCGCGCCAACTGCTGGTGCTGCGGGTGGCCGCCTCCCTGGCGAGCGTCGTGGCGTGACTTGAGCGCATCAGCACGTAGGCCGCAGCGCTCGCGGGGTCCACGGCGATGCCCCTGGGTGTCGAGCACGCGGTCGATAGTGGCGTGAGGTTCGTCCGGCCGGCCTGTGAGGCCCGGCACTGGGGCGCAGGCGCTCGATGTATGTGGCGCAATGCGGACCGGCGCGATAGGCGATCACGGCGGTCGTGCCTGCGAGCGCGATCACCGCGTCCGCAGCGCCGGCCGGACGGGGTGTGGAGCTGAGTTGCCCGGAGCGGTCCACGTGCGCGGCGAACCAGCCGTCGTTGCCACGCGCGAGCGCCTAGAGCCCGCCCGCGCCGTCGCCGAGCGCTGTTGCATCCACCGCAGCGCCGAGCGTCACGGGATTCGGTGGGCTGTCCTGGCCGAACACCGCCGGAGCGGCGGAGAGGCCGCCCGCGGCTTCGTTGACCAGCCTTGACCAGCCAGAAGGTGTCACCGCCCGACAGGACGACGCGCGCGGCTCGGCCTCGATCCTCGGACCGAGGCGTCGGCGCGGTCAGCGCGAGCGCCGTACTCTTGGCTTCGTCAGTGCCACCAGCTGCGACGGCTGACGCGCCCTATGAGTGAACCGGCTCGGCCGGTCGCGTGCTACGACGTGACGCATACGCGCCGTCCATCTCGTCGTACCCATCGGGGCTGACCTCGCCGCTCGGCGGCCCCCAGTCGGGGAGCCCGTGCGCAGCGCGCTTTGACGGCAGGCGCTCTTCGGTGACGCTGGGAGGCGGCGACATCAGCCACACCGCGGCAAACACGAGTAGCACCACGAAGATCGCCGCGAACACGACCACGAAAGTCCACGGTATATTCGTAATCATCGTTACTCACCTCTCACGATCTTCATTGAAGATGGACCCACCAGTCAAATGAGACCGGCCGGCGGTGAACATCTTCGACGGTACCCCTCGATGTGCTTCAGGAGCACCGGGAAACGCGGCAGGATCGTCGCGGCTGACTACGGATCGCGCCGCGCTCGTACGTGATGCTGGGCTACCGCGGCGGAATCCGCGGCGTGAGGTGGGATCAGGCGTCCGTGAGCGCCGGGGCGACAGTTTCGAGAGCGGGCTGCCCGGCAGCTGGCTCGGCCGAGTCACCGGTCGCTGCGTCCAGCGTGTCGCCGGGCCCGTCTGGGTGATCTGCCGGCGCCCGCCTGCGCGCGTCCTTCTTGGCCTGCTTGTCCAGCCGACGCTCGCGGAGCCTGCTTTCACGGGTGAGCTTTGCCATCGTGGTCTTCTTCTTGCCGCTTGAGGCCATGTCTGTACGTCCCTTGTTGTGGAGTTCCGAGCGCGTCCTTGCCGGGTCATCCGGCGTGATGCATCCGAGGCCCTGGTCGTCCTTGAACCCATCATGGCCCGCGTGGCCACCTGTTCCCCTCCGGCATGCTGCACTGCGAGACGCGGAAGGTGCTGCGAGGCAACGACTGCGGAACGCTCTGGTCGAACGGCCGCTCGACCGGGTAGGACCATTCTAGTCCCTCGGCGCGGCGGGGTCGGTCGCGGTTACCGCAGAGGATCATCTTGCACGGCTCGTGATGATCCGTGAGCCTTGGCTGCAAGTCCGCTGCTCACTCGAGCAACCTGACGAGGTCGTACTCGATCTCGGCGACCCTCCTTCCGATGGCGGCTCCTTCGAGCGATCGCTCGGAGCTGTCGAGGTACTGCACTGCACGCATCAGGAACACGGCTGCGGTGAAGAGGTGGCCGAGGATCTCCGAGTAGCGCACGGCGAGTGGGTCGATCGGACCACCGCCCGCGGCTTCATATCCGCTGTAGAGATCCTCTCGGCTGCCGATGCCCCCGACCTCGTTGTCGTCGACCCCGAAGCGCCACGCGCGCATGCAGATGTAGGCGAGGTCCTCGTGGGGGTCGCCGAGGTGGGCGAACTCCCAATCGAACACCACTCGCAGGCCCCCCGGGCCGACCAGGTAGTTGCTCGTTCGGTAGTCGCCGTGAACCAGGCGCAGATCGGTCGGGGCCGGCTTGCTTTCGACGCACCAGCGAAATGCCATCTCAAGCGCCGGCCGCGGTGGTGCGCGGTCCAAGAGGGCTCGGACGATGGCGAGCTTCTCCTCGACGGCCCGACGAGGCAGGGGAGGAAGGTCGGGCTCGCCGAGGGCGTGAATCCGGGCGAGGGTCGACCCGAGCTGGGTGGCGAGGGCATCGCGCGCTGCTGCGAGCCCCGGGTCGCGCACGAGGACGTGCGGTCGAGCCTCCCCCTCGACACGTTCCATGATGAAGCAGCCTGTGAGCGTGCCGCCCGTCGGGAGCGCGACTGGGCGAGGCACCGGGACTCCCCTGGCGTGCAGCGCCTCGAGCAGGGCGTACTCGCCTGCCCGGTCGAGCGCATCCGGTCGGCCGGCGAGCAGGTCGGGGTTCTGGGTGGCGCCGCCTGGGAAGTCCTGCCGGAGTATGAGGGGATGTCGATGGCCCTCCGCGGTCACCGCATCGAACGACCACGTTTCGCGCGAGGCCCCCCCTGTGAGCCGGCGCAGCCCCTCGATTGCGACCGTGCCAAGTGATCTCGCCAGGGCTTCTGCCAGTCCCGTCGCGAGGCTGTCGGTGTCATCGGCGAGCATGGCCTCTCATTCTTATCGCTTCACGCCATGCACGGCGAATGGCCCTTCAGGCATCCTTGGAATTGGCTCTCAGCCGGCCCGTCGGTGGGACTATCCTCGAGCAGGATGCCCGAGCACACCCCCACCGCAGGCGAATTGATCGAGGCGGTCATCGAGTATCTGGCGAGCACGGTGCGCCCGGCCCTGAGCGGTTACGCGGCCTTCGAGAGTCTCATCGCGATCCGGCTGCTGCAGGTTGCCGGCAGCGAGTTCGAGCTCGGCCCATCGGTTCGGGCCGGCGAACGCGAGCGGCTCGAGCGACTGCTCGGCCTAGAGGGAGATCTCGAGCACCTGGAGGTGGCCCTGATCGATCTGATCCGCGCCGAGCCTCTCAACGGCGGCAGACGGGAAGCGGTGCTCGAACACCTTCGCATCAGCGCCGAAGACCGCGTGCGCATAGCCAATCCGGCGTATCTCGTCGAGCCATGAGAACAGCTCCGGGGGCGCACTCCGGCGAAGCTCCCGCAGCGCTTCACGCTCGGTCGCCGGCGGGCCAGGCGCGCTCGTCGCGTGGCCCTGCTCCTCGGCGGGCGGCGAACAGGTCGCGCGCGACCTTGCGGATCTGAATCTCCTCGGCGCCCTCCGTGATCCGGTAGCGGCGGTGGCGGCGATAGATGTGCTCGAACGGCAGGTGACGGCTGTACCCCACGCCGCCACAGACCTGCATCGCGCGATCCGCTGCGTCGCACGCCAGGCGGTTCGCGCGGTAGTTGCACATAGCGACCAGGTGGCTGACGCGTGTCGCCGCACCGGAGTCGAGCATCTCGGCCGTCGAGTGCAGGAGCTCTCGGAGCATCGCGGCCTCGGTGTGCAGCTCGGCCAGCGGGAACTGGACGGCTTGGTTCACGCTCAGCTTCCGCCCCCATGTGAGCCTGACGTTTGCGTAGTCGACCGCCTCGTCGATGCAGTACTGGCCGGCGCCCAGGCTCAGTGCGGCTTGGCGCATCCGCTGGTCGTGGACGAAGTGCTGGATCGACGCCAACCCGTGGTCGACCTCGCCAAGCACAGCCGATACCGGTACGCGGACGTCGCTCAGGCTCAGCTCGGCGGCGTCGGCGGGCATGTTCAGCGTCCACCAGAAGAACTCGACCTTGAAGCCCGGGCTGTCGGTCGGGACTATGAACGCCGTGATGCCGCGGGGCTCGCCGGGCTCGCCCGAGGTGCGGGCGAAGACGATGTCATGCGTCGCCATGTGGGCGGCGGAGATCCAGCGCTTGACGCCGTTGATGACCCACTCCTCGCCACCGCCTGCGGCGTCCAGCACGGCTCGCGTGTCCATGTGTGTGGCATCGGATCCGTGATCCGGCTCGGTCAGCGCGAAGCCGACTGCCCGCTCGCCGGTGATCATCGGCTCGATCCACCCCGCTCGCTGCTCGGGGGACGCAACGGAGTCGAACATGGAGACGACCGGGAAGTTCCCGACGACCGAGCTCTCATACAGCGCGTCGTCGTGCAGGCCAACGCCCTTGGCGCCCAGATGCTCGCGGATGTAGGCCATCTCGAGGTTCGAGGCGCCGTGCCCGCCAAGCCGCTCGGGAAGCCCCCAGCGGAGCCAGCCTGCAGCATCGGCGCGACGCCTCATCTCCGCCACCAACAGCTCCCACTCCCTGCTCGGGATGCCGTCGTTGTCGAAATCGGTGCGCGCCCACTCCCGGCGATGGTCGAAGAAGCGAGCGTTGTCCCCCTGCTCTTCCAGCGGCTTGATCTCCGCCGCGATGAACTCGTCGAGCGCCGCGAGCGTCGCCGCGATCTCGTCAGGGATCCGGCCGCACACGGTCACTGAGCGCCCTGGAGGACAGGCTCGAGGAAATGCTCGAGCAGTGGGTTGACCGCCTCGGGATGGGTGAAGTTGACGCCGTGGCCGGCTCCTGCCACAACCTCCAGCGTGCCCTGTGGCAGCCCTTCGGCGAGGGCCCGGGCATGGTCCTGGGAGATTGCCGGATCCTGGTCGCCCCAGATCACGAGCGCGGGGACGTCGAGCTCGGAAAGGCGCGGCGTGAAATCCTGTCGAGTCACGAGCGCGCCATAGATCGCGTGGAGGTTCCCGGGGTCAATGCGCTTCCACTTGGCGATCCACTCCTCGCTCTCCGGATAGTCGGAGCCGATGACAAGCCCGGCGATCGTCTCGGCGAGCTCATCCGTGAGCCCCTCGCTCTCCCACGCGTCGATCAGCGTGTCGTAGACCGCGACCTTCGCAGGCTCCTCCTCTGTCGCCTGGGTCGATATGAAGACGAGCGCCTGCGCGATGCCCGGTTGCCGCACTGCGGCGCGTTGGCTGACGTACCCACCCTGCGACATCCCGACCAACGTGGCACGCGCGATGCCCAGCGATTGCAGGAGACCGAGGAGATCGTCGGCTGAGTCCTCGTAGGTGAAGTCCTCGGAGGCCTCGCCGGTCTGCCCGTGGCCGCGCTCGTCCCAGGTGATGCAACGGTAAGAGCCACGGAGCGCCTGCACCTGGGCGTCCCACATCGACGCGTCCATCAGCAGCCCGTGGGAGAAGACGATCGCCGGCCCGACACCACCCGTGTCCTCGTAGTGAAGGCGTTGACCTCGAATGTCGATGAACGGCATTGCGTGTACCTCGTGAGAGCGTTCGTGCGGCGAGACCCGATCGTAGTCGCCTCCCCCGCGTGCGGTAAGGTCCAATTCTCCGTCCATGCCCAGGGCCAATCTCATGCTCCCGATCGCGTTGGATCGGCGATCGGCCACGCCGCTCGGCCAGCAGCTTCAGACGGGACTCCGCGACCTCATCGCCCGTGGAGGTCTGCCGCCGGGCACACTGCTGCCTCCGAGTCGTCGGCTCGCGCCCGAGCTCGGCGTCTCGCGCAACGTCGTGCTCGACGCCTACGCGCAGCTGCGCCATGAGGGCCTGTTGACGGCCCGCCAGGGACAGGGAACACGCGTCAGAGCGACGAGTCGACCGCGGTCGCCGGCCAAGCAGCAGGCGAAGTGGCGGCTGGACCTTCACCCTGACATCACCGACCTGTCCGCGTTCCCGCGGGTCGCGTGGGGCCGCGCGGTCGCCGGGGCTCTGCACGACCTGCCCGATCGGGCCCTCGGCTACCGCTCCGCACGCGGCATCCACGAGCTGCGGGTCGAGCTCGCCGCATATCTGGCCAGGACTCGGGGCGTGGTCGCGGGACCGGAGTCCATAGTCCTATGCGAGGGCCTGATGTCCGCCGTCGGCCTGGTCCGCGAGGCCCTGGAGCTCAAGCGGATCGCCGTGCCGCGCGTTGCCTATCCCTCGCTGGCAAACGCGTTGCGACGGAGCGGGCCGCCGACCACATGGCTCGACGTAGATGGGCGCGGTGCCGTGTTCAGCCGGCTGCCACGCACCCCGGGCTGTGCCGCCTTGGTCGAGCCGGCACACCACTACCCGCTCGGCATGCCCATCTCCCCGGAGCGCACGGACACGCTGCTGGGGTGGGCGAGCGACCATGGAGGGCTCATCCTCGAGAGCGATGCGAACGCGGACCTTCACCACGGCGGTCCAGGGCCCTCGGCGCTACAGGGCCGAATGCCCGACTCATGCCTGCTGATCGGGTCGGTGAGCCGCGTCCTCGCTCCCGGCCTGCGGATGGGATGGATCGTCGCACCGCCTGCCCTTGCCACGACGCTCGCCCGCCACAAGGCGGGCACGGAGCCGGCTTCACCGGTGATCGACCAGATGGCGTTCGCACGCTTTCTCGCCGACGGTGAGCTCGATCGACATCTTCGCGGCCTGCGCTCTGGCTACCGCCGCCGCTCGAAGGCGTTCTCATCGGCACTGGAAGCGGAGCTGCCCGACTGCTCGGTCACGGCACCGCCGAGCGGATTCCACGTCATCATCGGGCTTCGGGCGGGCGTCCACGAGCAGGCGGTGGTGGACGCTGCCGCGCGGTCACGCGTCAGGCTGTCCGGCCTGAGCGAGCACGTGCTCCACGGGCCGCCGCTCCCTCCAGCCCTGCTCGCCGGGTACGGCGCCCTGCCGCTACCCTCGGCACGGCGCGCCGCGGCGGCCATCCATCGTGCCATCTCAGCTGCGTCCTAGCCTGCGTTTGCCGGCGGCGCTGCGCTGCCGCGCTCGTTGGCCCGAAGCTCGTGCTTGGCGACTGTGAGCAGATGCACCTCGTCGGCTCCGTCGCCAATCCGTAGCGCGCGCCCCACCACCCACATCCGCGGGAGCGGAGAGTCGTCAGACATGCCAAGCGCCCCGTGCACCTGAATCGCGCGGTCGACCACGTCCTGGATCATCCGTGCCACGTGCACCTTCGCGATCGAGATGTCGCGGTAGGCCGCCCGCTTTCCGTGGAGGTCGATCGTCCGTGCCGCCCGCAGGACCAACAGCCGCCCCGCGTCGAGCGCGATCCGTGCCTCGGCCAGGTGCACGCGAACGAGCTGCGTGTCAGCGAGCGTCCCCTCGCCGTGTGGACGCTCCCGGGCTCGGCTCGTGGCCAGGTGCAGAGCTCGCTCGGCAGCTCCGATCTGGCGCATGCAATGATGGATCCGGCCGGGCCCGAGCCGGTCCTGCGCAATCTGAAAGCCGTCGCCCAGCTCGCCGAGCAGCGCATCGGAGCTGACCCGGCATCCGTCGAAGCGCAGTTCACCGTGACCCGGCCCTGTGGCGTGTCCGAAGACCGACACCCGGCGAACGATCTCAACGCCCGGTGCGTTCATCGGGACGAGCAACACGCTCAGGCGTCTGTGGCGGTCGCCCTGCTCGGCCGTGCGCGCCATCAGGATGCAGAGCGATGCACCCACTGCCCCCGAGACGAACCACTTGCGTCCCTCGATCGCCCAGCCATCGCCATCGCGCCGGGCCACCGTCTGGATTGCGGTGGGATCCGAGCTCGCCACATCGGGCTCGGTGAGGGCGAAGCAGCTCCGGGCTGCGCCGTTCAGGAGCGGATCGAGCCAACGCGCCCGCTGGGCGGGGTCGCCCTTCTCGAGCAGCACCTCCATGTTGCCGGTGTCCGGGAACTGGCAGTTGAACACCATCGGCGCCCACTCGTCCTGGCCCATCAGCTCGCACAGGTGCCCGTAGTCCACATGCGACAGGCCACCGCCGTGCGCGCGCTGAGCAAGAAACAGATTCCAGAGTCCCGCCTGGCGCGCCTGCTCGCGAAGATCAGCCATGAGCGGCGGGAACGGCTCGGGACCCACGAGCGCGTCCATCTCCAGTGCCAACTCAGCCGCCCGGGGGAGCACCCGCTCGGCAAGAAACGCACGCAGTCGTTCGGCGAGGTAGGCACCGACGGCAGACAACGACAGATCGAGATCGCTGGGCTGGAGCACCGCATCACCGTAATCGCCCGCAGGCCCCTACGCGAGCGCCAATTCCGACCGCGCCAACGGTGCCAATTCGGACCCTCTCGCAATGCTCATCACGATGGCCTCTCTCGCGTCCTCCGGGAGCCGAGAATCAACACGGAACAGCGCCCGGGAGGGCACGATCGGCTAGCTTCCGGACATGGCCCAGCGCATCCGCCCCATCGCCGGGCGCGTCGTCGCGGTGACGGGCGCGGCGCGCGGGATCGGCGCGGCGATCGCGCGCACGCTCGCTGCTCGCGGTGCGCGCGTGGCCTTGGGCGACGTCGACGCGGATGCCGCACGCGCAACGGCCGCGGAGATCGGCCACGGGGCGGTCGGCTGCGCGCTCGACGTGACCGATGAGGCGTCGTTCCGTGCGTTCCTCGACGAGGCCACGGCATCCCTCGGGCCGATCGACGTGCTTGTGAACAACGCCGGGGTCATGTGGGTCGGCCGTTTCGACGAGGAGCCCGAAGCGGCGGCGCTGCGCCAGTTCGACGTGAACTTCCACGGTGTCGCGCGGGGCATGCGCCTCGCGATCCCGCGGATGCGCGAGCGTGGCAGCGGCCATGTCGTGAACATCGCGTCGGTCGGGAGCAAGGTCGCCGTGGCGGGGGAGGCGAGCTACACGGCGACGAAGCACGCCGTGCTGGGCTACAGCATCGCGGTGCGCGAGGAGCTGCGCGGCACGCCGATAGGTCTCACCGTCGTGATGCCCGTCGTGGTCGAGACCGAGCTGGCGGCCGGGACGGCACCGGGCGGCGTTCCCGCGCTGGCGCCGCAGGATGTCGCGGACGCGGTCGCCGGCGTGCTGCAGCGACCACGATTCGAGGTGTTCGTGCCGCAGCGCGTCGCGCTGCTCACGCGCCTGATGGCGCTTCTGCCCCAGGCAGGGCGCGACGTGCTGTACCGCCGGCTCGTGCCCGACCAGGCGCGTGACGCCGATGCTGCGACGCGGCGCGGCTACGAGGCACGAACGTTCCCCGGCGACGAGCGCACGCCGCCGGCCTAGGCTCCGCGCGTCAGCCCTCGCGGATCTCTATTGGTGCGGACCCCGCTTTGGCCCTGGCATTTTCACACGCGCGCTTGGCGCTTGCCTTTGTGGCGAAGGACTGGCCGGATGTGCTGATCTTCAGTCCGTTGCCGGCGATCTCATGCCAGAACCACTTGCCGGCTTTGTTCTTCTCGACCCTGTACTTCGCGATCTTCTCGCTGGACATGATGTTTCCTTTTGCTCGGGAGACGCGGTGCTGAGAAGGCCGATGACTACTCGGTGGCCACGGGGTCGGGTGTGGGTGACCGCGATCCGGCTTCGGCAGCGGCGCCCCGGTCACGCTTCGCGGGAACCTTGCTCATTGCGTGCTCGGCGAGCGCCGCGATCGTGAGACTCGGGTTCACGCCGAGGTTCGCAGGGACGGCTGAGCCGTCACAGACGAGCAGCCGCTCGTAGCCGAAGACCCGCCCGCCACTGTCGATGACGCCGTGCTCGCGGTCTCGGCCGATCACCGCGCCGCCGAGGATGTGGGAGCTGACCGGGATGCCGAAGCCCGACTCGAAGATGGACGCCTGCGCGGTGCCGCCGATCTTGCCCGCGAGTCGTCGCGCCAGATCGTAGGCGGCCGGGATCGGCTTCGGCTTCGGCTTCTCCGGGTCTGACTCGGTGGAGAGCATCACCGTCCCGTCCGGGAGGCGGCGCGACGGCTTCAGCGTCAGCGAGCTGTCTATCGCCTGCATGACGAGCAGCATCACTGTGCGCCGCGACCAGTGCAACGGGTTCAGCATGCGCGCGGCGGCGACGGGGTGGCGCAACACCGTGAGCGCGAAACGCAGCGGCCGGGCGGCGCCGCCGCGCTCGTTGAGGAGCGTGAACAGCATGCCCACCCCGTCGCCGCCGGTGCCGTAGGTCACCGGCTGTGCATGGACGTCGGCGCTCGGATGCATGCTCGAGCTGATCGCCACGCTGCTGCTGAAGTCGTACCGCTCATCGCTCGCGGTGACGGCCAGCAGGGACTCGGAGTTGGTCCGCACGAGCCGCCCCAGCCGCGAAGAGATGCGAGGGAGCGAGCCGTCCAGCCGGCAGCGCTGGAGAAGCGCGTTCGTCCCGAGAGGGCCAGCCGCCACCACCACGCCGCGTGCCGTGAGCGTGCGGCTGTGGCGGGCCAGCAGGGCGCCGGGGCGCTCGCTGGTGACCGCGTAGCCATCGGATCCGTCGGCGGCCCCCAGCGGGCGGATGTCGAGCACCAGCCGCTCAGGAATGATCCGGGCGCCGCTGCGCTCGGCAAGCCAGAGGTAGTTCTTGGTCAGGATGTTCTTGGCGTTGTGACGACAGCCGATCATGCACGAGCCGCAGGCAATGCAGCCGCTGCGCGGCGGCCCCTCGCCGCCGAAGTAGGGATCGGGCACGATCTCACCCGGCTCACCCTGGAAGACGGCTACGCGCGAGGTGCGGAAGGTGTCGGCGTAGCCATCTTCCTCGGCGATCTCCAGCAGCAGGCCGTCGGCGAGCGTCTCGCGCTCGTAGTCGGAGACGCCGAGCATCCGTTCGACCTCGTCGTAGTGGGGAGCGAGGGCCCTCTCCCAGTCCTCGAGCCCGGCCCACTGAGGGTCGCTGAAGAAGCTCGCCGGCGGACGGTAGTGAACCCCGCTGTAGACGAGGCTGCCGCCACCGACGCCGGCGCCACTGAGAATCGCCATGTCCTTGAAGACGCTCATGCGCAGGGTGCCGCGCAACCCGAGCCGCGGCAGCCAGTAGAAGCGGCGCACATCCCAGGCCGAGCGTGCGAAATCCGCATCCTCGAAACGGCGGCCGCACTCGAGCACACCGACCGAGTAGCCCTTCTGCGCCAGTCGCAGCGCCGAGACGCTGCCGCCGAAGCCCGAGCCGATGACAAGCCAGTCGTAGTCGTAGCCCTCACTATCCATCGTCCGTCTCCCAGTGACCGAGTGTGCACACATCGCCCGTGACGCGGCTCGAGCGTCCCAGGTCTCGCTCTGCCCTCCATCCGCAGGGAGCCACTGCGCAAGTACGGAGAACTACGCCTGCCCAACGGCTGGAGGCGCTAGGGTGCGGCATGTCCTTCACCACCATCGAGGTGGATGCTGTTGGTGCCCGGGGCACGATCGCACTGAACCGGCCTGACAAGCTGAATCCGCTGAGCGTCGAGACCTTGCGCGAGCTGGCCGACGCGGCGCACTGGTTCGACCGACGCGCCGACGTCAAGGTGGTCGTGGTCAGCGGGAGGGGACGGGCGTTCAGCTCCGGAGCCGACGTATCCGTGTTCGCGGGCGCCGACCCCGGCGTAGCCGCTCGGCGAGAAGCGGCCGACGCGGGCCGACTGATGGCCGAGGCCGTCGAGTCGATGCGAGCCATCACGATCGCTCGCATCCAGGGCCATTGCGTCGGCGGTGGACTCGTGCTGGCTGCCGCGTGCGACCTGCGCGTGGCAGCCGACACAACCCTGTTCTCGATTCCCGAGGTCGACCTCGGTATCCCCTTGGCCTGGGGCGGGATTCCCCGTCTCGTGCGCGAGATCGGTCCCGCTATGACCAAGGAGCTGGTGCTGACCTGCCGACCCTTCACAGCCGAGGAGGCCCGAGCGCTGGGCTTCGTGAACCGCGTCGTCGGTGAGGAGCTCCTCGACGACGACGTCGAGGAGTTGGCCGCGCAACTCCTCCAGAAGTCTGCTCTCACGCTCATGGCAACCAAGCGCGGGGTCAATGCCGCCAGTAGCGCAATGGCATCGACCTCAGGCGCATGGAGCGACGCCGACTCGCTGCTCACCGCGCTGAGCGACCCGGAGTCACGCGCCGCCGCCAAGGACTACCTCGAACGGCTGAGTCGCCGCTGAGGTCTCCCCCACGACCGCGTCGACGGCTCGCGGACGCCCGACGCCGGCTTTCCCGCAAGAGCAGTCGTCCGGCGTGAGCGACGCCGCTGGCGCCTATTGCGCGATCGTGAAGCTGAGCGACTTCGGCTGGGAGCTCTGCCGGGCGGTGTTGGTCGCGGTGATCACGAGTGCGTAGCGCCCTGGGTTGAGCTTCTTCGATGCGGTGATCCGCCCCTGGAAGGAGATCCTGTTCGTGCCCGCGCGCGCGGTGAATCGGAGTGTCCCCCGGGTGACGGTGCGCTTGCAGGCGCCGTGGCGGCGGTTGCTCCCGGTCTGCGCGACACACTTGCCCTTGACCTTTCGCCCGCCCACCTCCTGGGTGAAGGCGAGGCCGACGCTCGCGGGCTCGTTCAGCGCGAAGGTGAAGGTCGTGCCAATCGGCAGCTTCTTCTGCCCGCCCTTGCTCAGCGTGGCGAGCTTGGTGCCGCGACGCCAGGTCCTGTGCGACTCGGTGGCGCTCGTGATGCGCGGGGGGACGATGGCACTGGGAGGGACGGGGCCGGGCGCTGCTGCAGCGACGCTGAGGCTCACGGTCGCGGTGTTCGAGGCAAGCGTGCCGTCGCTGGCGTTGTAGGTGAAGCTGTCCGGGCCGGAGTAGCCGGCCACCGGGGTATAGAGCACCGTCCCGGTCGCCTGGTCGATCGCCCCCAGGATGCCGTGCGCGGGCGTGGCTACGAAAGCCAGCGTCAGCGGATCGAGGTTCAGGTCCGTGCAGCTGAGCAGGATCGCGATGGGCGTGCCCGCCCCGACGTTGCTCGCGAGCGCGACGCACGTCGGCGCGAGCTCACGCGAGAAGCTCGCCACCGCGCTGCTTTCCTCGGAGGCGACATAGACGCTCGCGCCGTCAGACCCTCGCACGCGAAGCTGCGACATCGATCCGGATTGCTCCGTGGTGACCCAGCTTCCCCTGGTAGGGGACCACGTGACGGCTGACCTCGGCCGGAGGGTTGGCCGCCAGCGCGCCACTGCTCATCGCGCACCGGAGTACGAGCGCGGCGGCAATGCCGGCGAAGCTGAGGTATCTGCGTATGGATGAGCTCATGGCCCGCCGCATGCACACCAAGCGAGGGCTGACCCAGACGGCGGTGAGCCCTCGCGGAGGATCCTTGCCTTCTCCTCCGCGAACTCGGCGTCGGTGAGAACCCCGTGATCGTGCAGATCCGCGACCTTCTGGAGCCGATCGAGGCGATCCGATGGCTCGGCGGACGGCGTACCGTCATGGCCGCTCTGGAGATCGGCCAGTTTCGCCGTCAGGCGCTCGATCTCTGCGGCATCGCCCTTACGTTGCGCCTGCCGGAGACTCACGCGCAGCATGACCTCAACGGGGTTTCGGGGCGGCACTGCCTCCCAGCCGAAGCGTCGCGCCCCGCCGTGCCTATCGCCTCTGGCTCTCGCGGGCCGACGACGACGCCCGGGGCGGCTTTGGCTATCGCGTCAAACTGCTCCTTGCTTGAACACCGTTCGCCCCTCTCGCGGACCGCATCACGCGTTGGCTGTCGCTCATCGTAGTCAAACATGTGGGAAAGATCACCACCCTCGGGCCCCGCGACGGCGCCGCGCCGCCAGCCGTGATGTAGCGAAGGCAGCGACTGTTCGTGGCCGATGCGCCCGGTCGCACGGTGATCCACCGTCTGGAAGCGTTGAGAACCACGGAGGCGGCTCCCAGGACCGCTGCGATGGTGCGCATATGGGATCTGGCGCAGTCGTGGCCTACTTCGCGTCGGCGGTGCTCATCGGCTGGGGTGCCGCGCATCTCGCGCCGACCCGCGCCGTCGCGGCGTCGTTTGGTGAGATCACGCGCGACAACCGCCGCATCCTGATCATGGAGTGGATCGCCGAGGGCGTCACGCACATCTCGCTCGGGGCCCTGATAATCATCATCACGGCCGTCGAAGGCTCAGGTGACTCCGCGACCCAGCTCGTCGACCGGGTCATAGCAGCGGTGCTCCTCGTCCTGGCCGCATTGACCGCAGCGACGGGCTCGCGCACGCCGATCGTCTGGTTTCGCGTCTGCCCGTTCGTCCTCAGTGGCGCCGCCGCGCTCCTCGTCTTGGCGAGCCTCCTCTAGGACTTGGGGCCCCGGACAGCGCCACCGAGCCGATCATCCCCAAGCAGCAGCGCGGTCTCCAACCGGCTGCCCGAGGGGTTCTCCTTCAACCTCGGGCAGCCACCTACGGCGTCCTACGGCTTGGTGAAGTTGTGAACCGGGAACTCCTTGATCTCCGGTGGGCCCGGGAACGCCCGATCGCCGAGCTCGTGGGCAGCCGGCATCAGCTGACTCTGGGCGAAGCTGTCGAACGCCTCGCGCGACTCCCAGAAGTCGATCACCCCCCAGCCCCCCTCGATCGGGCCGGCCGAGTGGAAGATCATGCCCTGCGGCGGATCGGCGTCGATGCTCATATGCCCGTGAAGTGCGTCGTACTGCTGCTGTGTGCCTCCGTTGAACTTCGCTCTGATACCGACAGCCATTGCGGCTCCTCTCCTCGGATGTGTCGAGCGACCCTATCCGCTCGTCTCTGGCCGCACACGACGGGCAGGTCGCCCAGGCGTGCCAAGCCGCACGGCGCGGTCGCCTCCCCCGTCGAGCCGCCCGCAGCACTCGCGGCTCAGGGCAGCAACACGATCTTGCCGTGGCTGTGGCGCAGGGCCAACTCGCGGTAGGCGTCGCGAACCTGCTCCAGTGGGTATGTGCGCGCGACCGGTATCTCGAGGCTTCCGTCGGCCACAAGGCCGACGAGCTCCGCGAGGATCGGCGCAGTGGCGATCGAGTGGGTGCCCTGCGCGTGGACGCCCAGCCGCTGCACCGCCTCATAGTCGATGATCGTGTTGATCCGCTGCGGAGCTGCACCCAGCCCGATCGCCAGGTCGACGTAGCCGTCGCCGAACGTGTCGATGAAAGCGTCGATGCTGCCGCCTGCCGCCTGCCGAATCCGGTCAGCTTGCCCCTCACCGTAGGTCACCGGCACGACGTCGTGGCGGCGCAGCCAATCGTGGTTGTGCTCGCCGGCAAGCCCGATCACCGTCGCGCCGGTGCCACGCGCGAGCTGGACTGCGACCGAGCCCACCCCGCCAGCCGCGGCCGAGACCACCACCGTCTCGCCGACCTCCGGAGCGACCGCCTGAACCGACGCGTAGGCTGCGACTCCCGCCACGAACAACGACCCCGCCACCTCCCACGACACCGACGCCGGCTTGGCCGTCAGCTGATCGACCGGAACCACAACGAGCTCGGCGTGGCTGGCGCGCTGCTCGGTCCAGCCAAGCACCTCATCCCCGGGCGCAAACGCGCTCACGCCCGCGCCGAGCGCCTGCACCACGCCGGCAAGATCGGTGCCCTCTCCCGAAGGAAACGTCGCCGGCCAGCGCTCGTGAAGACGCCCCTCGCGGATCGCGATCTCGCCCGGATTGATGCCGGCCGCCTTGACCGCCACCAGTACCTCGCCCGCGCCGGCAACCGGATCCGCGACCTCGCGCACCTCCAGCACATCGACGCCGCCGTACTCGTCGAACCGCACTGCCTTCATGTCGCCTCCTCGATCATCGTCCGCTCGTGACCATGCCTCTTCGCTCCAGGTCAACTCAACGTAGCGAACACGACCGGCGTTGCCGAGACCTGCTTCGGCGCTGCGCAGCGGTGCGCGGACTCATCTTGCGTGGCGCTGCTGCTGTAGGAGGGACGGTCGCTGACCCACGCGCAGTGCTCACGGGTGGCGGGCTCGATAGATCAGGCAGCCGTGCTGAGCAGCAGCGGATTGAGTGGCAGCGAACCGGTCACGAACGCCTGGACGACGGCAGCGTCGAACTGCGTCCCGGCGCAGCGCCCCAGCTCCAGACACGCGTCCTCGTGATCACGGCGAGCGCGGTGTGGACGGTCGCTCACCATCGCCGCGTAGGCGTCGGCTACAGCCAGGATGCGCGCCTCCAGGGGAATCTGCCCGCCGACGAGGCCGCGCGGATAGCCGCGGCCATCGGGGCGCTCGCGGTGGCAGAGTATCCACTCACGTATGTCATCCAAGTTGACGTCGCTCAGAAGCGCCGCCGCGAGCTCGGGCTGACGGCGAACCTCGGTCCACTCCTCCCGAGTCAGAGGGCCCTTCTTGTTGAGAATCTCGGGAGAGAGCTGGTCACGCCCAGCGCGACACACCATCGCGGCGAAGCGAACTCTGACGGTGAGCTCCTCGCTCAAACCCAGCTCTCGCGCGATCAACTCCGCGAGGTGCACCACCAAGCACCGCGGTTGGAGGCGGTAGTCGATCCTCCCGAGCTGGGCGCGCTCGGCGCCACAGGCGTCACACACCAGCACGAGCCGCAGCTGGGCCGCCTCGCGCAGATAGCGCGCCGCGCCGCTGTACCATTCCGAGTGTTCGCACACCATGACCATCCATCGGCCGCTCGGCGACGGAGCTTGCCAAGCCCCCGCCAGGCTGGACTCATGCGCGGCGCGCCTTCAGGCTCAGCGCACGCTGGCCTCCACCGCTCTTGAAGCCCGGCTTCCGTCATGGGCGATACTGGGCTCGAAAACGGACCTAGGGCTGCTCGTGGGTGCTCTCCCGGATGCTTGCGGGCCTCAGGTGTACTGAGGTCACGTCAGGTCTGCTCACAACGGAACCACGGTGCAGGAGCAGTCCTAGGGCCCGCCTTGGACCGGGTGGCGTCAGGGCGCGGTCGGGCTCGCGTGCGCGCCACCTTTGAGTGCTGCCGGCGGCCTAGCTGCGCACGAGGAGTTCTTGACCAACACCGCGCCGACCGGTCATGAGGGACCGTGAGCCGGCTGCGGAAGCGATCGGCTCAAGCTACACGTAGCCGCAAACGCTGCCGACGCTCAGCGCTTCCACAAGCGAGTCTGCGGGCGGCGCCTGGGAGGCCTGAGCGTTGCAGGGAGGGCCAGGGCGACCATCAGGTCGCCACGCAGCTTGAGCTTGCCCGCGATCAACAGCCACTGGGCGCTGTCAGTACCGCCGACCAGATGCAGGAACGCCCCTGGTTCAAGCTCGAGCGTCAACGCCGGCCTGCCTCCGCCGCGTCTTGACGTCGTGCACCGGCCGTCGCTGAGCATGAGCTGGTAACGGTCGATGCCGCCATCTCGCCGACCGGTGATCCTGAACTCCACGGTCGCGTTGAGGCGTGGATTGGGCTGTGCGCGCTGACAGATCGTGCGGAAGATCTGCCGCAGAAGGACGCCGCGAAGCCGACTGCGCATGACCGACTGGAGCCTCTGCTCTGAGGACGTCCGCACCCACCAAGCAAGGGCCTCAGCCTTGAAGTCAGGAAACCAGCGCCTACGAGGGCCCGCCGCGACGGCCTTCATCGCCATATTCTCGGCGGGCCGGCGAGCCGCGCCACCGACTCTGAGACCCCGAACAGGATCGCCTCATCCAATGTGGTCGCCAACGGGGTTCTTCGGCCGGACCGCGGGCCTGTCACGTTCGGCGCTGGCCCGGACGAAGTTGTGGACGGCGTGACGGCCCGCCTCCCGAGCTTGCGCGAGACTCGGCCCAGTGCCTCCCGGCCGTCGACAACCATCCGCGGGTTGGTGGTGGCGGCGGTGCTGTCATGGGGCCGCTGGCACACTATTCGAGACTAGCCCGGATCTTGCTGGAAGCCGTTTGATGTGAGTGTTGGCCGGGCGGTGAGGGGCGGGGCCAGTTGAGGCCGTCGCGGAGGATCGGGTTGTGGGTGTTGCGGTGCGGCCGGGGGCGCTGGTGGTGGTTTGGCGCAGGTGCGAGGGCAGGCTTCGCGGGGCGCGTCGCGCCGGAGGTGAGGCCCGTCATCTCGGGACCGGCGGTCGGGGTTAGGCCGGGGGTGTTGGGAGCGCGTTGAGGCGTTGGAACGCGACGGTGAGATCGCTGGCCCGGGGCCAGCTGGCCTGTATGCGCAGGGTTGCTGTGCGGGCGTGGAAGGAGAGGCGGGCGGCAACGTGCAGCAGCCGGTAGCGCAGGCGCTTGGGCTCGCACCGGGCGAGCTCGCCGGTGAGCAACAGGCGCTGGGTCCAGCAGATCAGGTCGTGTGCGATCCGCACGACCTCGAGCCAGACGCGGTTATGCTCGAAATCGCGGAACGGCAGGTTGCGCAGCCCGGTGTCCTTGTCGTTGCGGATGTGATCCTCGACCCTTGCGCGAGCGCGGTGCTCGCGCTCGATCGTGGCGACCCGGGCGGGCTGGTCGGTGAGGATCGCCTGGAAGCGATGCCCGTCATGGTCGGTGAACGAGAGCTGCGCGCCGGGGTGTGCGCGCTCGCGCCGCGCGATCACGCGCGACCCGGCCGGCCAGCTCGTCAGATCGAGGTGACCGGTGATCTCACAGACCTGCCCGTTGGGACGCGGGCTGCCATCCTGGTCAAGAGCCGAGACCCAGGCACTGTCGGGTATTTCGAGGATCGCGGCGCGCACCGTCTCGGTCAGGTCATAGCCAACGGAGAAGCCGATCCGCCCCTCCCGGCACCAGTCCAGCAGCTCGTGGCTGGCACCGGCGGAGTCGACGCGCAGCAGCAGCTCGATGTCCTCGATGTGCTCGGCGGGGATCTGCTGGATGGCCTGCTCGGCCACCGCGATCTGGTCGGCGGCGGTGTTCGCGCCGGCGTTCCCCGGCCGCAGCTCGCCGGCGAGCTTCCACACACGCGCCCGCGCTCGCGCACGCGCTGCACGCAGCCGCTCCAGGCCCGCCGGGTCGCCAGCGATCCGATCGACGAGCCGAAAGGCAGTCGGGGCGGAGGCGACATCGGCGAACAGCGACCGCTGATCGCCGAGCGCACCGAGATCTGCCAGGCAGTCGCCGCCGTCACCGAGCATCACCGCGAGGTCACGGACAACACGGCCCTGGTCGTGACCGGACTGCCGCTGCTTCAGACCAGCAAGCTCGCTCGACAACGCCAGCGTCAGCCCCGTCTTATCGGCCACCCGGGCCAGCAGCGCGCTACCCGCGTGCGACACCAACCCCTCTCCGTCCGACACTACATCTACCTTGATCTGACGCCCATCGCGTGTCACCTTCAAGGTGATCCTCCCAAGCTCGATTCCAAGGTCTCGACAACCCCAGAATCCCAGCTCAGGCGGACAGTTCAGCGGCCCCGAACCCCGGGGCCGCAACTGCTTAATGCAAGATCCGGGCTAGGTGGGGGGCGCTGGTCGACAACCTGCATGTAGCCGCTGGGCATCAGCGACGGGGCATCGGGTCGCGTCTGCTGGCGTTGACCGCCGCGGCAGTGGTGGAGCGACCGGAGGGCGCCGGCATGTATCTCTGGGTCCTCGAACAGAACCTCGACGCTCAGGCTTTCTACGAGGCTCGCGGCGGGAGCTGTGTGGGGCGAGAGCTCGTATCGGCGCCCGGCGGGATCGCCAGCCGACGTTCCGGATCGCCGGTGAAGCTGCGATACGCATGGCCGGACGCCACAGTGCTGCTCCCACCGTCGTAGACGACGCCTGGCGCTCATGTGCGTGTAAGTACCGATGACGCAGGCGCGGCGCGGCCTGAGCATTCCCGAGGTGGCTCGCGCTGGACTGGAAAGAGCACCGCTGCGATCTCGGGCGCCATGGCGCCCGGGCGCAGGTTCGACCTCGACCGCCTCTCCGCAGCGCTGGTGGGCGCTCGCGGTGCTGTGCGTGCCACTTCTGATCGTGTCGCTGGACAACACGGTCCTCAACGTGGTGCTCCCCACACTCGTGCGCAAGCTCCACGCCACCACGAGCGAGCTGCAATGGATCGTCGATGCCTACGCGCTCGTGTTCGGGGGGTTGATGCTGGTGGCAGGGAGCCTTGCCGACCGAGTGGGGCGCAAGCGGACGTTCGTCGCCGGCCTGTTGGCGTTCGCCGCCGGCTCCACGTGGGCGGCCTTCTCGGGGTCGGTGGGGCTGCTGATCGCGGCCCGGGCGAGCATGGGGATCGGCGCGGCGCTGATCATGCCGTCCACGCTCTCGATCATCACCAACACGTTCACCGACCGGGTCGAGCGCCAGCGCGCCCTGGGTTTCTGGTCGGCGACGAGCGGGGCAGGGGTCGCGCTCGGACCGATCGTCGGAGGGCTGCTTCTCGCGCACTTCTGGTGGGGCTCGGTGTTCTTGATCAACGTGCCCGTCGCCCTGTTTGGCGTGCTGTTTGC
The DNA here is from genome assembly GCA_937888775.1 of uncultured Actinomycetes bacterium. The sequence continues at coordinate 11,870 of CALAQT010000482.1, read as the reverse complement.
GGTCCCGCTGGTGCCCGACTCGAGAGATCCGGAGGCCAAGCGCTTGGACTCGGGCGGCTCGCTGCTGTCGATCGTCGGGCTGGGACTGGTGCTGTGGGCCATCATCGAGGCGCCGGTGCACGGCTGGTCCTCGGGGCTCGTGCTGGGCGCGGGCGCCTGCGGGCTCGCAGTGCTCGCCGGCTTCCTTGCCTGGGAGCTCTCCAGCTCCCATCCAATGCTGGACCTGCGGTTCTTCCTCGCCAGAAGGTTCTCGGCCGCGGTGGTGTGCAACGGGTTGCTCGCGTTCGGGCTCTACGGCTCGCTGTTCGTGTTGACCCAGTTTCTACAGTTCCAGCTCGGCTACTCCCCCCTCCAGGCCGGCCTGCGGGTGCTTCCTGCCGCCGGGGCAATCGCGGTTGCGGCGCCCCTGTCGAGTGTCCTGGTCCGCAGGGCGGGCGCCAAGCTCACTGTGGCGGCGGGCCTGTTGGTGGCGGCAGCCGGTCTGTGGCAGGTCTCCGGCGCCACGGTGGCCACCACCTATGGGGGCGCGGTGGCCGGCATGGTCATGATCGGCGTCGGGGCGGGCCTGGTCATCCCCTCGGCCACCGGATCGGTCATGGGGTCCCTGCCCTCCGCCCACACCGGTGTCGGCTCAGCGACCAACGGTTCGTTCATGCAGGTCGGCGGCGCACTCGGCGTGGCGGTCGTCGGCAGCCTGCTCTCCACGCGCTACCAGCACCGGATCTCTGACACGCTCGCGCCCTTCCATGTCCCGCAGGCGGTCGAGCAAACCATCCGCGGATCACTCGGCGGCGCCCTCGGGGTGGCCGAGGAGATCGGTGGGGCCACCGGCCAGCTTCTCACTCGATTCGCCCACGCGGCGTTCATCAACGCGATGGACCTCGGCCTGATCGCAGCGGCCATCGTCGCGCTCGCCGGTGCGATGTTCGCATTGCTCACGCTCCCCTCACAACCATCTCTCGAAAACGACGCCCCAGCAGCAGCCCCGCCAACCGACGGAGCGGCGCCGACCTGAGCCATGCATCCATGGCCGGCGGGCAGGGTGACTTCACCTTCAAGCCAAGTCCAGCGGCCCGCAAGGGTCTGAAGAACCCGCCCAAGCACCGTCGGGGCCTGCCCGCGGGCGGCGTGGAACTACTGAGTTGCGTCGGTGGTTTGGTCTGGTGGAAGCGGGCTGTGAGGCTGCTGTGATGTCTCAGTGGACGTTAAGGATGCTTCCACCTCGGTCATGGGGTTGCGGGCTGCAACTCCCCGAATGCCGCGCCGGTTCCGGGGATACCCGCTCATCCAGCGCAATCGAGGCGCGCAAGCAAGCGATGCGCAACATGGCCAGCCTACGGGCGCGACCTCAGCGTTCCCGGTGCGTCGCAGGTCTGAGCGGCGGGTGGTGGTGCTGGCGACGGCCGCTGGGCTGTTCGCGCTTCTGTTCGCGCTGCGCCAGACGAGCGCTGACCGCACAGACGCCACTGAGCTACTGTACGTCGTCCCGATCTCGCTCGTTGCCCTCGAGCTGGGCATGCTTGCGGGCGTCAGCGCCGCGACGCTCATGCTCGGATCGGTCGGGATCTGGACGCTGAGCTCGCACGCCGGTCTCGACGCTGTCGGCATGTTCACACGTGGCGTCACCTTCTTCGCGGTCGGCATCGTGGCAGGTCGCTTCGCCGATCGAATGCGTGATGCGCGCGATCGACAGCATCTGCTCTTGCAGTCCGGCCTCAAGCTCTCCCATCTGACCGGCGCCGAAGATCTTCCAGCGACCGTTGCACTCCATGCCGGTGGGCTGGTCGCATGCGCCGAGACGCGTGTCGAGTTGACCGGCCAGCCGCCCGCCGAGTCTGGGATCGGGGGGGACATCCGTGAGCGCTTTCCCATCAAGGCGCGGGGTATCCCGTATGGAACGCTGGCTGTCAGTGCGTCTCGCCCGATGAACGCCGAGGATCGTGCGGCCCTGACTGTGCTTGCTCTGCAGGCGGCGGTTGCAGCCGAGAATCGGCGTCTGCTCGAGGGTGAACGGGAGCGAGCCGTGATTCGGGCCGAGCTGCATGACGCTCGCGTCCGGCTCACCGACCGAGGAGATCAGCTACGCGAGATCATCACCCGCCAGGAGGCCGAGCGCGACCACGTCGCGTACCAACTGCACGAGCAGGCCGCCCAGACGCTCGCCGCCGTGCTGCTCGGCCTGACGGCGCTCGAGCGCGATCTGGGCTCCGAGATGGCGACGCCGAAGCTGGGCACGCTGAGGTCGAACGTCGACTACACCCTGCGCTCCCTACGGTCCCTTGCGGTCAGTCTTCGACCACCAGCGCTCGCGCTCGGCCTGCGGGCTGGGCTGGAGCAGCTCGCCGACGACGCGCGAGCCCGGGGCTTCGAGGAGATGACGGTCGATCTGCATGGCGTCGACAGCCTCAACGAGGAGACCGAGACGATGGCCTACCGAGTCGTCGAGGAGGCACTCCACGCCGCTGGGACGGCGCGCTCAGTCTCGGTGTGCACCGAGACTGGGGGGCGTCAGCTCGTGATACTCGTGCGCGGTGTGCGGCGCCCAATTCCCCGCGAGGAGCTGGCAGTCCTCCGGGCGCGAATGGAGCTGGCCGGCGGGACGCTGTCTGCCACGACAGCTGAGCTCCATGCCGTGATGCCCCTGTGAACCGGGAGCGCGCGAATCTCAGGCGAGGCCGCTGAGTGCCTGCCGCAGGCGACGTTGCAGTGCGCCGGCGATGGGCCGTCCAGTGAGCGGCACGCGAGAGCGGAAGCGGACAGCCCAGCGGATTCTCATCTGTGGCGCTCGCAAGCAGCAGCAGCGGGGGCGGTGGCAATGCAGCGCCCACGCTCGCTGGATCGCTGGCTGCCGAAAAGACGAGCGTAGAATACACCGCGACCTACACTGACGAACGCTTTGGTCCCGTTGTATGCACCGGCAGACACCAGACAAACAGCGTAAAGTACCCCGGCACGGAAACGTCGGGCGGCCGGGATGTATTCACTTGCAAGAGCACCGTCCTTGCCCCTAACGGACGGACAAGGATGCCATTGACCGGTGCGACTCCCGAAGAAATTCTGACCTGGGGCCCGGGAACATGGGCTTCGGACTACTTTGCTGTCACGTTCAGTCTCGTTGTATTGGACACAAACGGGACTGGCAAAGTCAACGCAACCGGCAAGAGCTACCACGCCGTGATCTACTACTAGCCTGCAATAAGTGAGTGCAGACGGGCGCCCGGAAGTATGTGGAGTGCCCCGCGTGCGGGGCACTCCACCCTTCACCGATGACATCGCCAAGCGTGCGACGCGGGCGGACAGCGAAGGTCGCGGCGCTTACGACGGCCGCGCATGCTGCCGGGCTCCTGCAGAGCGTGCCCATCCAGTTGCGAGAGATCGGCCTTGCCCCCCCGTGCATCAGTGGGTGACGGCTGCCGCCTGATCCGCTCCGGTGGGGCGAGTGAGCTAGGAGCGCGTAGGACACAGGCGCCGACGCCGCCCGAGGTGCTCGGGGCACGTCGAGACCAGCGCCGGAGCGCCACGCTCGGGTATCACCCGGTGAGCTCGTGGTCACGGTCGTGGCCACGAGCAGGGCCATATTCGAAAAGGCCAGACACAAGACCTACATCTACGCCCCCAAAGGGGCGGTGATTCACACCGTCAACATTCGCGGAGCGGTCGCGTTCGACGTGCTCACGAGAGTCGAAGGCGAAGGGGAATGTCGCTCGCCGGGAGCGCCTGTGCCTGAATTGGGCCCCCCTCTCTGCAGCGGGCAGCCAGACTGGTCGACTGTCAGCGTCTACGCCTACGGCGCCCTGAAGCCGAAAGGGCCGAACGCGTTCGTGTCGGTCGGCTTGGCGGGCGCCACGGGCCGCGTGTTTTCGATCGGGCCGATCTCCCTGGTCAAGGAGATCCTGTCCGGCCAGATTCGCTGAGCGGTCGGCCATCTCCTGCGTATGCACGTCGGCCGAGCTGAGTAGTCCGATCGCAGCCCGCGAGCAGGCGATCTTCTCGGGCCAGATCCACTGAGCCGACTCAAGCGCACCTGGCGCTACCACAGAGCCGACGACCAGCCTCGACTGCTACGGAGCCTTGAAGCGGCCGCTGCCGCGGTTCGATAGTGAGGACCTCAGCTTATGGCCGCTCGGTTGGCACTCAGAGGACCGCCGCCTGAGTGCTGCCGCCGACCATCCAGGTGAGCGTCGTTTGTGAAAGTCGCACCGAATCGGGTTCGATGTCGCCTTCGGCGTGCGCGCGTATCGCGCAGCCGACCTTGCCGCGCGTGGCCCGCGCCAGACAGCCGTAGAGCGAGGTGCTCTTCATGGACCCCGATCGGGATTCTTCGAGCCAGGCCACCGCGCCCCGGGGCGAGAGCAACGTGCGAGTCCATGCCTTCGTCGGCGTCTTGACGTAGCCCCCCGCACTCAGTTCATCAACGTAGTCTCGTATGCTCGCCAGGCTCCCAGCCAGTCCCAAGGCGGCGTTCGCGAGGACGAGCGTGTTGCTCGGCCCATTGCAGTTCGAGATCTGGTACTTGAAGCATCCCCCCTCGTCTTGGTCTCCCGTCTGCGTCGCAAGGACCCAGGAGCCCGCAATCTGCAGGTGTTCCAGCGTCTTGTTCGCGAGGTGCCCTTCCCCGAGGTTTTCGATTGGCACCCATTCATCGTTGCCGATGCGGACGGCTCGGTTGTCCATCCGGTCGCACACCCAGACGGTATCCAGTCGTATCTCTTCCCGTTCTTGGCGGACTCGATAGACGACCACGTCACCACTCACGGCAACGACCCTGGAGTGAGCGACGCCTGCAATGACGTGACCACGCACCGCGCACTGAACGGAGGCCTCTGCCGGAGCACACCAGCCGGCAAGCGCGAACAGCCCCACGAAGATGAGCCCGACGACCTTCACGAGCAGGAGCGTACTCGCCCTGAGCCGTGTGGTCGGCGATCTTGTGAGGCGTCGGCAACGGCTAGAGCCTCGACCATACGCGCGTGGTGCCCGCCCACCGAGCGGTCGTGGGCACGAACAGCGCTCGCACGGTCGCCTTCGGATGTAAGGAGGCGTACAGCCTCAGCCTCGCGAGATGCCCGGAACGGACGACGCTCGACAGCGCAGACCGCCCGAGCTCAGACTGCTGCTTTCACCGAGGCTAAGCGAGCGTCTCGCGCGTCGGAGCTCGGACGAGTGGACGTCGTCCAATGCAGGAGCGCAAGAGGTCTCCGACGACGCGCTTGCATCGACACCGGAAGCGGGAGCGACGGCCGCGATCAGCTCGCCTTGTCGCGCAAGACTTGCCGAAGCGCGGCGCCGACCATCGAGAGGTCGATCCACTGGTGGGCACAGGGCGCAACCCACAAGACTGCCTAGAGAACCGCTGAGAGAGCTCTGCGACCCGCTGTCCACCTGAGCGTTCTTCCGGACAGCCTCACCGATTTTGGCCCCACGGGACCCGACCAGACGGTGCGTACCGGGCATGTAATCTTGCCATGAACGACGCGCGCGAAGCAGCCGTACAGTGTGCCCGAGGGTCCTGCTTCGCCATTGGGCCATTCAAGCCAGGCCACGGCGCCCTGAGGTGAGAGAAACCACTTCTCCCCCGCCTGGAGGGACCAGCGTTCACCACTGCTCAGACCGATGGCAACGTTGGCGACGACAAGGACCGTCGAACTAGCGGGACACTTTTCCGTGGGGTCGTACTTGCTGCACTCCGGTTCGGGGTCTAGATATTGGACCGCTGTGACCAAGTTGCCCGCAACATGAACGTCGGACAGTTCTGCAGACGGAATGTTCGTGGCTTCCCAAACTTTATGGCCTAGCAAGACGCGCCGGCCATTCGCACGGCTGCAGGCCCAGAAGGTCTGGTTTGCTTCGGGGCGACCTACCGCATAGACGATCGCATCGCGCTGGCTGCGCACCTCGCGCGAATTCGCAACACCGGGGATCGCGTGATTTCGCACCGTGCACGACGCGAACGCCCCGGCAGGCGTAGACCAGATGGCAAAGCCGAGAATCCCGACAACTACGTATTGGACGACCTTCATTGTCGGCAGAGTAGTGGACGCCGGATAAGGTCGGGCGCCGAGTGCGTTCGTAAGCGTTATCAGCCCTCAACGACCCACCGACTATTCCCGTCCGGAAGGGCACGCTGCCTCCAGCGCCTTGTGACCGTGAGCGGCGAACGTTGAGGCGCGGTGACCACGCGCGTGCAGACGCTCGCATCGAGGCGTGAGCGACAGCGTCCGTAAGAGCGTGCGAGACGACCGCTGAGGACGATAAGCGGTCACGGGACTCCCGAGGCGATGAATGCTCCTAGGCGGGCCGCTGCCTGCCGGTGCGGTCGCGGTGCTTGCAACCCGGCCAGCAGCAGGGCCGGCGCTGGCCTTCCTCCAGCTCCTCCTGCGTCCGCCGAATGCGGCGCTCTCGGGTGGCCTCCTGCTTGGCATCCTCGACCCAGCAGATGAACTCGTTGCGGGCTAGGGGCGTAATGTCCTTCCAGGCATCGAGTGCCGTGGCGTTGGCGATCAGCGCCTTACGCAGGTCCGCGGGCAGTTTATGCACCACCCCACCGGGCACCCTCGGGACGCTCACAGGCAGATGGTAGTGAGCCGCGGGCAAGCCGCGCCTTTTCTCCAGGAGCGGACACGCCTCAGGGCGCCGCTCCGCCCTGCTCTTGCCTCAGCACGGGCATCCCAGCGGAGCGGACGCCGATCCCGCAACGCGCGGAAAGCAGGCATCCCCTGAAGCAGTCCGGGACGACTGCCTTCGCGTGATAGGAGTCGTCTCGCCCAGCGTCAATCAGGTGCTCGCTCCGGACGAAACCGAGGCGTCCTTTCGGCCTGCATCCACCCGCCTGCTTCCCACCCGAGACGAAAGCCGCCCAACGGCATGGGGCGGTTGGAGTCGGACGACTTCGGTCTCTCAGAAATGGGCGATACTGGTTGAGCAGGTGCGAACCAGCCCGGAGAGTGCTGCGTCTCGGGACTGCCTGCGTACGTCCTGCGTACGCGACCGCGAGCAGTGCCGGTGCCGGGGGGGTCAGATCGACGCGAACGAGGCGCGAACATCACTCGATCGCCGAGGGGGTTACCGCCGCAAGGGGCTGACGGCAAACCAGTCGGACTTGAGCTCGGGAGCGTGCTCACAGGCCTCACGGACGATCTCGAGGACGGCCCGCCGCCTACCGTCAAGCATGTTTTCGCGGGTCGTCGAGTCTCGCTCGTCATCCTCCCACCTAGCCCGTATCTCGACACCCCTCATAGCGAACGCGCATTCGCGGCGTTGGGCCCCCAGACGCCGCAACAGCAACTCCATGGCGTTGTTCGGGCTCGCATGGCCAGAATGGCGCGTGATCCTGAACTCCATATGGCAACCCTATCTCCACCAGCGGTTGGCACCGGCCTCGGCCCCGTGCCACCGGGGGCTTGGCCAGGGCCGGAGCCAGCCTTCGGCGACGCCTGATCGAGCACGTCGCGCACTAAATCTGACCGCGAATGTGACCGCGGCGGCCACTGAAACGCAAAAGGCCCCGTAAACACGGGGCCAGCCGGCGGCGATGGACCTTAGTGGACACCACTCCAACCCTCTAGGACCCCTGGAGCCTTTGCTCAATGGCGCGTCCTGCGATGCCGCAGGCCGTCTGGAGGCGACTGAGGACGGTCGAACTTGCGCTCCTGGAACTCCTGGGGAACCACGTCCCAGGCGCGTTCCGCGGTCACGCCAGGCGTGTGACGGGCCCTGAAGTGCTGTGAGATCACCTGAGCTGCGCTCACTCAGGGACCACGGACAGGACCACGGGCTTCCGGGACTGCACGGCGCGCCCAAGACGGGACGCCTATGTCTGCGGGTCTCCGAGCCGCTCGTGCGTCACGACGGTGATCGTCGCGGTCTGCCGAACGCGAAAGCCAAGCTCCTCGTAGAGCCGGATCGCACGAGTGTTGGTGCTGAGGACATGCAGGAACACGCGTTGCGAACGAAGCTGGATGCGCGCTATCAACGCTTCGACGAGCTGGGAGGCCAGCCCCTGGCCGCGATGCTCGGCGCTGGTGCAGACGGCGCTGATCTCGGTCCAGCCGTCCAGATGGAACCGCTCGCCGGCCATCGCGACGAGGGCGCCGTCGGAGCGGATTCCCAGGTAGTCGCCGAGCTCAATCGTCCTTGTCAGAAACGGCCCCGGCTCGGTCCGGGCGACGAGCTCCATCATCTCGGGCACGTCGGCGGCGCTGAGCGGGATCGCCTCCACGCAATCGACCCCGCTGACCCGCTCTCCGATCATCTGCACCAGATCAAACGCCGCGACCGCCCGCCAAGCGTCCGGTAGCTCGGCGCCGCTGTATGGAACGGCCGCGTAGGTACCCGGCGCCACGAGTTCGGCGGCGTCCCGCCAGTCCTGCGGCGATGGTGGCGAGGGCATACCGAGGAACGGCGCGACATCGGCCGGATATCGACGCACGCGCCCACGTACTTGCGCGAACCGCGCATGCGCACCGCACAGCGAGGCGTACGCCGGATTGTCGAGCAGGGCTTCGTCGGTCGGAGACATTCGCCATCGAATACCACGCTGACGGCCTCGCTGCGCCGCGGTCGGGGCCGCGCGGGCGACAGCATCCATTGCGAGCGACACGAGAGCTCTGGCCATCCCTGTCGGTGCCGCGGGACCCAGCCAGAGATACGAGAGCCGCACAGCTTGCAGGGCTTTCGCTGCATGGGCGATACTGGGCTCGAACTACGTCCCGGGCGTGTTCTCAGGTGATCTTGGGCATGTGAGCGGCTCTGAGGTGCCCTGAGATGACGTGAGGCGCTCTCAGCTAGGGACCACCGGGAGGACCACGGCGATGCTCGCTCCGGACACCGGCACCTAACCCTCAGAGCCCCGCCGCCCACAACGCCTCCCGCGATCGGGGTCTGGTTTGATCGGTCGAGTGGACCGAGACGGGGTACTGGCGGCCTTCGATGAGCAGGTCCGACCAAACCCCGAGCATGACCCCGCGCGGTTCTGCATCTGACGGAGCGCTGGGCCTACCCTGCAGGTCGAGGCTTTCGCGCTCTGCGGCGCGAGTAGCCGTCAGGGACCGTTGTTCACGAGTGCCTGGTAGGGGCGGCAGGGCTCGTTGCGCAGGCTTGGGCACGGCGGCAGTCCGGTGGGCAGGGTGACGCCGGGCACGATTGGGAGCGTGAGGTTGCCGGCCATGCCGGGCCCGAACGCGATCGACACCTTGGCGGTGGTGCCTTCCGGGTGCGTCTGGCCGAACGACCAGATGGGCTGTGTGCCGTTGGGCGCAGAGATCGTGACCCTGATGCGCGAGCCTGCGCGGTACATGTGTCCCTCGAAGTACAGCGGGATCGTCACCGGAACGAATTCGTCAGCCGGCATCGGCTGCACATCGGAGGCAAGGAAGGTCGGGATCGGCTGGAGCGGCGTGGGGGCCTGGGCGAACATGTTTGTCGAGGTGGTGGCGAGCTTGCGCTCGCTGGCGCGGATCCAGCCGTTCTGGACGAAGGTTTCGTTGCCGTCGGGGCGCACCTCGCTGACCGTCGCCTGGAGATCGACGTCCGGAGTGGATGACTCCACCCACAGGTTGACTGCGCCTCCACCGATTGCGGCTGTGTCGCTGCTGAGTGGTGCTGACACATAGGACACGGCGGAGCCTGCGGTGGGCTGCGCCCAGCTCCATTCCCACGCGGACGCGTCGCCCCATAGCCCGCCCGGGCCCGTGTTGGTCGAGTAATCCGTCAGCGGCGTGGCGCTCGCATCCGAGGTGTAGGAGTCGACCCCCTGGGCCGTTGCCGGCTGTTCGCTGAGTGCGCCTTCCGGCCCGAGATACCACGAGCGAGCCGTCGTGCCGGGTATCGGGAGCGCTGAGAACGACTGTTCGAACCCGGGATAGGGGTTGCCGGGCGTCGTGCTGCCGGTCGGTGAGGCTCCTGCGCCGTTGTCGAACAGCACCCGAACCTCCGGGAGCGCCTTGAAGGCCGACATCGCCTGTCCGTATTTCGGCTGTTCCTGGATCGGGTCCGGCGGTAGCGTGACTTCGTCTCCCTTGGGGAGCCCTAACGCCGTGTGATAGATGATCGGAGCGGCGGCATGCACGATCGCCTGGTTGTGGATCGGCGCCTTGTGCGCGACGTACAGCTCCAAGAAGTCGTAGAGCCGGTTGAAGGTATACGGATCGAGCGAGTCGGCATGGACGCCGTTGGTGAACGTGAACCACTTGCGCTTGGTGCCGGTGAAGTGCTCAGCCAGATCGGCGCAGTGCCCGCCAGTCTGCTCGTCCTGCCACTGGCATGCCATGAAGGTCGGAACGTTGATGTTGTGGACGAACGTCACCGGGTCCAGCGGGTCGGCCACCGACGGCTTGTACGTCGAGTTTTCCTTGACTTCTGCCAGCAGGTTCGTCGCCTCTCCGTGCAGGTCCTGGTTGACCGCGCAGGTCTGGTCGCCCTTCTGTATCTGTTCGTACGCCCAGTGCTCGCCGTTGCCGGGGCCGGCCGGTTCGGCGTCGTGCTGCCGTTCTTCGGCCCACGGCACCGCGAAACCAGTGTTGAGGATGCCACCGGGATAGAGCGTCGTCGCTGTCGCATCGAGCACCGATAGGGGCGCGATCGCCTCGAGGGCGTGCGGCTGAAGTTGAGCTGCGAAGAGCTGGCTGATCCCGCCGTAGGAGATGCCGAGCATGCCCACCTTGTGGTGGCTTACCCACGACTGTTTGGCGATGGTTTCGATCACGTCATACGCGTCGAGATTCTGCAGCGCCTCGAAGTAGTTGAACGCGCCGCCGGAGCAGCCGGTGCCGCGCATGTTCACGTCGACCACGGCGAAACCCATCAGGTTGGCGAGCGCTGCGATGCCGCTTTCCGGGCCCGCAGGGTTCGCGTAGCCGTAGCCCGAGTACTCGATCAGCGTTGGAACCGGCCTTTCGTGTCTCGACGTCGGGGACGCCGAGCGCAAGCCAGCCGCGCCCGCCGGAATGCCGGGTGGGTGGACGTCGATCGCCAGCTGGGTGCCGTCGCGCGTCGTCAGGTAGGTGTATCCGCCGGCCGGGATCGACTGGTTGTAGATGCTGGGATCCGGCGGTGCCGCGGCTTGCGTGTAGACGGTGATCGGCCCCGATTCTTCGCCAGTGGAGCCCAGCCGGACCCGGTAGCCCTGTTCCGGCGCGACGTTCCGGAACAGCATCCCCCCGAGCGAGTCCGCGGTCTGCGCAGACACCGTTTCGCCGTTCGACCGCAGCAGCGACATCTGAGCGCTCGGGGCCAAGCCGGTGACGTAGACCTGCTCCGCGCTTCCGTGCGCGCTGAAGGCGGACGCGGTCGCGGCCACCACGAGCCAGACCGTGATTACCGCGAGCGTCGCGACGGCGCCGATCCGCGCACGACGCCGGTGCGCAGACGCGGTGACGAAGCCGCTACCGTCTCCCACGCGGCTCAACGCACGACGATCGCCGCTCGCTGGCTCAACACGCAGCGGCACCCGCCCGTCCCCCACATCCCCCATGCACGTACCCATGTGGTACGTAGTAAACACCACTTGAGGGGTTGGCGGCAACCCCCGCCCCTGGATCCGCGGTTCGAATCCTCGCGCGAGCGCTCAGCGCTCAGCGTTCGGCGCCGTCGCGCTCGTGTTCTGCTTGATATCCGTCCGGCGCCCCGAGAACCCGCGATGGGCCTTAGGTGTAGTTCCTTGGCACGTTGGTCAGTTCGTGTAGACGTGTGCCGGGCGGCTTGTGGCTAAGCGAGCCGTGGGGTCGGGTGTAGTTGTAGTGGTTGAGCCAGCCTGGGAGTGCTGCGGTGCGCTCGGCGGATGTGCCGTAGATCGCGCCGTAGGCCCACTTGTGGGTGAGTGTCTGGATGAAGCGCTCTGCCTTGCCGTTGGTTCGGGGCCGATATGGGCGAGT
>CALAQT010000481.1 GCA_937888775.1 uncultured Actinomycetes bacterium | reverse complement strand
ACCCAGCCGAGCCGCTGACAGCCGCCGGCTTACCGCATCGTTACGCGGAAAATGGGGCTAGCTTTTCGCATTCGGATCAGAAGCTCAACGCCGACGGGCTGCATCGAGGCGAGCTTTACGATCGGCTGAGCGTAAAGGAGAAATCGATCCTGAGCCAGTGCTGAATAGATCAATTCAGAACACTGGAGACGCTCGCGCCTCGAGCTCTCCTCAAGGCGACGCTCGGTGATGTCGGTCGACGCCGCGCACACCGCGTGAATGTCGCCGTTTTCATCCAGGAGCGGGAACCTCGTCGTCAGGTACACCCGCTCCTGGCCATCCCGCAAGATCGTCTCATCTTCCTGAATGGTCTCGCCATCTTCAAGCACTGACTGGTCCTTGCCCCAGCCCCCTGCGACCAGGTACCCCCAGGGCATTTCCACAGCGCTGTGTCCGACGATCTCGTCGCTGGAGGCGCCGCACCACTGCTCGAACTCCCGGTTGACCAACGTGTAGCGATGGTCGCGGCCCTTCACGCAAATGATCGCCGGCGTGTTTTCGATCACCGACCGCAGCGTCCGCTCGGAATCGCGCAGCAGATCCTGCGCCGCCCGGCGCTCGGTGATGTCCTCAAGATGAGAGACGAAATACAGCGGCTCGCCCGCGTCGTCACGGATCAGCTCGGCTCGCACGCGCGACCACAGGATCGAGCCGTCCTTACGCACGTAACGCTTCTCCCGGTCCAAACTCTCCGGCCCACCCGCCATGGCCGCCGCCACGAACTCGCGATCCTCGCCCACGTCATCAGGGTGGGTCACATCGCGAAAGGACATCCCGAGCAGCTCCCCGGACTCGTATCCCAACATCCCGCAGTACGCGTCATTGATCCTCAACCACCGACCATCGAGATCGGCCACGCTCATCCCGCGCGGGGCACGGTCAAACACTGAGCGCAACAGCTGCTGCTCGGAGACCTCAACGGCGGCGGCGCGCTCCGCGATCACCATCTCAAAACGCCGCGGCTCTGATATCTCGCGCGAAACCGCCAACGCCCCGGGGACGTCGCCCGGTAACACAATCGGCGATACCCGAACCGAATACAAAGTCCCGTCTACGGCAAGGTCGAATCTGGTCGTGCTTCCCTCAACGGCCGCCTCGTAGGGCTCCTTCAGCACGTTCCACGACTCGGCACGCATCAGATCAGGCAGCCGCCGACCAACCATCGGACCTACACCCGATCGCGCCAGGGCAGCGCCCTCCGCGAACCACACCCGCAACTCGCGATCGAAGACCAACGCAGCGCCGCCGGGCACACCCGCGACCAGCGCCCCGCAGAAACCCCGCAAAGAGACAGGCGACAACACTGCCTCGCTTGCTCCCGCATCGACCAACTCGCGCATCCAGAACTCCCGCATCATTCACGACCGGCGCAGTCGATTACGCCGGACCGGCGCAGTTCGATGCGTGACGCGGCGTCACCCCGATAATCAACCCCGAAACGCCTACGTAAAGACTCCCATCGGCCGAACAACCCCAAAGCTTTAGCCCGGGCGAATCTCGTCAGATCATCGTCGTCGGGACTTCAGAAATCGGGGACGGGGTCGACGAACTCAACGGACGGTCGCCGATCGAGCCGACGTTATCCGCTCTTGCACTGACCATTTCTTGATTCTCACCGCTTACGCGCGATGACGGTGAAGAAATCACGGAAGTAGGGCTGCAGGAACTGACCCGGGATTCCGGTCTGTCCCGGCACGAGCGGGATCGGCGCGGGGACGAGGGCATGCGGAGGATGCGCATAGACATAGCCGGCAACCCACCTGGGATTGATGTCCAGCTCCATCGCGCGGATCACGCCTTTGCCCGCCAGCGCTTCCGCCAAGGCGCGCACCGAGAGGTTGTGTCCCGCGGCCCAGACGAGCTCGCCATCCGCAGTGACCCCCAGCCCCGAGCGGGCCACGATGGGCTGCTCGTGAAGCGGGTCGCCCCAACACACCTTGACGCACGTATCGACGCTCGATGGCACGCGACCAGAATCAATCAGCATGCCGAGGTTCTGCCTGACGGCCACCACCGGGCGACCTGGCGCCGGGACCTCGTGCTGCCATGTGCCGATGTCGGCGGTCCCGTCGCGATAGATGACCACCGACGCCGCTCCTCGGCGCAGCGGCCAGCCGACCCTCCCATCCTCCTCAAATCCGCCGGCTCCGTAGCTTTTGCGAAAGGCACTGTTGAAGGCAGCCGCCACGATGCGCCTCTCGCCTAGTCCGATCGCGTCTGCATAACGCCAGCCCGAACCGCCCGGTTCGGCGCCGCCGGCGTGCAAGGCGAGCGTGACTAAGTGCTGGTCGAAGCGAAGCAGCGTAATCGTGAACCCGGCCTCGCCGTAGGCTTTGACGCGCGAGATCCAAACAGCAGTCTGACCGCGAACCGCGATCGCCGGAGCCCATCCGAATAACCCCGGCCGGCGCGATGCAGACAAGATCTCGATCAAGCGCAGTCGCCCTGCTGAAACGACCGAGCCAGTCGGTGAGGTTCGTATCGAGGTCGCCCGAGGTGAGGAAACACTCGTGTGTGTTCTCGCTATGGGGGAATGCGATGAGCCGCATCCAGCAACAGACAAGGCCGAGCACACTACGATCGCGGCACGACCTGAGCAGCTGATGGTTCGGCGCCATGCGGCCAGAGGCCAAGTGTTACAGGGCAACCTCCCGCACGTGAGCCGTCGCGGTGAGCGTTGTATGAAACGGCCCTTGGTCGCTTTCTTCGTGCTTGGTCTGCTGTGGTCGTCTGGCTCCAGCTTGCGCTCAGCCGGTCGGTGCTTTGGCGAGGTAGCTGTGGCCGGCGTGGACGGTGATCGTCTTGCCGCGGCCGTAGTCGTAAACATAGACGCTGCCGCGATGTACGACTGTGAGGGTCCCGTCGCAGCGGTCGATCCTGTCCCATACGGTGCCGCGTACGGTTGCGGCACTGAAGCGGCCCCGGGTGCGGAAACGCCCGCCGCTGTCCCGGGCGCGCAGTGCCTGCAAGCTGCGGCCGCTGAGGCTTTGGGCCTTGGCCACGGTCGCCGCCGCACATAAGCCGCGCAGCTTGCTCGTCGTGACCAGGTCAAGCTCGGTGAGCCCCTGCTGGCTCTTGCGTTGCAGGATCTTGAACAACGCGCCGCTGAACTTTGCGTCCTGAACGGTCGTCGCGTGTGTGGCGGCTGACGCGTTCCCCGGACCAGAAGCCGACCTGAGGTCCACCTCGCCATGCGAGGTATCGATTTCAGAACCAACCGGGACGTTCCGGTCCTGGGCACCGAGCTGGAAGGAGTTGCCGGTTACGGGTTTCACGATCACGGCTCCCGAGACAAGGCCGATGTCTACGCGATTGTCCGAATTTGGGCGGCGGCAGCGCGGTTGCCCCGGAGGACGCGTTCACCGCGACGACGGTCATCAGTATCGAGGCGACGCAGATGGCCTGCGCCCAGCGGCGAATGTTCATCGGGCCTTCCGAGCTCGGTCCGGCCAACAGACAGCGGCTAACAGCCTACGACCCTCCCAAACAGAAACCAAGGGGGCGCAGCGTCGAGCGCTACGGGCAGGCATCCTAAACGATCGCGCCGGAACTCAGGGAGCAGCGGGCCTAGTCTTTAGGTCGTGGCCGGCATCGTCACGCTTCACTTGGGCGACATCACGGGCGATACCAAGGCGGATGCGATTGTCAATGCTGCCAACTCCAGCTTGCTTGGCGGCGGAGGTGTCGACGGGGCGATCCACCGAGCAGCCGGACCAGGCATCCTTAAGGAGTGCCGTCTGCACGGCAGCTGCAAGACGGGAGACGCAAAGGTCACCGGCGCTGGGCGGCTACCCGCCCGCTACATCATCCATGCCGTGGGTCCCGTTTGGCGGGGTGGGAACCATCGCGAGCCGGAGCTGCTCGCATCGTGCTACGAACGTGCGCTGCAACTCGCCGCGGCCCACAGCTGTTGTCGCGTCGCTTTCCCGGCCATCTCGACCGGCGTGTTTGGCTATCCGCTGACTGACGCGGCGCGGATAGCCCTCACAACGACGAGCAAGGCGTTGAACGTATATCCAACGGTCAAGGAAGCAAGATTCTGGCTGTTTGACCAGCACGCGTACGACATCTTCTCCGAGCAGCTGGAGCGCACTGAGACCGCCTGAACGGATCTGCCCGCTCGGCCGAACTCCTCCGCGGCCGAGCTCGATCGCCGGCCAGGACGCCCGAACCGTCCATACTTACCTGAAGCTGGCGCTCGGATAGCAAGCGGCGGCCGCGCCCGTATTCGCTACACGTGATGCCGGGCGTCGCGGGCGTTGGGGTCAGAGCCGCCCTGGCCGGCGTGCCGTTGCGCACAGGCCGGGCAGGCGCCGACGATCGGGAAGTGCGTGAAGCGGGCTTCGAATCCGAAGCGGTCTCTGACCTGCGCTCGGATTGGGTCGAGCTCCTGGGGCGAGAGCGCCTTGACGGCTCCGCAGCGCTCGCAGAACAGGTACTCGCGCTCGCCGACGCCGAGCAGGGCGTAGAGGCCGGGGCCATGGCCGAGATGAACGTGGCGCACGAGCCCCTGGCCCTCCAGCGTCTCCAGGTTGCGGTAGACCGAGGTCATGTCGAGCCTGCACCGAAGCGTGATCTGCTCGGCCGAGACGGGCCCTTCGGCGGCGAACAGCGCCTCCAGCACCAGCCGCCGGGAAGCGGTCAGGCGAAACCCGCGCTCGCGGAGGACGGCCACAGCCTCGTCGAGGTTGCCGCATGCCAGCGGTGGGGCATCGGGGGCGACGGTCATGGGCTCAACTCTCGCTCTCGTTGAGGTGCGCGCTCCAGCGCGCCTCGATCCGGCCGAAGCGCCAGACCAGCAGTGCGATCGCCCATGTGGCGACGAACATCCCGACGATCATAAACCCGAGCAGGTTGATGTCGATGTTCTCAAACCAGTTCCAGAACGAACCCCCGAGGCCGAGGTGCTGGGCGATCAGGCCGCCGAGTTCGATCGTGCCAATCACCAGCGCGACCAGGATCGACAGACCGGTGATCGTGATGTTGTAGAAGACCTTGCGGACGGGCATCGAGGATGCCCAGTCGTAGGCGAAGTTCATGAATGACCCGTCGATGGAGTCAAGCAACGACATCCCCGCCGCGAACAGGATCGGCAGACAGAGGATGGCGTACCACGGCAGCCCGGCCGCACCGGCGCTGCCGGCGATGACCAGCAGCGCGACCTCGCTGGCGGTGTCGAACCCGAGCCCAAACAGCATGCCGATCGGATACATCTGCTGGGGCTTGGTCACCGCCCTGGTGAGGCGGCCGAAGAAGCGGTTCATGAACCCGCGGCGGTTGAGATCCTGCTCAAGCGCGGGCTCGTCGTACATGCCGGTCTTCATCCGGCGAAAGACCTTCAGGATCGCCACCAGGATCACGACGTTCAATACCGCGATCAGATACAGGAAGGTCCCTGACACCGTCGCGCCGAGCCAGCCGGTTACCTGATGCAGGCTGGAGTTGCCGTGCCTGACCTGTCCATCGAGGGAGCGGACCCCGACCGAGATCAGGAGCGCGAGCGCGAACACGATCGTCGAGTGCCCGAGCGAGAACCAGAACCCGACGCTCAACGGTCGCTTGCCCTCGCTGATCAGCTTCCGGGTCGTGTTGTCGATCGCCGAGATGTGGTCGGCGTCAAACGCGTGGCGCATCCCCAACGTGTACGCGGTCACGCCGATCCCCAGCGTGAAGGTTCCCGACGCGCCCAGGTGGTAGTGGCTGGGCAGGACCAATGCGAACAGCGTGACGAAACCGAGCACGTGCAGACCGCCGACGACCAGGATCATCATCAGCAGCGTTCGCCGCTGCCCCACGTCCAGAGAACGCCAGAAGCCGCGCAGCGCGGGTGGCCGTCTGACCCTAACCGTCGCTGCCTCCATCTCACTCTCCCTCGTCACCAGGCGGCCATACCGTGCGGTCCGGCTATGACAACGGGGAAACCTAAGCCAATGCCAACCGCTATTGCAAGCGACTGGTGATTACGTGGTGCTTGTGATTACCGCAGGAGCGGCCGGGGGGCGCGCAACCGCTGGTTTGGTCAGGCCGTTGTCTGGGCGAAGCGCTCGCGCAGGGTCGTCTTCTTGAACTTGCCGGTCGCGGTGCGGGGAATCTCGTCGACAAACTCAAAGCGCTCGGGGAGTTGCCACTTGGCGTAATCCCGGGCCAGATGCTCGCGCAACTGGTCAGGCGTGGCCTCGTTGCCTTCGCGGAGCACGACGACCGCCAGCGGCCGCTCGCCCCAGCGCTCGTCGGCCATTGCGATCACCGCCGCCTCCGCGACGGCCGGATGGGCCATGAGCGCGTTTTCAAGGTCTACCGAGGAGATCCATTCGCCGCCGGATTTGACGAGGTCCTTGGAGCGGTCGCAGATGCGCAGGCAGCCGCGCGAGTTGATCTTGACGACATCGCCGGTCTGAAACCAGCCGTCGTCGGTGAACTTCTCGGCGCCCTGCCCGTTGTAGTAGCCAGCGGCCACCCAGGGTCCGCGGACCTCCAGCTCGCCCATCGACTCATCATCCCATTCGATCAGCCCACCGTCGTCGGCGCGGGCCCGGATCTCCACGAACGGCGAGGCCACGCCCTGACGGCTGCGGTAGTCGTACTGCGCCTGCGCACTGAGCTCATCGAGCTCCGCCGGCAGCCGGCACACGCTGCCCAGCGGCGAGGTCTCGGTCATCCCCCAGGCGTGGATGATCGTCAGCCCGTGCCGATCAAAGCCCTGCAGCAGGCTCGGCGGCGCGGCCGAGCCACCCACGATCAACCGCTGCAGCGCGTGCAGGTCCCAGCGGTCGGGCTCGGCGTCCAGTGCCTGCAGCACGGCCATCCAGACCGTCGGCACGCCTGCCGTCATCGTCACCTGTTCGCCGGCGAGCAGGTCGAGCACGTTGACCGGGTCAAGCAGCGGGCCGGGAAGCACGAGCTTGGCGCCGGCGAACGCCGCGGTATACGGGAGGCCCCAGGCGTTAGCGTGGAACATCGGCACGACCGGCAGCACGGTGTCCCGCGCGCCGACGCCGAGCTGATCGGGCAGCGCGGCGACGAGCGAGTGCAGGACGAGCGAGCGGTGCGAGTAGACGACCCCCTTCGGGCGCCCGGTCGTGCCCGACGTGTAGCACATGGCGGCGGCACTACGCTCGTCGAACAGCTCCCACGACATCGGCGGCGCATCGGAGAGCAGCGACTCGTAGTCGAGCCGGCCATCGGACACCGGCTGCGAGCGTGAGACGACGATCACGTGCTCGAACTCCCACGCCGGGGCGAAGGACTCAAACACCTCCAGCAGCGACTCGTCGACGACGATCGCGCGGTCCTCGGCGTCACCGACGATGAAGCCGAGCTCGTCCCGGTGCAGGCGCGGGTTGAGCGTGTGGATCACCGCGCCCATCGACGGCACCGCGAAGTACACCTCCAGATGCTCGGGCTGATTCCACATCAGCGTGGCCACGCGATCGCCGGCCCCGATGCCGAGCTGGGCCAGCGCCGAGCTCAGCCGCTGGGCGCGCTCCACGCACCCGCCCAGCGTGCCCCGGTGGATCGAGCCATCAGGACGCCGTGAGACCACCTCGCGGGTGGGGCTGAAGCGCCCGGCCCGCTCCACGACCGCGGTCAGCGACAGCGGGAAGTCGTCCATCATCAGACCGCTCAGCATCGACGCGCTCATGCTCTCCTTGACCTCCGCTCGTTGGGTTGTCAGCTGCAGAGCATGAGCGTAAGGCGCGATCGATGCAACCGGGGGGGCGGCCCAGCGGGTACGGTCCGCACGATGCCGATCGCGCGACCGAGCGATCCCCGGCCCCAGATCTCCTGGTCAGGCTGGGGGGATCCCGCCCTGGTGCCGACGCTCCCCGACGACGTGCTCAGGCTCCTGACCGACGCCCTCGGCGTGCGCGGGCCCAGGCCGCGGCGCGCGTCGATCGAGGAAATCGCGATCGCCCCGAGCCGCCTGTCACACCCAGTCGAGTCTGAGCTGGCGGCGATCGTCGGCGAGTGCAACGCCCGCTCCGATCACGACGCGCGCGTGCGACACGCCCGCGGGAAGTCGACTCCCGATCTGTTGCGCCTGCGGGCGGGCGAGGCGGAGGATGCACCGGATCTGATCCTGATGCCCGAATCGCACGCGCAGGTGCTGGAGATTCTGCGTGTCTGCTCGCACCGGCGGATCGCCGTAGTCCCGTTCGGCGGCGGGACCTCGGTGGTCGGCGGCTTGGCCCCACAGCTGGGAGACCTTGCCGGGTTCGTGGCGCTGGATCTCCGGCGGATGAACGCGCTGCTGGAGTTCGACGAGGAGTCACGCCTGGCGGTGTTCGAGCCTGGGCTGCTCGGCCCCGAGGCCGAAGCTCTGTTGTCGGCGCGCGGCTACACGATCGGTCACTTCCCGCAGTCGTTTCAGTATGCGACGCTCGGCGGCTTCGCGGCCGCCCGTTCCAGCGGCCAGGCATCCGCCGGATACGGCCGCTTCGACGAACTGGTCCTGGCGCTGCGGGTCGCCACACCGGCGGGGACCCTGACGCTGGGACGGGCGCCGAGGTCCGCTGCCGGCCCGGACCTGCGCCAGCTGATGCTCGGCTCTGAAGGGGCGCTGGGTGTGATCACCTCGCTCACGCTCCAGATCGCCCCGGCGCCCCAGCGTCGCCTCTACGAAGGCTGGCGATTTGACTCGTTCGCAGGCGGGGCCGCGGTCTTCCGGGCATTGATGCAGGACGGACCGGTTCCGACCGTCCTGCGACTCTCAGACGAGGCCGAGACCGCCCTGAACCTGGCGCGACCCGCAGAGCTGGGACAGGCGGGGCCCGGCGGATGCCTGGCGATCATCGGCTACGAGGGCACCGACAACGATGTCGAGCGGCGCTGCGGGCAGGCCGGCGCGATCCTGGAGTCGGCGGGCGCGCAGCCCGTCGCCGGGGCGGGTGACAGCTGGGCGGAGAATCGCTTCCGGGGTCCTTACCTGCGTGACGCACTGCTTGATGCGGGCGCGCTTGTAGAGACGCTGGAGACCGTCACCTTCTGGTCCTCGCTGGCCGCGCTCTATGCGGCCGTTACCGATGCCCTGCGGGAGTCCCTGTCGGCCCAGGGGACGCCACCGGTGATCCTGTGCCACATCTCCCACGTGTATGCCACAGGCGCGTCGCTGTACTTCACCGCCGGCTGCGCGCAGCTGGAGGACCCCCAGGCGCAGTGGGCGATCGCCAAGGCCGCCGCCAGCGAGGCAATCCTGGCCACCGGCGGCTCGATCAGCCACCATCACGGCGTTGGCTCCGATCATCTGCGCTGGTACGAGCGCGAGATCGGCACGCTGGCGATGCAGTCGCTAGCGGCGGTCAAGGCGACGCTCGATCCGGCCGGAATCCTCAACCCCGGAATCCTGATCGCGCGCTGATCAGCGACGCGCCGGTGCCGCCGCGGGCGGGGGCGGGCGGGGGCGGGTTCGGCACCGCCCCACGATACGCTTGCCCGAATCCCGGAGAGGTGCCGGAGCGGCTGAACGGGCGCGACTGGAAATCGCGTAACGGGGGTTACCTCGTTCGGGGGTTCGAATCCCCCCCTCTCCGTCCTGACTGATCGCGTGACTACATTACGCCGATTGGGCCAGGCTCATGCGCCCGCGCTTGTCCAATGTGGCTTGACGACTTTCTTGCGGGCTAACGCGGTGTCTTCTAGACTCCGAGCACGGCGGTAGGAGCCGGGCCATTCGGGAGAAGGCCAAACGGCATAGGACCTAAAGAGCTTTGTCTGAGACACAACGGCCGTCATTAAGACTATTAGCAGGGGGACTTGAGGAAACCGCGATCCAGTGGTCGTGGTTCTGCGGTCACTGCGCCGCCCCCTCGCCCGGCGGCAGCGCACCTCCGCCCAGCGCGCGGGTCTGCGCGCTTTGCGGCTTGGGACTGCTGCTCGAAGCGCGTGAGGACGAGATTCCCAGCCCGCGTGATGCGTTCCTGGTGGTCGATTCTGCGCTGCTCGTGCAAGCGATGTCACGCGAAGCGCAATCGCTGCTGGGTATGCGCGAGGAGGCGGCGGTCAACCGGCCGGTGGCCGAGCTACTGGTCCCGGCCGACGCCGAGACTCAGGGGAGCACCGGCTTCGCGGCCGCCATCGCCCAATCGGCCGAAGGCGATTACGCCGAGTCGACAAGCAAGTTCGTGCGTCCGTGGAACACGTTCGGCGTGCGTATGTGCGCCCGCATTTCCACCTGCGGGCCGCCTCGCGCGGCGCTGATCGTGCTCGAGCAGGGCGGCAAACCCCGCCCGCTGCGCGCCGTCGAGCCGCTGAAGTCCGTCCGCAGCGCCCGCTGAATCCGGCTCAGCCGCGCCAATCGCGCTGGCCCGCCGCGCTCACGAGGGATCGCAGGCTCTGGGCCGCTGCGGCTCTAGCGCCACTAGCCGGCTGCGGCCGCGAGCACGGGCGGCACGCCGTATCCATGCAGCGGCGCCGGGATCACGACCGAGCCATCCGGGCGCTGGCCGTTCTCCAGCAGCGCGATGATCGTGCGTCCGACCGCGACCGCCGTGCCGTTGAGCGTATGCAGATGGGCGGGCCTGGCGTCCCCTCGCCGGTAGCGAATGTCCAGCCGACGGGCCTGGAAGTCGGTCGTGTTGGAGCAGGAGGTCAGCTCGCGGAAGCGGCCCTGCCCCGGCAGCCAAGCCTCGCAGTCGTACTTCTTGGCCGCCGACGCGCCAAGATCGTCCACCGCGATGGCCACCACCCGATAGGGGATCTCCAGGTCCTGCAGGATCGACTCCTCGATTCCCAGCACGCGCTCATGCTCGCCGGCGGATTCTTCAGGCGCGACGAAGCTGAACATCTCGACCTTGTCGAACTGGTGCACGCGAAAGATGCCACGGGTGTCCTTCCCGGCCGCGCCGGCCTCACGGCGGAAGCAGGTGGAGAACCCGGCATAGCGCAGCGGTAGCTGCTCGGCGGCGAGGATCTCGTCACGGTGTAGCGACGCGAGCGCGACCTCGGAGGTCCCGACCAGGTACAGGTCGTCATCTGGCAGCCGGTAGATCTGCTGCTCGGTATCAGGGAGGAAGCCGGTCCCATAGAGAGCCGGCTCGCGCACCAACACGGGCGGGATCACCGGCTCAAAGCCCTGCTCCATGAGCTTTTCCAGGACGAAGCGGACCAGCCCGAGCTCGAGCAGCACGAGCTCGCCACGCAGGTAGGCAAAGCGCGACCCCGACAGGCGCGCACCACGCTCCATGTCGATCCGTGAGCCGGCCAGCTCCAGGTGATCGCGGCCGGTAGCGCCGGACTGGCCCACCTCACGCAGCACGGTGTCCTGAGGCGGGGCGTCGTCCATCGGCAGGTTGGGCAACGACCGCAGCTCCGCGTCGCGCTGGGCACGGACCACCGCTTCCTCGTCGCTGAGCGCGCGTCCTCTGGCCGCCAACGCGGCCAGCTGCTCACGCTCGGCCTGTCTCGGAGCGCCCTGACGTCCGCGGCTGGCGAGATTCTGCTCCGAGCGCAGCGCCTCGAGCTGGGTCGTGAGTTCACGCCAGCGCTCGTCGAGCTCCAGCACCCGTGACACCGCCGCGGCGGCCCGAGGACCACGGCGGGCCAGTGCCGTCCGCACGGCATCCGGATCGCGGCGGATCAGCCTGATGTCGAGCATCGGCGGCCGGCTACCGGCTGGTGTGCTTCGGCTTGCCCGACGCCGCTTTCGTGGCGGGAGCGGTGGCGACCGTCGTGGCCGTGGTAGCGGACGCGCCCGACGCCGGAGTCGAAGCGCTCGCGGCCGTCGTAGCGGTCGGAGACGGAAGCGTGCCGACCGGAAGCTTGTAGCAGGGGACGATGCCCGTCAGCTTGGGCGCCCCCCGCCCGGCATATGTGGCCACGAACTTGGCCACGGCGACCGCATCCTGGCCGACGACGATGTTCTGCGGCATATAGGCGCCGGAGAAGCCGCCGTTCTCGATCGCGTACAGGACGCGCGTGATCGGGCGCTCGCAGCGAGAGTCGAGGTTGGGACCGCTGTTGGCCTGCGCGGTGCGGATGTTGGGCGCCGAGCCGTGAGTAGCCGCGTAGGACAGCGTGTGACAGCCCGAGCAGCGCTGCGAGAACAGCTCGGCGCCCTTGTACAGCGGATTGGATCGCGCGACGCCGATGTGCTCAGTCCCGCACGCTGATGCGAAGACTGCGACGGCGACCGCTGCAATCGCTAGCAGTGGGACCCTGACCGACCGATTCATGCGGCGCCAGATCATAATCGGATCCCCATGCCAGGGCGACTCTCACCTTTGATCATGGTCGCGGCGACGCTTGCGCTGCTGTGCGGCTGCGGTCACACGCAGGCCGTCGGAAGCGACGGCATCCTGCAGGTATCGCTGTCTGAGTACCGGGTCACGCCGCAGAGCGTGCGAGCGAGGCCCGGGGCGCTGATCCTGGTCGTCCACAATTACGGTCGGCTTACGCACGACCTCGTGATCTCGCTCAGCGGCCATAACGAGGCCTCAACGAAGCCGATCGCCCCCGGCCAGACCGCCGACCTGGCCGTCACGCTGGCGGCGGGCACGTACCTGATGGCCTCCACGATCCTCTCCGACCAGGATCTGGGGACCTACGGGACGCTGAGGGTCACGTCGTGATCAGCCGCGGGGGCAGGATGGTTGCCGAGCGATGCAGGAGCGCCGGCGGTGACGGCGAAGACCGCTCCCATCTCCGGCGCCGGCTTACGACGCTCGCCCGACTTCACCGAAAGCGCGGACGTCCTCCTACGGCGGCAACCAGAGGGGCCGGCGCCGGGGTATTTACACGCCGAGCCTCAGGGCTCGCGACGGAATCAGGGCCGGACAAGCCATCCGTAATCTCGTCGTGGGCCCCTACCTGCGGCGCGATATAAACCGCCGGCGATGGCGGGCGATCGTGATCCAGAGCTGTTCCGCGAGGTGTTCGGGCGCTTTGCCACCGGTGTGGCGGTGATCACCAGCGCCGGATCGGTCGGGGCGGGAGGCATGACCGCCAACGCCCTGTGCTCGCTCTCGCTTGATCCGCTGCTCGCCCTGGTGTGCTTTGAGAACCGTGCCCGGACCTTGCCGATCGTCCGCGACGCCGCCCGGTTCGCCGTCAACGTGCTCGCCTCCGACCAGGAGCGGATCGCCGCGGTGTTCGCCTCAAAGCTCCCTGAAGCCGAAAAACTGGAGAACGTCGCCCACCGCTTCGAGCACGGCGTCCCGATCATCGAAGGCGCCCTGGCTTGGGCCGCCTGTGACCTGCGCGAGCTGATCGCCGGCGGCGACCATACGATCGGGATCGGCGAAGTGGTCTCGATGGGCCTGGGCGACGGGAGCCCCCTGCTGTGGTACGCCGGGCAATACCACTCCCCCGCAATCGACGGATCCTCCAGCGGCGTGTCCTAGCGGACCACGAGATTCGCCGGGAGAAATCGCCCCCGCGATTTCTCCAAGCGTAAATCCCCGCCAGGGATTTACGCCGTGGTGGCCGCCCGCAGCAGCAGCACGAGAACCACCAGCGTAGCCAGTACCATCACGCCCGTCTCGCGCTGGACGATGGCCAGGACGACCGAGCGCTGCTGGTCCTCAGGCAGCTCGCCGACCGCTGCCGGGGACTCGTGGCCGCGCTGGTCGAGCACCAACTGGGCGGATGAGATGCGCAGCTGTTCGGCGATGAACGAGACCGCCAAGGGCAGCAGCCCGTAGATCAGGTGCAGGCTGGCAACCTTGTGCCCGAGGGCGACCAACAATCCCCCCAACGCCACTTGGACGACGATAACGGCCTGGCCGGCCCGCAGCAGGCGCCAGAACAAGACGCTCGAGCGAGCGCGCCACCAGCACCATGTGCCGTATCCGGCGGCGCCGGCGTTGAGCGCGATGGCCAATACTCCAACAACTAGATGGACCTGTTTCACTCTGCACCCGGAAGATAGCCGCATTCCGCACTAAGTAACATGTTGTTACAAGCAGCTCGGCGTCGGTGATATAAGAGTCCTGTGCTGCGAACGTATCTGCCAGCCATCGTGTTCCTCGTGCTCGGCGGGGCGGTCGGCCTGCTGTTCTCGGTGATGAACCTGTTCTTCGGACAGCGTCATCCGAATCACAACAAGCAGGAGCCCTACGAATGCGGGCTTCCCTCGGAGATCCAGCGCGGGTTCCGGTTCGGGATCAGCTTCTACCTGATCGCGATGCTGTTCATCCTGTTCGACATCGAGGTGATCTTCCTCTATCCGATCGCGGTGCAGCTGCGGGCCTTCGGCGGCTTTGCCCTGAGCGAGACGATCGTGTTCGTGGTGCTGCTGATGGTCGCGTTCGTCTACGTGTGGAGACGCGGAGCGCTGGAATGGAAATAAAGCGAGAGCCGCTGAGCGGCGGCGGCGCTCCGACCGACTTCCGCTCACGTCAATTGCTGGCGCGCGACATGCTCAACGGCGATCTGGAGGACGAGGCGCTGGAGCGGTACGTGGAGGAGCGGGTGATGACGACGACGCTTGAGAAGGCGGTGGCGTGGTCACGCGGCAACTCGATGTATCCAATGACCTTCGGGCTGGCCTGCTGCGCGATCGAGATGATGACGATCGTCGGTGCGCGGATGGACATCGCCCGCTTCGGGTGGGAGGCCTTCCGGGCCTCACCGCGTCAGGCCGACCTGCTGATCCTCTCCGGCCGCGTGTCGATCAAGATGGCTCCGGTCATACGTCGCATCTACGATCAGATGCTCGAGCCCAAGTGGGCGATCTCGATGGGTGCCTGCTGCTCGTCGATGGGAGTGTTCAACAACTACGCGCTCGTGCCGTCGGACAAGTTCCTGCCGATCGCCGTGCACGTGCCCGGCTGCCCGCCCCGGCCCGAGGCGCTCATGCACGGGATCCTGCGGCTGCGCGACAAGATCCAGGGCAACTCGCCCGAGGGCTGGCGCAAGCGCTACGACGCGGTCGGCACCGAGGAGGTGCTCGAGCCCGAGCGCGACCCCGGCAGTGCGGCGATCAACGTCTTCGGACCCGGGGATACGGCCGGTGCCTGACGCGACGGGGCTCGAGCTGACCGCGCATGAGCTCCGTGACGCCAACGCCGAGTCGATCCTCGGCACCGAGTTCCGCCATGGCCGGGCGGTGCTGCTCGCCGAGCCCGCGCACGTCAAGCAGATCCTGGCGGCGTTGCAGGCCAAGGGCTACACCTTCCTGGCCAGCCTGCACGGCTGCGATTACTACCCGGAGGAGCCGCGCCTCGGGGTGCTCTACGAGCTGCTGGACCGCAGCGCCGTGGATCGAATCACGGTCAAGGCGCGAGTATCGATCGACGTCGCCAGGATCGACTCGGTTACGGATCTGTTCCCTGGCGCCGAGTTCCCCGAGCGCGAGGTCTACGACATGTTCGGGGTCGTGTTCAACGGCCACCCTGACCTGCGGCGCATCCTGATGCCCGAGGATTACGAAGGCTTCCCTCAGCGCCGCGACTTCCCGATCGGCGGCGAGCCGGTGCTGTTCACCTACAACGAAGAGAACTCCTACGGGAAATGGCAGTAGACGGCCCATGGGAGTAGACAGCGATTACCGCAAGCGAGAGGAGTCGATCACCTACACCGCCGAGCCGGCGGGCCTGGGCGAGACCCACGAACTGCTGACCCTCAACATCGGACCTCACCACCCGGCCACCCACGGCGTGCTGCGGCTGCTGGCCACGCTGGAGGGGGAGGTCGTGCGCGACATCAAGCCGATCGTCGGCTACGTCCATACCGGGATCGAGAAGACCTGCGAGGGCAAGTCCTACTGGAAGGTGATCCCGGTCGTCGAGCGGATGGACTACCTGTCCTACTACTTCAACGCGATGGCGTTCTGCGGCGCGGTCGAGACGCTGCTGGACGTCGAGGTTCCGCCCCGGGCACAGTATCTGCGCGTGATTCATCTTGAGCTCAATCGGATCATGTCCCACCTCGTGTGGCTGGGGACCAGCGCGCTGGACCTGGGGGCGATCTCAATGTTCTGGTACTGCTTCCGCGAGCGCGAGACGATCCTCGACCTGTTCGAGATGTCCTCGGGACAGCGGATGCACACGCGCTACTTCCAGGTCGGCGGCGTGATCGAGGACATCCCCAGCGGCTTTGAGGCCAAGCTGCGCAAGTTCGTGGCCGAGATGCCGACCCGCGCCGACCAGTACGCCGATCTGCTGGAGAAGAACCAGATTGTGCTCGAACGCCTGGTGGGTATCTGTCCGCTTGATAAGGCGACGCTGCTGAAGATCGGCGTCACCGGGCCGCTGCTGCGGGCCGCGGGCGAGCCGTGGGACCTGCGCAAGGCGGATCCCTATTGCAGCTATGACCACTTCGACTTCAAGATCCCGGTTGGCACCGTGGGCGACAACTACGACCGCTACCGGGTGCGCCACGCCGAGATCTACGAGTCGGTCAAGATCATCAGCCAGGCGCTCGACGGCCTGCCTGAGGGCCCGCACATCACGCCCGATCGCAAGATCGCGCTGCCGCCCCGACATGAGCTGGCGACCTCGATGGAGGCGCTGATCCACCACTTCAAGCTCGTCACCGAAGGCTTCCGCGTTCCGCCCGGCGAGGCCTACTTCCCGATCGAGGGCCCGCGCGGCGAGCTCGGCTGCTTCGTGCGTGCCGACGGCTCGGCCAAACCGGCCCGCGTGCACATGCGCGACCCGAGCTTCGTGCACCTGCAGGCGCTGGCGCCGATGGTCGAGGGCGCCTACATCGCCGATCTGATCGCGACGCTGGCGATGCTCGACCCGATCCTGGGGGGCATCGACCGATGACGACTGGCCGGCCTCAGATACCGGTCGCACGGTTCGGGCACGGATCACGCGTGCCCGGCTGGGACGAGGCGGTCGACCTGACCAAGGCGCCGGCCGTAGTCCCGGATCCGGCCACGACGCCGGTTCCAGCCGAGCTGCGGGCCGAAATCGAGGCCGCGATGGCCAAGTACCCGGACCGCCGCTCGGCAGCGATCCCTGCGCTACACGCCGCCCAGCGCGTCCACGGGTACTGCTCACCCCAGGCGATCACTCAGGTGGCGGCGGTGATGGCCCTGACGCCCGCCTACCTGACCTCGGTCGCGAGCTTCTACGACATGCTCGAGCTCGAGCCCCGGCACCACCACCACGATGTCTACGTCTGCACCAACATCACCTGCTCGCTGCTCGGCGGCGATGAGTTGCTCGACGCCATGATCCAGGCCGCCGCCGGGCGTGGGGACATCCATGTGCGCTCGTTCGAGTGCCTGGGGGCGTGCGACATCGCGCCGATGGCCTCGGTCGACGGCGAGTACATCGGCCCGGTCGACCTCGACGAGGCGGTGCGCGTAGTGGAGGACCTCGACGCCGGCCGTCCGGTTCTCGAGCACAAGCAGCTTCGCTACCGCCGCTGCGTGGATCCCGGGGTCCAACCAGGCGCCGAGGAGTTCGATCCTCCCGAGCGCGACGTGCCCCGGGCCGACACCGCCGGCCTGGCAGCACAGGATCAGGGCATCGACCGGCCCGGCCCTTCGGCGGCGATTGAGGCTGCACCCGATCAAGCCGAGAAAGAGCAATGAGAAAGATCCTGTTCGACCGCATCGACGAGCCCGGACTCAACCGGATCGACGTCTACGAGCGCCGGGGGGGATATCAGGGCCTGCGCCAGGCGCTGTCGATGACCCGTGAGGAGGTCGCCGGCGAGATCATGGCCTCGGGCTTGCGCGGACGCGGGGGGGCCGGTTTCCAGATCGGCAAGAAGATCTCCTTCCTGCCCCACGGTGACATGGTCAAGTACCTGGTCTGCAACGCCGACGAATCCGAGCCCGGCACGTTCAAGGACCGCGAGCTGATGCAGAAGAGCCCGCACATGCTGATCGAGGGGATCGTGATCGCCGCCTGGGCCGGGGAGATCGATCGCTCCTACATCTACATCCGCGGCGAGTATGAGAAGCAGGCCGACATCCTGGAGGCGGCGATCGCGCAGGCCGCGCAGGCCGGCTACCTGGGCGAGCGGATCCTGGGCTCTGAGCTGACGCTGTCGCTGGTGCTGCACCGCGGCGCCGGCGCCTACATCTGCGGCGAGGAGACCGGGCTGCTGGACTCGCTGGAGGGCAAACGCGGCAACCCGCGCCTGAAGCCGCCGTTCCCGGCGATCGAGGGTCTCTACCACGGCCCGACGCTGATCAACAACGTCGAGACGCTGTCCACCGTGCCGCACATCATCCGGATGGGCGGAGCCGAGTACGCCAAGATCGGCACCGAGACATCGACCGGGACCAAGGTCGTGTCGGTCTCCGGCGACGTGCAGCGCCCCGGCAACTACGAGATCGAGCTGGGGATTCCCTCCCGGGAGATCATCTACGGCCTGGCCGGCGGTCCGCGGGAGGGCCGGGAGATCAAGTTCTGGTTCCCGGGCGGCTCGAGCTCGCCGGTGTTGACCAAGGACGACCTCGACATCCCGTATGACTTCGACAGCATGGCCAGGGCGGGGACGATGCTCGGCTCAGGGGCGATCATCGTCGCCGACGAGACGCGCAGCGTGCTGGCCACGGCGATCAAGGTGGCCAAGTTCTACGCGCACGAGTCCTGCGGGAAGTGCGTGCCGTGCCGCGAGGGCACCAACTGGACGCACAAGATGCTGCAGCGGATCGAGACCGGCGAGGCTACCCCGATGGACCTCGACATCATGGCCTCGGTCCAGGAGCAGATCATCGGCAACTGCCTGTGCGTGCTGGGCGACGCGATGGCGATGCCGATCGGCTCGATGGTCGCGAAGTTCCGTGACGAGCTCGAGGCTGAGATCGAGGCCGCGCGCGAGCGCGCCGGCGCGGCCGAGTTGGCGGAAGTGGTGGCGCTCGGCGTCGCCGACGAGCAGCTGGACGACTCGGGCGCCGCCCGATCAGGCGAGGCCGGACGCCGAGCGGGCGGCCAGCCCGAGGGCCCGCTGCCCGTTCACTGAACACCGATGCCACGTCCACAGCAGAAGACCATCCAGCTGACGATCGACGGCCGCGAGGTGCAGGCGATCGAGGGCGCGATGCTGGTCGACGCCGCCAAGCAGGGCGACGTCGAGATCCCCTACTTCTGCTACGAGCCCAAGCTCGGCAACCCGGTCGGCGCGTGCCGCATGTGCCTGGTGGAGATCGAGGGGATCCCCAAGCTGCAGACCTCGTGCTCGACGCCGGTCAAGGACGGGATGGTCGTGCACACCCAGACCGAGCGGGTCCGCCACGCCCAGAACGCGATGGTGGAATTCCTGCTGGTCAACCACCCGCTCGACTGCCCGGTGTGCGACAAGGGGGGTGAGTGCCCGCTGCAGGACATCACCTTCGGCTGGGGGCTGGGGCGCTCGCGCTTCATCGAGCCCAAGCGCCACTTCCAGAAGCCGCTGGCGCTGTCGCCGCTGGTGGCAATCGATCGCGAGCGCTGCATTCTCTGTTACCGCTGCGTGCGCTTCTCCCAGGAGGTGTCCGAGGACTACCAGTTGATCTTCTCCGAGCGCGGCGCCCACACGTTCGTCTCCACCCACGACGGTCACCCCTACGTGGCGCCGTTCAGCGGCAACATCATCGAGCTGTGCCCGGTCGGCGCGCTGACCTCCCAGCCCTACCGCTTCCGCGCTCGTCCGTGGGACATCGAGGGCGCCGGCGGTGTGTGCACGCTCTGCCCGTCGCAGTGCAACGTGACCTTCACCGTCCGTGACGAGAAGGTGATGCGTGTCCTGGCGCGCGACCACGCCGGCGTCGATGACGGCTGGCTGTGCGACAAGGGCCGCTTCGCCTATCAGGCGATTCACGTCGATCAGCGGATCACCGCGCCGCTGGCACGCGACGGCAGCGAGCTGCGCGAGGTCTCCTGGGAGCGCGCGCTGGAGGTCGCCGCGGGACTGAGCCGCCACCGGGGTCGCGTCGGGGCACTGGTCGGGGGGCAGGCCACCAACGAGGAGGGCTTCCTGCTCCAGCGTCTGCTGCGCGAGGGCCTGGACAGCCACGACATAGACTCGCGCAGCGGCGTTGGCTCCGGGCTCGGCGTGACCCGTGCGCTGAGCGCGCCGGAGCTGCAGGCCTCGGTCACCGATCTGGAGTTCGCCCACACGGTACTCGTGCTCGGCTGCGAGCCGATCGACGAGTCCCCGATCCTCGATCTCCGCATCCGCAAGGGCGTGCGGCGCCGCGGCGTGGCGCTGGCAATCGCCACGGCGCGCCCCAGTGCGCTGGACCCCAACGCGCGCGCAGTGCTGCGCTACCCGCCCGGCGGCGAGGCCGCCTTCCTGGCCGAGCTTGAGGCCGCGCTGCGCGGCGAACAGCGCAGCGAGGAGATCGACGGGCTGGCCGCGCTGCTGCGCGATGGCGGCGACGACGTGGTGATCCTCTATGGCGAGCGGGTCGGCGCCGACGGCGGCGTCGCACTGTTGGCGATCGCCAAACACCTGGGGCTGTCGGAGCGCGCCGGGGCCGGGCTGCTGGAGGTTCCGGCCGGCGCCAACAGCCGCGGGCTGCGTGAGGCCGGCGTGATGCCCGACGCAGGGCCCGGGTACTCAGAGCTCGCGCAGTCCGGGCGCGGCGCCCGCGAGATCGCCCGCGCGGCGGCCGACGGCGCGGTCAGCGCGCTGTACCTGTTTCAGACCGACCCCGTGCGTGACCAGCCCGACCGTGAGCTGTGGGAGCGGGCGCTGCACAGCGCCGCGCTGGTGGTCGCCCACGCATCGGTGCTCACCGAGGGCCTGCGCGAGCACGCGTCGGTCATCTTCCCGGCCGAGTCCCACGCCGAGAAGGAGGGCACCGTCGTGCACCCCGACGGACGCCTGCAGCGTCTGCGGATCGCCATCGCCCACCCCGGGCAGGTGCGCGCCGGCTGGTCGGTGCTGGCCGAGATCGCACGCCGCGCCGGACTCGACCTCGGTGTCCAGAGCAGCCCGATGGCCTTCTCCCAGCTGGTGGCGGCGGTCCCGTTCTACGAGGGGCTGACGCTGGAAGAGCTGGGCGGGCAGGGCGTGCGCTGGCCGGAGCGCGAACAGGCCGCGGCGGTGACGGCCGGCCATCAGGTCTCGGTCGGGATGCCGCAGCTGCCACCTCCTGCGAGCGACCCTCACCACACATCCCGGGCCGCCCCATCCCCCCAAGCTGAGAACGGCAGCCTACGCCTGGGGACCTACCGGCCGATCTGGGCAGGTCCCGAGGTCGAGATCTCCCCCGTGCTGCACTATCTGATTCCCACCCAGCAGCTCGAGCTCTCTCCGCAGGACGCCGCGCGGCTGGGGATCCCCCACGGCGAGAGGGTCGAGGTGGCTCAGAATGGCACGCGGCTGCGCGCGACCGCCGTCGTACGCACCGGGGTGCCGGTCGGCACCAGCTTCCTGGCCGAGGGGATCGCCACCGACTCGGCCAACCGCCTGACCGAGCCGTTGGTCGAGGTTCGCAGAGCAGCCGGATGACTCACGCGACCTCCATCAAGGCGAGCCCGGATGGCGAGCGGAGGTTCGCGTGAGCATCCTCGCGAACGTCAACTACTTCGAGCCCTGGTGGGTGCAGATCGTCAAGGCGCTCGTGATCTTCGGTGTGATCTTCGCGATCCTGCCGGTCATCATCATCTACGAGCGCAAGCTCCTGGGTCGCTTCCAGGGCCGCTACGGGCCCAACCGAGTCGGCCCGTTCGGCCTGCTGCAGCCGATCGCCGAGATCGTCAAGTTCGCCACCAAGGAACCGTTCCGCCCCACCACCTCGGTCGGCTTCATGTTCAGAGTCGCGCCGATGCTGGCGATCTTGACCGCGGTCTCGGCGCTGGCGCTGGTCCCGTTCGGAAACGTGCAGCGGGTTTTGGGCCAAGAGGTCGGTCTGTACGGGATCGACGTCTCGATCGGGCCGCTGTACGTGTTCGCGTTCGCCGGGATCTCGTTCTACGGGATCATGCTCGGCGGTTGGGCATCGGGTTCCAAGTATTCGTTCTTGGGCGCGATGCGCGGGGCCGCCCAGCTGATCTCATACGAGGTCTCCCAGGGTCTGGCGCTGGTCGGCGTCGTGATGACCGCCCAGACGCTGTCGCTGACCGGCATCGTGACCGCCCAGAACGGCATCTGGTACTGCATCCCGCAGTTCGCCGGCTTCCTGATCTTCATGACGGCGTCGTTTGCGGAGACCAACCGCTCCCCGTTCGATCTCTCCGAGGCCGAGACCGAGCTGGTCGGCGGCTACTTCACCGAGTACGGCGGGACCCCGTTCGTCGCCTTCCTGTTCGCCGAGTACATGAACATGATCGTGGTCGCGGGGATCGCCACGACGATGTTCCTCGGCGGCTGGCTGATGCCGTTCGGGATCCACCCGCCCGGCTGGGTTGACCCGATCATCGTGCTGGCCAAGATGATGATCGTGATCACCTTGTTCGTATGGGTGCGCGCGACGCTGCCGCGCCTGCGCTATGACCAGCTGATGTCCTTCGGCTGGAAGATCCTGCTCCCGCTGGCCACCGCCAACCTGGTGGTGACCGCGATCCTGGTGGCCGGATGAGTTCGCCGGCAAGGAGATACGCATGACCCCGTACGACCCCGGATCCGACGTGATCGAGGTGATCCGCGCACCCGGCGCCGGGCCGGTCCGCGGCGCTTACCGCGTGTTCGGCGAGACGTTGCGCGGCCTGAAGACGACGTTCGCGCGGATCGTCGAGGGTCCCCTGACGATCCAGTATCCGGAGGAGAAGACGCCGGTCTACCCGCGCTTCCGCGGTCGCCACAAGCTGCACCGCTTTGAGGACAGCGGCCTGGAGAAGTGCGTCGGCTGCTCGCTGTGCGCCGCCGCCTGCCCCGCGGATTGCATCCGCGTCGTGGCGGCCGAGAACACGCCCGAGCACCGCGTCTCGGCCGGCGAGCGCTACGCGGCCGTGTACGAGATCAACCTCAGTCGCTGCATCTTCTGCGGCTACTGCGAGGTCGCGTGCCCGTTTGACGCGATCACGATGGGCCATGACTACGAGATGTCCGACTACACGCGTTCGGATCTGATCTTCACCAAGGAGATGCTGCTGGCCGAGCCGATCGAGCGCACGCCACTGAGGCGGGAGGGGGAGTAGGCCAGATGTCGGCCGTGCTGTTCTTCATCGCCGCCATCGGTGCGCTGAGCGGAGCGATCGGCGTCGTGCTTCTGCGCAACCCGTTCTACAGCGTGCTGTCGCTGGTGGCCCATCTGATCTCGCTGGCCGCCCTGTTCTTGCTGCTGCGGGCCGAGTTCGTCGCGGCCGCGCAGGTGGTCGTGTACGCAGGCGCGGTGATGGTGCTGTACGTGTTCGTCGTCGCCTACGTCGGTGGCGGGATCGAGTCGGTGGCCAGGAGCGGTCCGGCGCTGCGCGTGCTGGGGCCGCTGTTCGCGCTGGCGGTGGCGATCGAGCTGTGCGTGGCGCTGCTCGGCTCGGCGCTGAAGGGCATCTCCGGCCACGGGGCGCCCTATATCCCGGGCTTTGGAACCCCGCGCCACATCGGTCAGCTGTTCCTCACCACCTATCTATTCCCGTTCGAGGCCGCCTCGCTGCTGCTCCTGGTGTCCGCCGTCGGGGCGGTCGTGCTGGCTCGCCGGCGCCGCGGCCTGGAGGAAGTGGACGCGGCGCTGGAGGCCCGCTATCACCCGGCGCGCCCGGT
The DNA here is from genome assembly GCA_937888775.1 of uncultured Actinomycetes bacterium. Next base: position 17,989 of record CALAQT010000481.1, on the reverse strand, counting down.
GTACACCGGGACGATGGCCGAGGCCGCCGGCATGCGCCACAGCCCCGCGGCGGAGGCACCCGCGGCCGACAGCGAGGACCTCTCCGGCGCGCCGGAGCCGGTCGGAGGCCAGCAGTAATGGCCATCGGGTGGTATCTGGTCGTCTCGGCGCTGATCTTCTGCATCGGCGCAGCGGGGGTGCTCACGCGCCCCAACCCGCTGGTGATCCTGCTCTGCCTGGAGCTGATGCTCAACGCCGCCAACCTGGCGCTGGTGGCGTTCTCCCGCATGTGGGGCGGCGAGGATGGTCAGGTTTTCGCGCTGATCATCATGGTCGTCGCGGCGTGCGAGGTGACGGTGGGACTGGGGCTGATCGTGGCGCTGTATCGCCGCCGGCTGCCGATCAATGTCGACGAGCTGAACGAGCTGCAGGGGTAAGCCGGGGATGTTTCTGGCGAAGACGCTGGCTCCGCTGGTCGTCGACCACTCCGGGCCGCCGACCACCTTCGGCTGGCTGATCCTGCTGTGCCCGCTGCTGGGCACCGTGGTGATCGCGCTGGCCGGCCGACGCATGCCCGCCAAGGCCGCCGGCTGGATCGCCAGCGCAGCGATCGCCGCCGCGTTCGGGTTGAGCGTCGCCGCGCTGGTGTCGATGCTGGGCCACAGCCCGGATCACCGCCACTTCACTTCGGCGATCTGGAGTTATGACTCAAGTGTCGGCGTCGACGCCAAGCTGTCGATCCTGGTCGACCCGCTGTCGGTGTTCATGGTGCTGGTGGTCTCGGGGGTCTCGACCCTGATCCACGTCTACTCGGTCGCCTATATGGACTCAGACCGCGGCTACGTGCGCTACTTCGCCTACCTGAACTTCTTCGTGTTCTCGATGCTGCTGCTGGTGCTGGCCGGCAACTTCGTGCTGCTGATCGTCGGCTGGGCGTTCGTCGGCGCCGCGTCCTATCTGCTGATCTCGTTCTGGTATCGCCGCCGGACCGCGACCAAGGCCGGCATCAAGGCGTTCGTGATTAACACGTTCGGCGACGTGGGCCTGGTGTTCGGCACGTTCTTCATCTTCAAGCACACCCACACGGTCGACCTCACCGCGACCTTCAACACCGCGCACTTCGTCTTTGCCCACAACAGCCCGGACATCGTCGCGGGGTGCCTGCTGCTGCTGCTCGGCGCGTTCGCCAAGTCCGCCCAGATACCGCTGCACACCTGGCTGCCCGACGCGATGGAGGGCCCGACGCCCGTCTCCGCACTGATCCACGCCGCCACGATGGTGACCGCCGGCGTTTACCTGATCGCCCGCATGCATCCGCTGTTCGAGATCGCCACCACTGCAGCCGACGTCGGGGCGATCGTCGGCTGCGCGACGCTGGTGATCGCCGCGACGATCGCGCTGGTGCAGACCGATCTCAAGCGGGTGATCGCCTACTCGACGATGTCGCAGATCGGCTACATGATCATGGGCGTCTCGGTGGGCGCCTACTCAGCCGGCCTGTTCCATCTGATGACCCACGCGTTCTTCAAGGCGCTGCTGTTCATGTCGGCCGGCTCGGTGATCAGCGCGATGGGCGGCACGCAGTCGCTGGATCGGATGGGCGGCTTTCGGAGGGTGCTGCCGTTCACGTTCGGCTGCTTCATCATCGGCGGCCTGGCGCTGTCGGGGCTGCCGCCGTTCTCCGGCTGGCTGTCCAAGGACGACATCATCGCCTACCTTGACCATCGCGGCGGGGGTTTTGAGATCCTCGGGATTCTCGGCTACGTGGGCGCGCTGCTGACCGCGATCTACACCTTCCGGATGATCTTCCGCGCGTTCTTCGGCGAGCCCTGCGAGGAGGCGCTGGCGCTCGAGCACGGACACCAGGTTCATCATGACGTTCCCACCAACCCGCTCACCGGCGAGGCCGAGGACACCGACGTCGGCTTCCCCGGGCCCGAGCACCCGATCGCCGAGCAGCACCTGCCGATGAAGTTCGCGATGGGGACGCTTGCGCTACTGGCAGTGATCGGCGGCGTGATCCAGATCCCGGGCATCGACGCCGGCATCAGCCGTTTCCTGGCCCCTGCCTTTGCCGACTCCACACTTTCGCGCGCCGAGCCAACCATCTCGTCGGATTGGATCGGGCTGGTGATCGGGGCCCTGATCGCGGTCGTCGGGATCTCGATCGCCTACCGGACCTACGTCGTGGCCCCGGGCACCTCGGCCAAGCTGCAGGAGCGCTTTGCGCCGCTGCACCGCTTCCTCCTCAACAAGTGGTACTTCGATGAGCTGATCGACCTGATCGTCGTGCGTCCCGCGCTGTGGCTCGGGCGCCTGGCCGAATCGGTACTGGAGCGGGTGGTGATCGCCGGCGGCGTGACCGGCGGCGGGGTGGCCGTCGTGCGGGCGGCCTCGGCCGCGGTGCGCCGCGCCCAGACCGGCTTGGTGCGCTACTACGCGCTGGCGTTGGTGGTCGGGATCTCCGGCCTGGCCCTCTACTTCCTGATCTCCTCATCCTGATGCACGCCCGCCTGCACCCCTCACTCCCCTCCCGGAGCATCAGGCCATGACGCTCTCGATCCTGATCTGGCTTCCGGCGGTGATCGCGCTGATCGCCGCGCAGCTGCCCAGGCGGGTCGTCGGGCGCGCGAGCGCGATCCCCAGCGTGATCACGCTGGGGATCGCGATCTCGTTCTTGGCCCGGTTCAAGCTCGGACATGCCGGACTGCAATTCGTCACCGACAAGGTCTGGATCTCGGCGCTGGGGATCCACTACAAACTCGGGCTGGACGGGCTCAACGTTGCCCTGATCGTGCTCACCACCGTGCTGTTCACGGCCGCGCTGGTGTGGTCGGCGACGCGGGAGTGGGAGCGCCCAAGGCTGTTCTACTTGTTCTTCGGCCTGGCCGAGAGCGCGGTGCTCGGCGCGTTCTGCGCGCAGGACCTGGCGCTGTTCGTGGCGTTCTTCGACCTGATGCTGATCCCGTTCTACTTCCTGATCGGGATGTGGGGCACCGGCGACCGCGTGCGCGCGACGACCAAGCTGGTGATCTATACGCTGATCGGCTCTTTCTTCATGCTGGTGGCCGCGATCGCCACCGGCGTGCTGGCGGCCGGCGAGCACCAGACGGGGCTCAACTTCTCAATCTCGGCGCTGCAGCGCCTTCCACTGTCGCACACCTCGCAGGACTGGATCTTCCTGTGCTTCGCGGTCGCGTTCCTGGTCAAGATGCCGCTGGTGCCGTTTCACGGCTGGCTGCCCGACGGCTACAAGTCGATGCCGATCCCGGCCGTCGCGGTGTTCTCCGGGATCCTCTCCAAGGTCGCCGCCTACGGCTTCCTGCGGATCGTGCTGCCGCTGTTCCCGTACGCCTCGGCGCACTACCAGACGCTGATGCTGCTGATCGCGCTGGTCTCGATCCTGTGGGCGACCGCGGTGGCGTTCACCACCCCCGACGCGCGCCTGGTTGTCGCCTACTCCAGCGTCGCCCAACTGGGTTTCATCATGCTGGGGATCTTCTCGCTGCGACCCGAGGGCGGACAGGGCGCACTGCTGCAGATGGTCAACCACGGACTGGTGACCGCGCCGCTGTTCTTCATCGTCGCGGCGCTCGCCGCCCGGGCCGGCGGATCGGAGGACCTGCGCCAGATGGGAGCGCTGGCGTTCCGCGCCCCGGTGCTGGCCGGCCTGTTCCTGATCGTCACGCTGGCTACGCTGGCGATGCCCGGCTCGGCTAACTTCATCGGTGAGTTCATGATCCTGCTGGGGCTGTTCAAGGCCAAGCTGGCGCTGGCGCTGATCGCCTCGGCCGGCGTTGTCGGCGCCGCGGTCTATTCGCTGCGGCTGTACATCACCTCGATGCACAACAACTCAAGCGAGCGCACGCGCTCCAGCGAGATCGGCCTGCGCGACGCGTTGGTGATCGTGCCGCTGGTCGGTGTGATCCTGGTGCTGGCCTTCTACCCGCAGTTCGGGCTGCGGCGCTCTGAGCCCTCGCTGAAGGCGGCGATCGCGGCGGCGCAGCAGCAACAGCAGGGAGCCCTGACCGCGAGCGCGGTGCCATGAACTCATTGATCTCCGTGCTGCCGCTGGCCGCAGCCGCCCACCACATCAAGGGCCCCTACATCGACTGGGCCGCGCTGTCGCCGTTCGTGGCGCTGACCGTCGGTGCGCTGCTGGTGCTGATGCTTGGGCTGCTGCGCGGTGCGCTCGCGCGCGAGCGGATGGTCCCGATGCTGACGCTCCTGACCCTGGCGGTATCGCTCGGATTCGAGATCGCGCGCTTCAAGCACCACGCCCTGATCATCTCCGGCGCGCTGCAGATCGACGCGCTGGCGCTGGTGCTCGACATGATCTTCTCGGTCGCGGCAATCGCCGCTGTAATCATGTCGCTGCGCACCCGGGCCCCCGGGGAGGCCGGGCACGGTGAATACCACTCGCTGCTGCTGTTCAGCGTGCTGGGGATGAACGTACTCGTCTCCGCCGTCAATCTGGTCACGCTGTTCATCGGCTTCGAGCTGCTGTCGATCCCGCTGTACGTGCTGTGCGCCTCGGAGGCCAGTCGTGAGGGCTCGCTGGAGTCCGGGCTGAAGTACCTGGTGATCGGCTCGGTCGGCTCGGCCACGCTCGCCTATGGCCTGGCGCTGCTCTACGGCGCCACCGGTTCGATGGAGTTCGCCGGGATCGCCAACGCGATATCAGGCGGCAATCTCGGCGGCGGGGCGCTCGGCGATCCACTGCTGTTCACGGGCTTTGCGCTGGTGATCGTCGGCTTCGCGTTCAAGGCTTCGGTGGCGCCGTTTCACCAGTGGACGCCCGACGTCTACGAGGGTGCGCCGACCCCGGTGACCGCGTTCATGGCCACCGCCACCAAGGCCGCCGCGCTGGGCGTATTCCTGCGCTTCTTCGACGTCGCGGGAATCGGTGCGCAGAACACCTGGGCACCGGCGGTGGCGACGATCGCCGCGATCACGATCCTGGTCGGCAACGTCGGGGCGCTCGGGCAATCTTCACTGAAGCGGATGCTGGGATACTCGGGTGTCGCACAGGCCGGCTACATGCTCGGGGGAGTTGTGGTCGGCAGCCAGCTCGGGGTCCAGGCGACGGTGCTCTACCTGGCGGTCTACCTGGCGATGAACCTTGCCGCCTTCGCGGTGATCATCGCCCAGCAGCAGGAGCGCGCCGACGGCGACGAGATCTCGGCGCTGGCCGGCCTCGGCGCCCGACGGCCGTGGCTGGCCTGGCCGCTGACGATCGCGATGCTGTCGCTGGCCGGGATCCCGGGCACGGTCGGGTTCATCGGCAAGTTCCAGCTGATCCACGCGCTGATCGACGGTGACTACACCTGGCTGGCGATCGTGCTCGTAATCGGCTCGATGATCTCGCTCGGTTACTACCTCCGCGTGGTGGCAACGATCTGGATGAGCGTCCCGTTGAGCGCGCCGGTGGCGAGCGTCGGTCCTGGCCCGGGGATGACGGCGGGGCCGAGAGGGCTGGCGCCGATCGCGGGTGGCTCGGCGCAGGCGGACGGAGCCGCGGGCGGAGCCGCGGGCTGGGCGAGCTCGGCCCGGGCGGTGCCCTACGGCGAGCTGGCGCTCGTGGCGCTGGTGTTCGCGGCGGCGAGCATCTTCTTTGGGGTCTTCCCGACGCCCCTGTTCGACCTCGCGGCCCACGCCGGGCAGGCAATCGGCGGGATCTTCTAGGCCCGTCCCCGTTTGCGGGCACGCCCCGAAGAGAATCAAGCCGCCCCGCACCGACGATTACACGTCCACGTGTTCGAGCGCCACGACCTACAGTCTGATGGCAGACCCACGACAAGGAGCCCAAGGCCATGGAAACCTGGGATGCGATCACCTCACGACGAAACGTGCGCGAGTTCGAGCCTCGGCCGCTGGCCGACGACGACCTGGACCGGATCCTGGAGGCCGGTCGCCGCGCGCCGTCCTCGCGCAACTGGCAGCCGTGGGACTTCGTCGTGGTGACCGACCCCGAGCAGCTGGGGCGCTTGGCCCAGGTCTGGCGCGGCGCCGGGCATGTCGCCGGTTCGGCGGCGACGATCGCTCTCGTGCTGGCCGACACCAATGACGCGACCGTGCGCGAGCGGGCCAATTACGATCTCGGACAGGCGACGATGGCGATGCTGGTCGCCGCCGCCGACCTGGGGATCGGTTCGGGCCATTCGGCCGTCGGCGACCAGGACCAGGCACGAGAGATCCTCGGACTGCCCGAGGATCGCTACGTCGCCTACATGATCGACCTCGGCTATCCGGCCGGCCGTCCGCTGGCGCCGATCAAGCGTCCCGATCGCCGACCGCTGGCCGAGGTCGTGCATCGCGGAGGCTGGTAGCCGCGGTCGAGCCGGACGGGTCGTATCCGCCGGAGGCGCGGCGAGAAGGCGCACCCGTGGTTCGCGTTCTCGCCGGGGTTCGGGCACCGCCCGATGATCGCTAGAGAAAGTGACCGGCGGGCGGGCGGCTCGTGAAGTCGCCGCCGGCACCGCTACGATCGGCCGCCGTGCAGTACCCGGTCGAGACCTTCACCGAGCCTGAGCGCGCTCGCCTGAGCGCGCATTTCAGCAACGTCGACCGGCCGGTGTTCGCGCTGATCAACCTGCCGGAGACCGTCAAGGGCGCGCTGTTCGCGCGCTACTCGCGCTACCCCGGAACGCTGCGGCGGATGTTCCTGGAGGAGTTCGCCGACGATCTCCCCGACGCCGTCGCCGTGACGGAGGAGGTGCGCGGCGGCCGCGCCGCGCAGCTGTATGAACGGATCTTCCTCGGCTACGGCGACGACTCGGTCGCTCAGCTCGGAGGCGCGCACATGGCCTGCGAGTGGGTCTCCAACGTCCTCACCAAGGTGCTCCAGCGCCCGCGGCTGGGCGCCTACCTGGAGCAGTCCACGCGCTACATCGCCTACGACTCCCCGATGCCGACCCCGCCGGGCGGCTATCGCTACTACCGTGATCCAGAGCTGGGCCCCCAGTACGTCCAGGCGATGGACGACCTGTTTGCGACCTACGCGACGGCGCTTCCGAAGGTGATCGCCTGGGCGCAGAGCGAGTACCAACGTGCCGGCGATGAACCGGCGGCGGCCTATGCGCGGGCGATCAAGGCTAAGGCGCTGGATCTCCTGAGGGGCCTGCTGCCGGCGAGCTCGCTCTCGCACATGGGCATCTTCGCCACCGGTCAGACCTACGAGCAGCTGATCCTGCATCTGCTCGCGCACCCGCTGCCCGAGGCGCGCCAGTACGGGGCGATGATCCTGGCCGAGGTGCAGACGGTGATGCCGAGCTTCGTCGCGCGGGTGCAGCGGCCCGACCGCGGCGGCGAGTGGATCGGCTACCTTCAATCGCGGGCGCGGGCCGGAGCGCACTGGGCCGACCGCCTTGGACTGCACGGAGGCGATGAGGATGACCGCCCCGGGCCGTCAGTCAGGCTGCTGAGCGTGCATGGCGACGAGGATGACCTGCTCACCGCGCTGCTGTTCGAGTCATCGGCGGCCTCCGAGCCGAGCATCCGGCGCTCGGTCGAGTCGCTGTCGGCACCCGCGCGCGCCGAGCTGCTGTCCGATCTGGTCGGAGCTCGGGCCAATCGGCGTCACCGGCCCGGACGGGGGTTTGAGGCGCTGGGCTACCGCTTTGAGATCGTTTCTGACTACGGCGCCTTCCGTGACCTCCAGCGCCACCGGATGTTGACCGTGCAATGGCAGGCGCTAACTCCCGACCTCGGCGCCGACGTGCCTGAGCAGGTGACGCTCGCAGGTTGCGGGGCGGCCTACCAGCGCGCGCTCGAGCTCTCGGCGCGGGAGTACGCGCGCCTGGCCGACAGCGGCTTGGAAACAGCCGCGCCCTACGCGCTGTGCCTCGGCTACCGGCTCCGCTTCATCCTCGATCTCAACGCGCGTGAGGCGATGCAGCTGATCGAGCTGCGCTCAGGCCGTGAGGGGCATCCGAGCTATCGAGCGGTGGCACACGAGATGCACGCCCAGATCGCCGCCGTGCATCCGGCAGTGGCCGCTGCGATGGCGCACGTCGACACGGACACAGAGCCCCGGTTGGAGCGCATCCTGTCCGAGATGCGTAGTCAGTCGCGCGCCACCGCCGGTTCCTGAAGCGGACCCGCGCGAAGCCGTCCCCGCGTCCCAGTCCGAGCTCAGCGCCCCGCAGCCGCTCAGGCTTGGCGCTGGCGTAACTCGATCCGTCTGATCTTGCCCGTCAGCGTCTTGGGTAGATCCGGGACGAACTCCACCACGCGCGGGTAGGCATAGGCAGACAGATGGTCACGTACGTAGGCCTTGATGTCCTCCGCCAGTCCGTCACTCGGCTCATACCCGGCGGCGAGCACGACGAACGCCTTGACCACGTTGCCGCGCCGTTCGTCAGGTACGGCAACAGCCGCCGCCTCGGCGACGGCCGGGTGCTCCAGACACGCCGATTCCACCTCGAACGGGCCGATCCGATAACCGGCCGAGATGATCACGTCATCGGCGCGACCCTCGTACCAGTAGTAGCCGTCCTGGTCGGTGCTGGCCGCGTCCTTGGTGTGAAACCACTGACCACCGAACACCTCCTCTGAGTCCTCGGCGGGCCGGTTCCAGTAGCCCAGCGGATAATGCGGATTTGAGCGAGCCCGCAGGCAGATCTCGCCCCGCTCGCCCTGGGTGACAGGCTTTTCTTCCTGATCGAGGATCGCCACCTCCCAGCCGGGCATCGGCTTGCCCATCGAGCCCTCACGCACCTCCATGAACGGGAAGTTGGCGCACAGCGGATAGGACTCCGTCAGCCCGTAGTAGTCGAGCACCGTCACGCCGTACTGCTCACGGAACCAGCGGATCGCCTCCGGGTTGAGCGGCTCGCCCGCCGAGCAGACGATCCGGAACTTCTGCGGGTAACGGGTGCCGGCATCCGAGATCGACATCATCGAGCGGATCGCCGTCGGCGTGCCGAACACGTTGCTGACCTCGTGGCGGGAGAGAAAGTCGAGCTGCTTGGCGGGATCGAATCCCCCCTCACGCTGGTACACAGCCTGCACGGCTCCGTAGCGCCACGGACCGAGCAGCGGCGCGATGCCGGCGGCCCAAGCCCACTCCCCCATGCCGTGGAACGTCTCGCCGACGCGCACGTCGTGGCAGTAGAGAAACTCCTCGTGGGCGAGGATGTAGCGGTGCGCGTGGAGGATCCCCTTCGCGAGTCCGGTCGTGCCCGAGGAGTAGTACAGCTGCGCCGGATCCTCGGCCAGGGTGTCGAGCCGGTCAAACGAGCTCGATCCGCGGCTCAGCAGGTCGTCGTCGAGGACCAGCACCTGCTCGACCAGCGAGCGCTCGATCCGGTCGGCGTTGGCGGCGTTGGTCACCAGCACCTTGGGCTGTGAGTCGCTGACGCGGTGACGGATTCCCTCGTCGCCGTAGAGGACCGACATCGAGAGCAGGATCGCCCCCACCTTCCAGGTGCCAAAGAACGCGGCCGCCGTCTCCGGTGTCGGCGGCAGCAGCATGGCCACGCGGTCGCCCTTGCGCACGCCGTGCGCGGTCAGCACGTTGGCGAACCGGTTGGATGCGTCCTGCAGCTCACCCCAGGTGATCCGGCGCACGGTGCCCTGAAAATCCTCGTGGATCATCGCGAGCTTGTCACGGGGATGGCGGTCGCAGACGTCGGCGGCGATGTTGTAGTGCTCGGGCACCTCCCAGCGGTGACTCGTGCAGGCGTCGTCGTACGAAGAGATCGGGGATGTAGTGGTCATTTGCTCATCATCTCTCCCAACGCGTCCTGGCACAAGCGGGAATACGCCAAACCGGCGCCAAGCGCGCGCAGTCTCGACGCGCGAGTAAGCTAGACGCGGTTTCATGAACTTCGCACTGGGCGTGCTGCTCGGAATCGGCTTGGCCGCCACGACCGTGGTTGTATGGCGAGTGGTTCGCACGCCGCGGGTTGTCCACACGCCGCTGGCCGCCGGGATGCAATCGGCCCTGCACGCGGCCAGTTCGACGCTACCGCTGCTGCGCCGTGGCCTTCACTCCCGCTCGGCGGCCCAGGCGGTTCCCCACCTGCGAGCGTTGACCGGCTCGGCGGCGATCGCGCTGGCGGACACGCGCGCGGTGCTGGCGATCGATGGCGAGGGACGCGAGCAGGTCCGTCCCGGAGATCTGCTCTCCCGGCTGCTGGCCCGCACGCCTGATGACCGGGTTCACATCGTGCCGCGTCTGGTCTCGTCCGATCCAAGCTGTCCGCTGCGATCGGCCGTGCTGGCGCCGTTGATGGTGCAGGGCAAGCGGGCCGGGACCTTGATCGCCTTCTATCGCTCCGTCGGTCGTCCCAGCCAGGACGAGCTGCGCGTCGTGCAGGAGGCGGCGAGCCTCGTCTCGGCCCAAGTCGAGCTGTCGGTGGTGGCCGAGCAGGAGGAGCGCTTGGCGCGCGCTGAGCTGCGTGCGCTGCGGGCTCAGATCTCACCACACTTCATCTACAACGCGCTCGCCGCCGTAGCGGGCGACATCCACGCGCGTCCGGAGGAAGCGCGTGAGCTGCTGATCGACTTCGCGGAGTTCACGCGCTATCTGTTCCGCGACGGACGCTCCTACGTCACGCTCGCCGAAGAGGTCGACCACGTGGAGCGCTATCTGCGTCTGGAGCAGGCTCGCTTCCGTGACAGCCTGCACGTGACGGTGGACGTGGCGCCTGACGCAAGGGAGGCCGTGGTGCCGGCGATGTCGGTCCAGCCGCTGGTGGAGAACGCGATCCGCCATGGCGTGGAGCGACGAGCCGGAACCGGCCGGATCACGATCGTGGCCCGCGTGCTGCGCGGCGGCGACGTGGAGCTGCGCGTCAACGACGACGGCATCGGCATCGCTCCGGAGCGGGTAGGAGCCGTGCTGGCCGGCGCCGGCGGCGGGATTGGTCTATCCAACGTCGACGCGCGGCTGAGAGCCACCTTCGGTGAGCGCTACGCGCTGGCGATCGAATCCCGGCTCGGGCAGGGTACGACGGCGGTCATGACTGTGCCAAATCTGCACGGCGAGCTCCCCGACCACGAGCCGGTCGCGGCGGTGGCGGGCCAGCCGTGACCAGTGATCAACTCACGATCCTCGCCGTAGACGACGAGCAGACCCAGCTGCAGGACCTGGCCCGACTCCTGCGCAGCTGTCACAGCGTGAGCAGCGTGGAGTGCGCGTTCGACGGGCACGATGCGCTCGTGAAGGCCACCGCTCACCGGTATCACGCGATCTTTCTCGACGTGCGCATGCCAGACCTCGACGGGCTGGCGCTCGGACGCGTGCTGCGACGCTTTGAGGCCGCACCACAGTTGGTGTTCGTCAGCGCATACGACAGCGCAGCGGTTGACGCATTCGAGCTGCGAGCGCTGGACTACCTGCTCAAACCGGTCAGCCGACGAAGGGTGGAGGAGGCGGTGGCGCGCGTCGCCGCCGCGGTCGAGTCGGCTGGAGCCGCTGATCCGCAGCCCGGCCACCACTCTGCGGCCGAATCGGACAGCGGGATGGTCGCGGTGGCCAATGTCCGTACCGGCGCCACCCGGCTGATCGCCAGAAGCGCGATCCTCTATGTCCAGTCCTACGGGGATTTCGTGCGCGTCGTAGGCGAAGACGGCCGCTACCTCCTGCGGGCGACGCTGGCCGAGATCGAGCGCCGCTGGGAGCCGTTCGGGTTCGTCCGCGTTCATCGGCAGTACGTCGCCAACCTGCCGCGAGCGGTGGAGCTTCGACCGCTGCTCGGCGGAACCGCCGAGCTCAGTTTCCCCGGCGGTCAGACGATTCCGGTCGCCCGCCGACACGCAGCCGCGCTCGGCCGGCGGCTCGGGGTCTGAGACGGCTCGGGGTCTGAGACGGCTCGGCGTCTGAGACGGCCGGGCGCATCGTGGCCACCGCCTATGCGCGGAGGCCACGATGCCGGGGCCGGAATCAGCCCTCCGACTGCTCTTCGTTGATCTTGCCCTCCAGCTGCTCCATCACGTCAGGATCGCGCAGCGTCGTGACGTCGCCCAGCGCGCGACCTTCGGCGATGTCCCGGAGCAGGCGACGCATGATCTTCCCACTGCGCGTCTTGGGCAGGTCGTCGGCCCAGATGATCCGCTTGGGACGCGCGAACTTGCCGATCCGGTCGGCCACTTGGGCACGGATCTCATCGACCAGCGCGTCGGTGCCCTCGATCGTCCCCTGCAAGGTCACGAACGCGCAGATCGCCTGGCCGCTGTCCTCGTCGGCCTGCCCGATCACCGCCGCCTCGGCGACCTTCTGGTGCGAGACGATCGCGGACTCCACCTCGGCCGTCGAGAGACGGTGGCCCGAGACGTTGACGACGTCATCGATGCGGCCGATGATCCAGAAATAGCCGTCCTTGTCCTTGCGCGCAGCGTCTCCGACGAGATATGTCTCCTTGCCGAACCTGGAGAAGTACGTCTCGACGAAGCGATCGTCCTCCTTGTACAGCCCGCGCAACATCGAGGGCCACGGGCGTTTGAGTACCAGCAGGCCCTGCCCTTGGGCAAGCGGCTTGCCCTCACGCTCGTCCACCACCTCGGCGAAGACGCCGGGGAAAGCTCGAGTCGCCGAGCCCGGCTTGGTCGCGACGATCCCCGGCAACGGAGTGATCATGATCGCGCCGGTCTCGGTCTGCCACCAGGTGTCGACGATCGGACACCGCTCGCCGCCCACCACCTTGTGGTACCAGAGCCAGGCCTTGGGGTTGATCGGCTCGCCGACCGTCCCCAGCAGGCGCAGCTTTGACAGGTCGCGCTTCTCGACGTGCTCCGGGCCCCACTTCATGCAGGCGCGGATCGCGGTCGGAGCCGTGTAGAACAGCGTCACGCCGTAGCGCTCGCACAGCTCCCACCAGATCCCCTTGTGGGGATAGTCGGGCGCGCCCTCATACATGACGCTGGTCGCGCCGTTGGCCAGCGGGCCGTAGACGATGTAGGAGTGCCCGGTGACCCAGCCGACGTCGGCCGAGCACCAGAAGACGTCCTGATCGGGCTTGAGGTCGAACACGAGCCGGTGCGTGGCGCTGGCTCCGGTCAGATACCCGCCGGTGGTGTGCAGGACGCCCTTGGGCTTGGCGGTCGAGCCGCTGGTGTAGAGCACGTACAAGGGGTGCTCGGCGTCGAGCTCCTCCGCCGGGCACTCGGGATCGGCGGCATCGCAGATCTCGTGAAACCAAACGTCACGGCCGTCCCTCATCTCGCATTCGGCTTTGGTGTTCTGGACCACGACGATGTGCTGCAGCGTTTCCAGGTCGCCCATCACTGCGTCGATCTGCTGCTTGATCGGGGCGGTCTTGCCCTTGCGCCGCGCGCCGTCGACCGTGATCAGCGCCTTGGCGTGGGAGAACTCCATCCGCTCCTTGACCGAATCGACCGAGAAGCCTCCGAACACGACGTTGTGCGGGGCTCCGATGCGTGCGCAGGCCAGCATCGCCACCACGACCTCGGGGATCATTGGCAGATAGATCCCGACGATGTCGCCTTTCTCGATCCCCAAGTCCTTCAGCGCGTTGGCGAACCGCTGCACGTCACGGTGCAGCTCGGCGTAGGTCAGCTCGCGCTCCTCGCCCTCCTCACCGCTCCAGTAGAAGGCGACGCGCTCGCCGTTGCCGGCCTCCACGTGGCGGTCCAGGCAGTTGTAGGACGCGTTTATCTTGCCGTCGGCGAACCATTTGTAGAAGGGTGGGTTGGAGTCGTCGAGGATCTCCGTCGGCTCCTTGAACCAGTGCAACTCCTTGGCCTGCTTGGTCCACCACGCCAGGTAATCGCGCTCGGCCTCCTCGTAGACCGAGTCGTCGCTGAGCAGCGCGTGCTCACGGAATCCCTCGGGCGGATCGAACTTCTCGATCTCCAGCATCCCCTCGAGCTGAGACTCGAGGGTGCTCTCGTCGGGCGCAGTCGTTGCCGTGTCTGCCATACAAGCCTCTCCTTATACGAACCTGGCGCCTAAACCCGGGCCAGCGAAGAGCGCCGGCGAGGTCGCCGGCGCCCTGGCTGGCCGCAGATGTGCGGCTGTGTCTACGGTTAGTTGTACCCGAGTTTGGCTGGAGATAGCGAACTTCTGGAGTCAGCCGCCGATCGGGAAGAGGGGCAGCACCGTCCTACCCCACGTCTCATTGATCACGATCGCCGCCGACCCATACCACGCGGCCAGCGCCGTGATGATGCCGAGGTATCCGCCGATCTTGATCGTGCCATTGGTGAGGACGGTTCCGCCGGCCAGCGCCGAGTTGCCGATCGCCAGGAAGATGAATGTCACCACCAGCAGCAGGAACACAATCGCGACGACGCCATTCGTCTTCAGCGACGCGATGAACATGAAGGCGGTGAAGATCGTCCAGGCATACAGGAACAAGCCGATCAGGCTGAAGATCTCGTTCTTCGGGACGGCGCCAAGACTGGAATGGGCCAGGACGTAGAACGAGATCCAGAACGCGCCGTATGACGTGAACGCGACAGCACCGAAGGTGTTTCCGGTCCGGAACTCCCAGATCCCGGCGATCAGCTGGGCAAGGCCGCCGTAAGCCAGGGTCAGGCCGAACACCGCCGGGAACGATCCGGCCGCGCCTCCGACCAGGCCGGCATTGATCACGCTCAGCACGAACGTTGTGGTGGCAAAGCCCGTTAGGCCCAACGCAGCGGGGTTCGCCGGGGTCCAACCTGCGACCGGCGGGTCCGAGGTCGCGGGTGCAACATCCGCTTCACGCGGAACGCGGCTGGCTTCCATCTCTCTCTCCTCTACTCGGTGATTACGAGACGGGCAAAGCCACCATTCCTCCCGATACTTTGCAAGTGCGGATCGTCTAGCGGGCATGTAGGCGGCGCCAGCGGTCTGGATCAGACGACGAGCGGCAACCGCTGGCCGAGCCCCACAGGGACCAGCCGCGCTTGACCCGTGGCGCAAAGAGGCTCGCGGGCCGGCAGCCGTCGGGCTCGCGGGCCGCCAGCCGTCGGGCTCGCGGGCCCTTAGCTGCGGCGCTTGCGCTTACGCTTGGAAGCGCCGGATCGAGTCCGACCGCCGGGCATCCCCGACGCTCCGACCGTCTCAGGCGCCGGCGTGGCCGAGGGCTTGGCTCGTCCGTTGCCGCCGGCTGCAAGCCGGTTGGCTCGCATCTCCTGCGAAGACGGCCACGGCTCGGCGCGCCCGCTGCGCCAAGCCGGGGGCACACCGGTCGGCCAGCGACCGGAAACGAGGTAGGCGAACGCCAGCAGCCAGTAGGCCTGCACGATCGGGACCTGGGTGATCTGGAACAGCACCAGCACACCGGCGAAGATCCCCAGGTAGCCCATGAAACGTGAAAGCAGGCCGACGCGCATGGCGTTCAAAGACACCAGCACGAAGCCGATCGCCAGCAGCAGCGCCGCGGCCTGGCCGAAGAGCTGTAGCGCCAGCAGTCCGGCTGAGCTGGTCAGGTGATTGGCCTCGTCGTAGGTCTGCGCGCCCGTCGTGACGAACTCGTGCACCTTGATGGCCACCACGATCGCGTAGACCACCCCGGTGATCGCGGCGAGCACGCCCCCCGCGATCGCGATGTACTTGATGAACGTTCTCAGTTCCGGCCTGCGTGCGCTGGACGAGCGAAACAGGAACGTGAGCGTCCAGGCCACGGCGAGGGAACCCACGGCGTTGAGCACCGCGGCGATCAGATCGAGCGGGAAGCGCTTGTTGGCCGTGATCAGATCGACCGTCAGCTCGTCGACCGCAGTGTGGGGGCCTGAGAGCTGAACGATCGCGCCCGCCAGCAGCAGGATCGCGGCGAGCCCCGAAACCACGGCCTGGCGGTTGCGAACGCGAGTCTCGTAGAGGAGCTGCTCGTCAGCGGTCATTGCCGCGCCTATGCTAGCCGTGGAGCCGTCTTGCAGTGCGCGTGGACCGGTTTTGAAGTGACCCTGGAGCCGATTGGGCGGGCCAGCTACCATTGACGATATGGAAGGCAGTGGCTTCGGAGGAATGTTTGGCGACCCGGACGAGCTCCAGCGCAGGCTGGGCGAGTTCGCGGAGCAGATGCAGGGCGCCCAGCGCTTGGCCTGGGCCGACAACGCGATCAAGCTGGCGGTTGATCTGACCGTCGCGGCGATGAATCGCGCCAATATTCAGGGCACGACTGACCAGCAAGCAGAGCAGCTTCGCTCCGTGATGGCGGTCATCTTCCCCGAGGCTGTAACGCTCGTACGCGAAGCGCGCGAGGGCCTGCAGTAGTCAGCGCCCGCGCCGCCGGTATTCGCTAAAGCGCCCCCCGCGCGAGAGCTTCTGTGGTACGCGCCCGAGCCGCCGCTAGTCGCCGAGCGCGGCAAGGACCAGCTTGTCGTGCTCGGCCGGCTTGACCTTCCTGAACACCGCGCGCACGGTTCCCTCCGGCGAGATCACGAACGTCGAGCGCTCCATGCCCATGTACTTGCGTCCGTACATCGACTTCTCGACCCAGACCCCATAGGCCTCGGCCACCTCGTGCTGCTCGTCGGCCAGCAGCGGGAAGCCGAGCTCGAACTTCTGGTCGAACTTGCTGATCGCCTTGACCGGATCCGGCGACACCCCCAGGACGACGGCGCCGGACTGCTCGTAGTCCGGTCGATGGTCGCGCACACCGCACGCCTGCGTTGTGCACCCTGGGGTATCAGCCTTTGGGTAAAAGTAGAGGACCACGGTCTTGCCTCGGAGGTCCGACAGCGAGAGCGGATTGCCGGCCTGGTCGGGAAGCGTGAAGTCTGGTGCGCTATCGCCGATCTCAGGAGCCATGACCGTTACTTAAGCAGACGCGACAGGCGCCTGTCCTTGAGCAGCTTGCCCTCGGTCTGGCAGGTGGGGCAGTAGCACATCACGTAGTCCTCGTAGAAGACCGCCTCCAGCCGGTCTCCACAACGTGGGCAGGGCTCGCCGTTGTGGCGGTGGACGGTCAGCGGCATCGGCAGCTTGTCTGGGATCGGCAACGACACATGCTCCTCGTAATAGGCGATCACCTCGCCCAACCGGCCGACCGTGGCCTGGCGCAGGCGGTCGGCCTCCCCAGCGTCGAGCTCTGAGCCGCGCTTGAACGGCGACAGCTTGGCCGCGTGCAGGATCTCATCGACCCATGAGCGCCCGATGCCGGCGATCACGCGCTGGTCGCGCAACAGCGCATACAGGGGTCGTGGCACGTCGAGCAGCGGCCCGAAGGCGGGCGGATCGGGCCACGCGTCGGGGCCCAGTGTGGCCAGCGTCTCCTCTGACTCCAGGCCAGCGTGCGTGAGCAGCTTCACCCAGGCCGCCTGCTTGGTCCCGAATTCGCGCAGACGCAGCTCGCGCCCGTCGTCCAGACGCACCAGCAGCCGTGAGGCCCGGTCGCGCAGCGACCCCCGCTGTTCGAAGAGCTGCAGGCGCCCGGCCGACATCAGATGGATCAACGCGGTCAGCTCGGACTCGAGCTGCACCAGGAACAGCTTGCCGCGCCGGCCTATCCCCTGGATCGCAAGTCCCTCGATCGCCACCAGCGGCGGATCGTAGGTCCGCAACGCGTTGATCCCCGGCGCGAGCGCCGATTGCACCCGCGCCCCCGCGACGGCCGCGCCGACGACCCGCGCGGTGATCTCCACTTCAGGCAGCTCTGGCATCCCAGCCACGAGCCTAGTGCACACTAGCTGGCGCTGAAACCATGCGTGAATTGTTCGAGATCGTTCAGCCGCTCTTTACGCAAGCGCACGAGACTAGCTTCCATGAGTGACCTACTGGCAATCGTCGGACCCTCCGACACCGACGCACAACTGCTGGAGGAGATCGCAAACTGGCGGCCGGATCGAGTGACGGTGTTGCTCAAGGACGGCGACCGCGACTGGGCCTTTGATGACTCGCTGCCGGGCCTTGACCGGCGCGATCGCATCGCCGAGCTGCTGGCCAGGATCGAGCAACAAACCGGCGCCACCGTCGTCGGGCTCGCAGGCGACTCGGATCAGCTGCTTGGCTGGCGCTTTGACCGCGTGATCGCCGGTCACCCCGCCCTGGCCGTCTGAACGCGACCGGGCCCGGCGCCAGCCGCCCGAGCGCGACCGAGCAGCCTGAGCGCGACC